>JADJEH010000001.1:347087-694175 GCA_016702305.1 bacterium
CAGGAAGTCACCGTGCGCAAAGCCGACCTCGCCGCATTGCTGGTCAATATGCACCGCCGCGACTTCTATCACGTCCTGCGCGACAAACTCCGCTGGGGAGCGGCACCCGGCGGCTCGCAAAACCTCTAAGGCCTCATGGGACTTTTCGATAAACTCAAGAAAGCGCTAACCAAGACTCGCGAAGCCATCACCGAAAAGTTGGCCGCCGTCTTTCGCCCGGGCCGCAAGCTCGATCGGGCGCTCTTGCAGGAGCTCGAAGATATCCTGCTCTCGGCCGATGTCGGCCTCGAAACCACCGAGTATCTCATTGAACGCTTGCAAGCGGCAGGACGCGCAGCCGGGCCGGAGGCTGATGCCGACGCGCTACTGCGGCAAGAGATCGTCGCTCTGCTGAAAGAGGCCGAAGGGACGCCGCCTGTGCCCGGTGATCCGCACGTCATATTGATCGTCGGAGTGAATGGCACCGGCAAAACCACCAGCGTGGGTAAACTTGGGAAATACCTTGCATCACAAGGTCAATCCGTGATGTTTGTGGCAGCCGATACGTTCCGCGCAGCGGCCATTGATCAATTGAAGATCTGGGGCGAGCGCAGCAACATCCCCGTTGTCGCGGGAGAACCCAACGGCGACAGCGCCGCCGTAGCGGTGGATGCGTTGCAAGCAGCCCGCAGCCGCGGTATCCAGCGCCTCGTCGTGGACACCGCCGGTCGCCTGCATAACAAGAGCAATCTTATGCAGGAACTGGAGAAAGTCTCGCGCGTGCTAAATAAGCGACTGCCCGGCGCGCCCCACGAGGTACTCCTCGTTCTGGATGCCACGACCGGACAAAATGGCCTGAATCAGGCCAAGGAATTCACCAAGACCGCCGGAGTGACGGGGCTGATCCTCACGAAGATTGACGGCACCGCCAAAGGCGGTGTCGCCTTAGCCATCGCCCGTACGATGAAACTGCCGATCTGTTACGTGGGCTTTGGTGAGTCCCTCGACGACTTTGAAGCGTTTAGTGCCGAAAAATTTGCCGAAAGCCTGCTCGGCGAACGCTCCGAAGCCACTGCATGACCGCGCCGCTGCACATGCCCCTGCGAGTGGTCATTCTGCGCTCGCAATATCACGAGACGATCACGGCCAATCTGCTCGATGGCGCAGTCAGTGAATTGCGCGCGCATGGCCTGGACGATTCGCAGTTCGAGATCGTAACCGTCCCGGGTGCGTTCGAATTGGCCACCGCCGCAGCCCGCGTCGTGAAGCGCTTGAACGTGGACGCCGTTATTGCGTTGGGCTGTGTTGTCCGCGGTGAAACACCACACTTCGATTTCATTTGTCAGGCCTGCGCCAACGGCTTGTCGCGCGTCGGCGAATCCTCAGGAAAGCCCGTTACCTTCGGCGTTATCACGGCCAACACCGTTGAACAGGCGTTTGAACGCGCCGGCGGGCGAGTTGGCAACAAAGGTCAGGAAGCCGCTCGTGCGGCACTTGAACTCGTGTCTGCCTTGAAACTATGGGAGCAGCAGCAAGTCACAGGCTCTTAACCCTTTTCTTCGGTCAATTGTGAGGGCATAACATGCCGCTGCTCGTCGCGCTTTGTGCGCTGACTATCGCAACTATCGCTTCTGCCAACCCGTTCCGTTGGACGACCTACACATCCGCGTCCAGCGTCCGCAATCTGCTCGTGACCGACGCCGGACTCTGGCTCGGCACCACTGGTGGCCTCGTCTCATTTGACCGGGCGACCGGCGAGTTTGATGTCTACACCAACACCCGTGGACTGGCAATGAACGCTACCGTGGGGCTGGGCGAAGATCAACAGGGTTGGATCTGGATCGTCGCGCCCGATGGCCGTATCACGCGACTCAATCCGCGGACCGGTCAAACGAAGGTCATCTCGGACCTGCAAAACGAGATCTTTGAAGTCTCCTCGATCGTGCGGGTCGGGGAGGAAATGTTTTTGGGGGCCAACAACGGAATCTACCGTTTCGCCTACTACGGCGTCGTAGATAACTACCGTGTTCTGGAGCGCGTCCGCGTGCTCGGGAGTTTCCCGACCAGCATTGCCGTTGCCGATCTCGTTGCCCACGACGGCTTTCTCTATGCCGCCACCATCGCAGGACTCGCCCGGGCGCCCCTGACCAGTGCGCAGTTCTCCGCGCCCGCCGTCTGGGAAAACTACACGCTCACCGAAGGACTCCCGGCCAATAACGTTGAGGCGCTCGGTCTCGACGGGCAACGGCTCTGGCTGGCCACCGAGTCTCAAACCGCGTCCTTTGACGGCACTAATTTCAGTACGCCGATTAGCGCACCTGAGGCTGTGCTCGAATTTGTCGGTTTTGATGGACAGTTCTACGCCATTAGCGAGAACACGCTCTATCGTTTCGCTGGTAATGCCTGGACCTCCACGGGACTCGGTCAACCGGGCCTGGCGGCGGTCGCCGTCACCGCCCTCGACGGCGTAAACATCCTCGCCATCGGTGTTGCAGATCGCAGCGAACGGCCCGGCGGACTGCGCTTCTTTGACGGGGCCGATCTGTCACCGATCATCGCGCCGCGCGGTGTGGGGGGCAACGCGGTCACCGCGCTGACGTTTGACTCCATCGGTGATCTCTGGGTTGCCAGCCAAGGTGCTCGTACCGGCGTCTCCAAATTCTCGCACGAGCAATGGACTGCCTACACCCGCAGCGATACGCTTGGCGGGCTCTTCTGGAATTCCGGTCCGCGCTCCGCCGTTGCCGATAACTACGGCGGTGTCTGGTTCGGCAGCGATGGCGGCGGCGTTATTCGCCATCACAATGGCGAGTTCTATCGCTACAATTCCATCGAGGACGCAGGTTTTGATCAGGATGGCCCGCGGCTCTCCGGGATATCGGGCTCACCATCCTTCTGCGTCACACGGGTCGGCAAGCTCCCCTCCGGGGACATTCTCATCTCGAATCGTCTGGCCACCGTTCCACGTACTGTAGCCGTTGTCACCAATGATTGGCTCAGCCAGGGCAACAATCCCACGCCGTGGGCCTACTACCGCACGCAGAGCGAGTCCGGAATCGCCCGCCCATACGAAATCAACGAGATCTTCGGTGATCCCTTTGGCCGCATCTTCGTCGGAGCGAGCTTCGACGGAAACCACACCTTCGTCTGCGATCCGGCCGGAACGCTGGCCGATACATCTAATGACCAATGGGCCAGCTACGATCCCGTCGAGTTGCAAGACGCCGCCACGACGTGCTTCGAGGACATCAACCGCGAGGTGCTGTCCTTCGCCGTGGACAAACAGAAATACCTCTGGGTCGGCACACCCGGCGGCGCGTACTATTCGCAAGGTGGCTTGACTCACAGCGGTAATCCGCAGGATAGTCTGCCCGATGACATCGCGAACTTGCGCTTCATCTGTCTGTTTGATCTGCCCATCGGTCGCCGCGTTAATCACATTCATGTGGACGCGCAGGACAACAAGTGGTTTGCAACCGATGAAGGCGTGGCCGTGCTCGATCCGAGCTTCTCCTGGGTTCACGTGTTCCAAACATCGAGCAGCATTGACTTCGCGTCGGACCTCGCGTCAGAAAATGTAACTTCGATAACATCTAATCCCAGCACCGGCGAAGTTTGGATCGGCACGCTTGATGGTCTGTCACGACTCGAAACTCCCTACGTTACGCGCGAACGTACGCTCGACGAAGTCTGGCCCTATCCCAATCCGTTCATCGCTGACGGTACACAGCACATGTATCTCGATGCGAACGCGCTGGGGGGCCGTTTTGATGAATTGCGCGTCTTTACACTCACGGGCCGACTGGTCCGCGAATTAGCGTGGAGCACTGCCATCAGCACGGGCTGGGACGGCCGCAATGAAGATGGCGAGCTCGTCGCCGGCGGCGTCTATCTGCTGGTCGCCACCACTTCTGATGGCCACTCCGCCACCGGTAAACTTGCCGTGCTGGGCCGGTAGCCAATGCTCGCGCGCCTGAGCATTCGCGACTTCCTGCTGGTCAAAGAGATCACTCTCGACTTATTGCCCGGCTTCACCGCCATCACCGGTGAAACAGGCGCGGGTAAAAGCATGATCCTCGGCGCGCTGCGCGTCCTGTTTGGCGACTCCCTGAGCGAGAGCATGATCCGCGAAACTGCCGACCGCGTGATCATCGAAGCGGAATTTCAACTCGCATCGCCCGAGGCCGTTCGGGCCCTGCTCGGCGAAGATGCTGACGACGAACCCACGACGATTCTTGCCGTGCGCCGCGAATTGACCCGCGGTGGCCGGGCGCGCGGCTACATTCAGGACCGCCCCGCAACCGTAGAGCTGCTCAAATCCGTGGGCGAACAGCTCATGGACTTCCACGGTCAACGCGACAGCCTTTCGCTCTTTCGTGCCGCGCGTCAGCTTGAATTCCTCGATGCCTTCGCGGGCAACGCTGAACTCTGCGATCGCGTTGCCGCCGACTTTCGCCGCCGCGCTGATCTGCATAGACACCGCGATGAACTGCTGCGTGTCGTCACGGAGCGCCGCAAGGAACAGGCATTGCTGGCCTATCAATTGGAAGAAATCGAACGGCTTGGCCTGCACGCCGGTGAAGATGTTGACATCACCGCGCGCCTGAAACGTCTTGAGCAATCCGAGAAGCTCATTACTCTCGCCACGCAAATGGCGGGCATTTTGGAACAGGACGACGTTTGTGCCGTTGCGCTGACCGGACAAGCGCGGCAGCTCGCCGACGAAATCAAACGTTACGACGATCAGTTTCAACCGATCGCATCCGAACTCGCGGAGCTCGCCGCCCGGTTGCGTGATGTGAGCGCTGAAGTCAGCCGCTACGCCGAACACGTCGAAGTGGACACCGCCGAACTCGAATTGCTGCGGCAACGCGCCGCCACGATCTCGGAACTGCGCCGCAAACACGGCCTTGACCTGCAACAGATTCTCGAACGCGCGCAAAACATGAAATCCGAGCTGGCGGAATTGGCACGCCTCGAACAGCAGCTCGCGCTGCTTGACCGCGACCTCGATTCCGCCGCCAAAGCTCTGCACGAGTCCGCGCACTTGCTTACCGCCGCGCGCAAATCCGCCGCACCCAAATTCGGCAAGGCCGTCGCGCAGGCGCTTGAGCCGCTGGGATTTGCCAAGCCGCGCTTCGAAATCAAACTCGACGCCGCCGACCCCGCCGACCCTGCGCATATCTCCCGCAGCGGCGCGGATTCCGTGGACTTTCTGTTCGCGGCATCCGCTGGCCAGAAACTCGCGCCGCTGACTGACGTCGCCTCCGGCGGTGAATCGTCCCGCGTCACGCTCGCCATCAAGAGTGTCGTCGCCGAACGCATGCACTACCCGCTGCTCGTCTACGATGAAATTGATCTCGGCATTTCCGGCCGCGTTGCCGCGGCGGTCGCCAATTTGCTCGACAGCTTGGGTCGCGCGCAACAGCTTATGGTTGTCACGCACCTGCCCCAGATCGCGGCCCGCGCAAACCACCACCTTGAAGTTTCCAAAAGCACCTCCGGCAAGCAAACGCTCACCAGCGCGCGCCTGCTCAAACCCGATGAACGCGCGGCCGCCGTCGCCGCGCTGCTCGCCGGGACCGAAATCTCCGGCAGCGCACTGGCCGCCGCCGGCGAACTCCTCAACTCCCACAAATCCCCGACTGAACTGGCAGACTAACTTTGGATAGCTTACTTCTCCGCGGCGGACGACCGCTCGAAGGAGAGATACCTGTTTCCGGATCGAAAAACGCCACGCTGCCGCTATTGGCCGCCGCGCTCCTCGCTCCCGGCTTCTATCGCTTCACTAACGTCCCGCGCCTTATGGACGTACGCACGATGTGCAACTTGCTCCGTATTCTCGGCGCGAAAGTAGATGAACACGAGCACGAACTGCTCATTGACACGTCGCACGCTTCGCATATTGAAGCACCCTATGAATTGGTCAAAACCATGCGCGCCAGCTTCTATGTGCTCGGTGCGCTGCTTGGACGTCACGGCGAGGCTCGCGTCTCGCTGCCCGGCGGCTGCGCATGGGGACCGCGTCCTGTAGACTTGCACATGAAAGGGATGGAAGCGCTCGGCGCCAAACTGGAGCTCGACCAAGGCTACGTCGTCGCCAAAGCTTTGCCCTTGCGCGGGGCTACTTTCGAGTTCGGCATCTCCAGCGTCGGTGCTTCGGCCAATGTCCTGATGGCAGCCGTCCGTGCTGAAGGGACCACCGTCCTGAAAAACGTCGCGCTCGAACCCGAAGTGACGCAGCTTGCGATCTTCCTCAATCGCATGGGCGCGCGCATCGCCGGTATCGGCTCGCGCGAACTCACCATACAAGGCGTCGCCGAGCTTCATCCCGCCGATGCGGAAATGCTGCCGGATCGCATTGAAACCGGCTCGTACATCTGCGCCGTCGGCATGACAGGTGGCAAAATCAAAATCTCGCGGACTGATCCGGCGCAGTTGACCATCGTTCTCGAAACTGCCCGCCAGGCCGGACTCACTGTGCAAACCGGCGCTGATTACATTTCGGTCGAGCGAACAAATGGTGCGTTGAAACCGGTGACCATTACCACCGACGCCTATCCCGGCTTCCCGACTGACTTGCAAGCGCCGTTCATGGCCATGGCCACGCTCGCCGCCGGAGAATCGCGCATCACCGATACGATCTACACCGATCGCTTCACCCACGTCGCCGAACTCGCGCGACTCGGCGCGAATATCCGCATGGATCACAACGTCGCCGTGATCACCGGCGTGCCGAAACTCACCGGCGCGCCCGTCATGTCCACTGACCTCCGTGCGTCTGTCTGTTTGGTGCTGGCGGGCCTCGCCGCGCACGGCGAAACCGAAGTCAAACGCGTCTATCATCTCGACCGCGGCTACGAAAAACTCGAAGTAAAACTCGCGCGCGTCGGCGCCGATATCCGGAGGATCGAAGGCGACCTATGAGCGCCGATTTCGTTCATCTGCACAACCACTCGGAGTACAGCCTCCTCGACGGCGCCTGTAAGGTCGGCGACCTCGTGCGCCGTGCCGTCGAATTGCAGATGCCCGCAATCGCTCTCACCGATCACGGCGCTCTGCACGGCGTCGTGGATTTCTACTCAGCCTGTAAATCAAACGGTATTCAGCCCATCATCGGCTGCGAAACTTACATCTGCAAGGATCGCTTCAACAAATCCGGCGGTCAACGCAGCCGCGACGGCGAGTACGCCAGCCATCTCCTGCTGCTGGCCAAGAACGAAGCGGGCTACAAAAACCTCGTCAAACTCTCGTCGCGCGGCTATACCGAGGGCTTCTACTACCGGCCGCGCATTGACCACGGACTCCTGGCCGGCCACTGCGACGGACTGATCGCCACCAGCGGCTGCATGTCATCGGAAATTCCCACGCTGCTAATGTCCGGTGACGAAACCGGCGCATGGGAACGAGCGATGTGGTACAAAGAGCTCTTCGGCACGGACTTCTATGTCGAAATCCAGCGCCATGACCTGCCCGACGAACCGCAGCTCAATAAGCAGCTCCTCAAGCTCGCCAAACGGCTTGATGCGAAAGTCATCTGCACGAACGATACGCACTACCTCGAGCGCAGCCATCACGAAGCGCATGACTGTCTTCTGTGCATCGGAACCGGCAAGTTCGTGTCAGACGCCGAGCGCATGAAGTTCGATACGCAGGAGTTCTATCTCAAGACTCCCGCCGAAATGGCCGCGCTCTTCAGCGATGTGCCCGAGGCGCTGCTCAACACGCGCGAAGTCGCCGAAAAGTGCGCCATTGCTCTGGACTTCAACACCCGCCATCTCCCGCACTTCCCGCTGCCGGAGGGTGAGACCACCGAAACAGAGTACCTCACGAATCTCGCGCGCGCCGGATTGACGCGGCGCTATCGCGAAGTTACTCCCGAATTGCTCGAACGCCTCGACTACGAGCTTCGCGTTATTGACCAGATGGGCTTCTCGGGCTACTTCCTCATTGTCTCTGACTTCGTGCGCTATGCGCGCTCGATCGACGTCGCGGTCGGACCGGGTCGCGGTTCCGCCGCCGGTTCGCTTGTCTGCTATGCACTCGGTATCACCAGCCTCGACCCGATGCGCTTCGGCCTTTACTTCGAGCGCTTCCTCAATCCCGAGCGCATCTCGATGCCCGATATTGATATTGACTTCCATGACGAAGGCCGCGCCCGCGTGATTGAATATGTGCGCGAAAAATATGGCGCTGAATCCGTCGCGCAGATCATCACCTTCGGCCGCCTGAAAGCGCGTGCCGTCGTCCGTGATGTGGGCCGCGTCTTGAGCATGCCCTATGCCGACGTGGATAAGCTCGCCAAACGCATTCCCGAGGGTCCAACCGCCAACCTAACGACGGCCACCGAGAACAATCCCGAGCTGACCACGATGCTCGCCGAGCGCGAAGATTACCGGCGCGTCTTCAATGTCGGTGCCACGCTGGAAGGGCTTTGCCGTCATGCCTCCACGCATGCCGCCGGCGTCGTCATTACCCCCGGACCGCTCACCGATTACGTCCCGCTGTTCCGCCAATCCGACGGCAGTGTCACCACGCAGTTCGATATGAATATCGTGGACAAGATCGGCCTGCTTAAGATGGACTTCCTCGGATTGCGCACGCTCAACGTCATTGACCTGTGCACGCGCATGCTGGCCGACCGCGGCATAACCCTTGAACTCGATACGCTTCATGAATCCAACGACGACAAGACCTATGACCTGCTCGGTCGAGGTGACACTGTCGGCGTCTTCCAGCTTGAATCGGGCGGCATGCGCGAGTGGCTCACCAAGCTGAAGCCCAACTGCATTGACGATATTGTGGCTATGGTCGCGCTCTACCGCCCCGGGCCGATGAATATGATCGGCGACTTCATCGAGCGTAAGCATGGCCGCACGCCCGTCGCATACCTGCATCCGAAACTAAAACCGATCCTCGACCAGACATACGGAGTCATCGTTTATCAGGAACAGGTTCTGCGGATCGCCCGCGATATCGCCGGGTTCACGTTGGGCCGCGCTGACATTCTGCGGAAAGCAATGGGCAAGAAGAAGAAGGAAGAGATGGAGAAGGTCCGCGCCGACTTCATCGCCGGTTGCCTGTCGCATAGCGGACTTTCGCAGAAACTTGCCGAAGAAATATACGAACTGGTGCGCAAATTCTCCGAGTACGGTTTCGTCAAGGCGCATGCCGCCTGCTACGCCGTCCTCGCCTATCAGACTGCCTATCTTAAGGCTAACTATCCCGCGGAATTCGTCGCATCCAATATCGCGTCGTATCATGGTGACACCAAGCGCATGCCGAAAGTCATCAGCGACGCGCGCAAGTGCGGAGTCTCCGTGCGGCCGCCGGATGTGAATCAATCGGTGGCCAACTTCTCCGTGTCCGGCGACGCCGTGCGCTGCGGGCTCGAGAATATCAAGAACATCGGCCACAGTCCCGTCGAGTCTATCTTGAATGCGCGCGCCAAGGGCGGACCGTTCACGAGCTTTTTTGACATGGCCGCCCGCGTGGACTCACGCGTCGTCAATCGCAAAGTCATTGAGAGTCTGATTGGAGCGGGTGCGCTCGACTCGCTGCCCGGCAATCGCGGTCGCTTCTTCGCGTCAATCGAATCGTTCTTGTCTTATTCCGCGGAAAAAGAACGTGAACGCGATTTCGGTCAATCGTCCCTGTTTGGTGGCGTTGCCTCCGCGACTTCGCTCGAACCACAGCTCCCCGAGGTGATGGATCAGTCCTTCGACGAGAAGATTGCCCGCGAAAAAGAGCTGCTCGGCTTCTATGCCACCGGTCATCCGCTCGACATGGAACGAGATGTCATCGCCTCGATTACAACGGCCGCGTTGGGTGACACCGCCGAGCTCGCCGATCAGGACAGCGTGCGGCTGGGCGGAGTGGTTACGGACATTCGCCGTCAGGTCACGCGCAAAGGCAAGCCGATGGCCACCGTCATCTTCGAAGACTACACGGGTTCCGCCGAAATTCTCGTCTTCTCCGATGTGCTCGAAAACTACCTGCCGATTCTGCAGAAAGATGCGCGTCTGATCATCGTCGCGCGCGTCACTCGCCGCGAGGACGAGGAACCCAAGTTTATCGCTGAGGAAATTTACTCTATTGAGGAAGCCAAGGCGCGATTCATCAAGCGCCTGCTCCTGCACCTCGCGCCGCGCCCGGATCTGGAAACCACGCTGAATGCTTTGGAAGATCTCTTTGCTTCCCACAGCGGCGACGTTGAGATTCTCTTCAAAGTCGAACAGAATGGGCAGAACCGCTTTATCCGCTCACGCCGTTATCGTTTGAAGACGTCGCTTGCCGTGATCAACCAGATGCGCAAAGTCATCGGCGAGCAGAACGTAGAGTGCCTATGGCAATGAAACGCCATTGCGCCGCCGACCTGCGTCCGCCCCGTGTCATGATCCAAACGCTCGGCTGCGCCAAGAACGTTGTGGATAGCGAGACGCTCGCCGGACTGCTCAAACAAAGCGGCTACGAATACGTCGAACGCGAAGCGCAGGCCGATGTCGTCGTCGTCAATACGTGCGGTTTCATTGACGACGCGAAAGTGGAGTCCATTCAAGTCATGCTCGAAGCCGTGCGCTGGAAACAGGCCAAGCACGGTCGCCGCGTCTTTGCCATGGGTTGCCTGACACAGCGCGACGGACCTGAAATTCAGGCGGAACTGCCCGAGCTCGACGGCATCTTCGGTATTGGAGACTGGAGCGCAATGCTCGCCGCCCTGGGTGCCAATCCCATGAGCATGTCGAGCTCTTCCTCCGTGTTGACGATGTATAGCGGCAAGGCCGGACCGGGTTCCGCCTATTTGCGTATCTCTGACGGCTGCTCACACGCCTGCGCCTTTTGCGCGATTCCGCAAATGCGCGGTCTCTACCGCAGTGAACCGCTCGATAAACTTGTGGACGAAGCCCGCCTGCTCGCCCGGACCGGAGTCAAAGAGCTGCTGATCATCGGTCAAGAGACGACCAGCTACGGCGTGGACCTCTATCGCCAGCGCATGCTCGCCGAACTCTGCCGCCGTCTGTCCGATATCGAAGGCATCGAATGGATTCGCATTCTCTATGCGCACCCGCCGTCATCACCACCGCAATTGATGACCGAACTCGCGCGCGTGCCCAAGCTCGCGCCGTACATTGACTTTCCCATCGAGCACGCGTCGGCGCGCATGCTCAAACTGATGAATCGCAAGACCAGCCGGAGCAAAATGCAGGAGTCTATCGCGGCCTTTCGCGATGGCCGTGCCGATGTCTGCGTCCGCACGACTGTGCTCGTCGGCTTCCCCGGCGAGACTGATGATGATTTTGAAGAGCTCTATGATTTCATGAGCGAAGTCCGATTCGAACGCGCCGGCGTCTTCACCTATTCGCCGCAAGTCGGAACGGCCGGCGCGCTGCTCCCCGATCGCGTCGAAGAGGGTGTCGCGCTCGACCGCCTCGACAGACTCATGAAATTGCAGAAACAAGTCTGTCTTGATCGTCACAAACAGCAAATTGGTGAAACCATTCCGGTGCTGATCGAGCGCAATGTCCGCGAGGCGTCGTGGGGACGCGGCCCGTGGGATGCACCCGATATTGACGCGCGCGTGCGCGTGCGCGGCACGCTCCCGCCCGGCACGCTTCATCAGGTCAAGATCACCGGCGCCGCCGCCTATCAACTGGATGCCGTGCCCATCGAATCGAGTGCCTTATCGCGGGGTGAATCATGCGGAAACTTAGCACTGCCTGTCTTGTCACGCTGACGCTGCTGACAGCGTTGGCCTTCGCCCAACGACCGCGCCACACGGATGGCCCGGAGGCCCGCGGCTTTCGCTGCTCCTCCGGTCAGCGCTTGTCGTCCGACCCTGATAGCGCCCTCGTTTTCGTCGCGCTTTCCGTCCCCTACGACAATTTGACCTTCGTCCGCGGACAATCGAGCGCGTTCATCGCCCGCTTCGAAGCGTCGTTCGCGCTCTTTGACGAAGCCGATAACCTCGTCGCCGAACGCAGCCTCGACATTGACGTCCACACCGATTCTTTTGAAGAAACCAACAGCCGCACGCTGAATGCCGTGCGCACCGAAGAGTTCTTCATCAAACCCGGCGAGTACGCCGTCTCCGTCACAATCACCGACCGCGAAACCAAGAGCAAGCGCCGCTGGCAGGGCGACGTCTCCGCCGCGCTGATGGACTCGCTGCTCTCCGTTTCCGACCTGTATTGGCTCGACGCCGACTCGCTGCATGACCAGCCGCTCGTGCCGCGCGTCCTTGAGAACTTCTCCAATCGGGACGAGCCCGCGCGCGTTGGCATTGATCTCGTCAGCGTCGCCCGGGACACCTTAACGATCACGTGGACCGTCACCGGCGAAAACAACCAGCCCGTTGCCACGCGCAGCGAACGCGTCTATCCCACGGGCACGGTCGAACATATCGAATACGATGTCGTCCTGGCCAATCTGCCCGTGCAGAAATACAAAATCGCCTTCGAGGCTCTGGGCTTCGGCCGCCGCGAAGCGCGAACCATCACGTTTACAGTCAATATCCCCGGCGTCCCCGCGACGATAACGGATCTCGGCGAAGCCATTCGTCAAGTGAAGTACATCGCTACTGCCGAAGAAAACCGGCGCCTGCGCTCCGCTTCGATGGTGGACCGCGAACAGCTCTTTCGCGAATTCTGGAAACGCCGCGATCCGTCGCCAGAGACGCCGCGCAACGAACTCATGGAAGAGTACTACTTCCGCATTGACTACGCCGACGACAAGTACTCGACGCATCGCGCCGGCTGGGAAACCGATCGCGGCCGCGTCTTCATACTCTATGGCGAGCCCACCGACATCGAGCGGCATCCCTTTGAATCCGGTTCGCGACCCTACGAAATCTGGTTCTATCACAATTTGAATCGCCGCTTCGTGTTCGTGGACTACACCGGCTTCGGCGACTATACGCTCGCCGGACCGCAGTGGGGGTATTGAGTTCGTGTTGAATGCGCTCGCGCCCGGATCTGTCTTCGGTATCTCCGCACCCGCCGGTCCGGTCAAGCCCGAAAAACTCGAACGAGCCGTCGCCCATCTGCACGATTTGGGTTACCGCACCAAGCTCTCCCCAAACGTGTTGTCGCAGGACGGATTTCTCTCCGCACACGATGACATTCGCTCGCGCGAGCTGCTCGCACTGTTCGCCGATCCTGAGGTCCACGCCGTCTGGAGTGCCCGTGGTGGAGTCGGCACGTCGCGCCTGCTTGCGGGGCTCGATCTCGGCGTCATTGCATCGTCCCGCAAACCGTTAATCGGCTTTTCAGATCTCACCGCCTTGCAATGGGCGCTCTGGGCCAAACTGCGGGCCGTCAGTTTCACGGGACCGCTCGCCGTTGAATTTGATGGTTCGCTTTCACCAGCTACGGAATCATGCGCCATGCGCGTGCTGGCGGGGGAGACCTTCAACTTGTTGGACGGATTCTCAGTCAATCCACTCGAATTTTTGCGCGGCGGCGCCACCGAAATCATTGCGCCAGCCCTGCCCGGGAATTTGACGATGATCACGACGCTGCTCGGCACGCCGTGGCTGCCAGACTTGCGCGGCGCTATGCTCTTCATCGAGGATGTCGCCGAGCCGCCTTATCGTGTGGATCGCCTGCTCTTTCATCTGCGCAACGCGGGCGGTCTGCAGAATCTCGCGGCGCTGGTCGTCGGCGACTTTGGTTGGGATCCCAGTGATGACAAATCCCGCGCACAACTTCGCCAAAGCGTGCTCGACGCGACGCTCGGCACGAACTACCCGATCATTCTGAATTTCCCCTACGGACACGGCCGCGACCGCGTGACCTTACCTGTAGGCGGCGTGTTGCGCATGCGACTGGATGCCACGACGCCTGAATTGTCCATTGCTGTCTCACCATTCATTGCGCCAAATTTCGCCTGATGCGTATCGCCTACTTCGCTTCCGGCAGCGGTTCAACGTTCCAATTTCTGGTCGAAAGCGCCCGTACCGAACAGCTTCCCTGCGACCACGCGTTGCTGATCTGTTCCAACATGAATGCGTTCGCCTTGAGCCGGGCGCGTGAACTGGACGTTCCCGCCGAAGTAATTCGCCGCCGCGACTTCCCGTCGCCTGTGGAACACGGCCAGGCGCTGCTAAAAGCATTGCGCACAGCGCAGTGCGATGCCATCTGTCTCTGCGGCTTTTTGGAGTTGATCCCACCTGCCGTCGTCCAGGCCTATCGGAATAAAATCGTCAACATCCATCCGGCCCTGTTGCCTGCCTTCGGCGGCCACGGTATGTATGGAAAACGAGTCCACGAAGCCGTGTTGCAGTACGGTGCGCGCATCACCGGTGCCACCGTCCATTTCGTGGATGAGGAATACGATCATGGCCCGGTCATCGCACAGATTCCTGTACGCGTGGATCCCGCCGACACGCCGGACTCCCTCGCCGCTCGCGTGCAGGCCGCGGAAAAGAACCTCTACTTCGGCGCATTGCGCCTGCTTGTCCGCGACCGGCTGCGTATTCACGACCGTATCGTAACGATCCTACCCTAATACATTCTCATGATCCCGATTCGCCGCGCTCTATTATCTGTCAGCGATAAGACTGGTCTCATTGAACTCGCGCAGGCCTTGCACGCCCACAACGTTGAGCTGATCGCTTCCGGCGGCACTGCCAAAGCGCTGCTTGATCACGGCCTGCCGGTCACCGAAGTCGCGCAATTCACCGGGCACCCTGAAGCGATGGAGGGACGTATCAAAACGCTGCATCCGCGCATTCATGGCGGCCTGCTCGCGCGGCGTGATCACACGGGTGACGACGCCGACATGCAGCGCCTGGGCCTCGATCCCATTGACCTGCTCGTCGTCAACTTCTATCCCTTCCAGCATACGCTTTCGTCGGGAAAATCCGCGGAAGAAATCAACGAGAACATTGATGTGGGCGGTCCTTCCATGGTGCGCGCCGCAGTCAAGAATCGTGCGCATGTTGCCATTCTTACGAATGTCGCGCAATACGCCGATTTTATCTCCGAGTTCAATGCGCAGCGCGGCGCCGTGTCCCCCGAGCTCGCGGACAAGCTGGGCCGCCATGCTTTCATGGAACTTGTCGCCTACGATGGCGCAATTGCCAACTGGCTGAACCCCGACGATTTCCAGGCCCTCGCGTTGCACAAGTCCCGCGCATTGCGCTATGGTGAGAATCCGCATCAGCAGGCCGCCCTCTATGCGCCATTCCACATTCCCGCCGCTGGACTCGTCGCCGCTGACAAGCTCTCGGGGAAGCAACTTTCCTACAACAACTTGCTCGACGCCGACGGCGCGCTCGCCTTGCTCGGAGAATTCTCCGAGTGCGCCTGCGTGATAATCAAGCATGTTACACCGTGCGGCGTTGGCTTGGGCGGTACGGTTGATCAAGCCATTGCCACGGCGCTCAAAACCGATCCGGTTTCGGCATTTGGAGGAATCGTCGCCGTCAATCGCACGTTCGACGAAACCGCCGCCCGGGCGTTGGCCGACATCTTCCTCGAGATCATCCTCGCGCCCGCGTTCACCGACAGCGCGCGCGAAATTCTCGCCAAGAAGAAAGCGCTGCGGCTCATCACCTACGATCAAGCCGCACTCGACTGCCGAGGAGTTGCCACGGAAGTTCGTGCCATATGGGGCGGCTATCTTGTGCAAGACCGCGACAACGGCTTCCCCGAATGGGCCGACGCCAAAGTCGTCACGAAGCGCGCGCCGACCAACGCTGAACTCACTGCGCTCAAGCTTGGTTGGATAGTTGCAAAACACGTTCGTTCCAACGCCATTGTCTTCGCCTCAGCGACCGGAACACTCGGCATCGGCGCCGGACAGATGTCGCGTGTGGACTCGACGCGCTTCGCCGTACTGAAAGCTGAGTCCGCCAAGCTCGCGCTCGCCAATTCTGTTTGTGCGTCTGACGCCTTCTTCCCCTTCCGCGACGGACTCGATCTCGTCGCGTCCGCCGGTGCCACCGCCGTTGTCCAGCCCGGCGGTTCTGTCCGCGATGAAGAAGTCATCACCGCCGCCGATGAACACAATATCGCCATGCTCTTTACGGGCCGCCGCCACTTCAAACACTGAGCTTCATCTCATGAGTTCCTGGCCACACCATCTCAAGCAACCGCTCTATGTTCGCCCCTCTTCCCGAGTGCGCTACATGGGCAAAAACTACATTGTTAAGCGTGACGTCAGCGGCGCCATTTACAGCCTCGTCGGCCGCATGACCCGCAAACTGCCGTCCCTCGCACAGGCCATCGCCGCCGCTGAAAATCAGAAACTGATCTGCACGTGGGGCGCCTACTACTCGATCTACGTTGCCGTGGATCGCGACGAACAGCCGCTGATTCTCGAGTATCTCTGGGAAGAAGAAAAGAAACGCGGCATCAATCCGCCCGATCTGGGCGCTGGAATCGTACTCTCCGACGAGGGTTGATCCTCGTCTTAACATCCTTCCGAGGAGCATATGTCCTTTTCCCTATCGGGATTGTTCTCCAACGAGATCGCCATTGATCTCGGCACTCGCAACACCCTCGTCTTCGTCAAAGGCAAGGGGATTCTCGTGCGCGAACCTTCCATGGTCGCCATTCGCAAAAGCGACCGAAAAGTCATCGCCATCGGGAATGAAGCTCGCGAAATGCTCGGCAAAACCCATCGCGATCTTGAAGTCATCCGACCCATGCGCGACGGTGTGATTGACGACGATGAAGTCGCTGAAATCATGATCCGTGCCCTCATCCGCAAAGCGCAAACCAATCGCCTGCTGCGGCCGCGTGTCATTGTCTGCGTACCATCAGGCGTCACGAAATCTGAAAAACGGATCATTCGCGACAGCGCCGAGCACGCCGGCGCCCGCGAAGTTTTCCTGATCGCGGAGCCCATGGCCGCCGCGCTGGGCGTCGGTCTGCCGGTGTTGGACCCCATCGGAAACATGGTCATTGACATCGGCGGCGGCACCACGGAAATCGCGGTGATCGCCCTCTCCGGTATCATCACCGACACGTCAATTCGCGTCGGTGGCGACGAACTCGATGAGTCCATCATTCAGTTCATGCGCCGTAACTACAACCTGCTGATCGGTGAACGCACCGCCGAAGAGATCAAAACGCGAATCGGGTCCGCCGCCAAACTGGAACAAGAACTCTCCATCGTCGCCAAAGGACGCGACCTTGTAGAGGGCGTGCCCAAAGCCGTTGAAATCAATTCCATCGAAATTCGCGACGCCATTGACGAACCGATCTCGCAAATTGTGGACGCCGTCAAGAACGCCCTCGAAAAGACGCCACCCGAACTCGCCGCCGACATCCGGGATCGCGGTATCATCATGACCGGCGGCGGCGCGCTCATCCGCGGTCTCGACGTGCGCTTGCGTGAAGAGACGTCGCTGCCCGTATTCCTCGCGGACGATCCGCTGACGTGCGTCGTGCGCGGCACTGGCAAAGTGCTCGACGACATGGAAACCTATCACCGCGTACTGCTCCCCAACTAATCCCAATGTCGGTGCGCAATCGCCGCAGCGGCGGTACTCTGGAATGGACGGCCTTTCTCATCTGCGCGGCCATCTCGGTCGTGTTGCTGTTGACCAGCCCCAAACCCGGCGCGCGTGAGCTTAAAGACACCGCGTCCGATGTCGTCGGCTATGCCGCCTCACCGTTGCATGCCGTCCGCCGCATTTTTTCAATCTGGTCCGACTTCGACATCCTCCAACAGCACGCTCTCACTCTCGGCAAAGAAAACGCCAAGCTTCGCGACGCGCTGATTGAGAATGAACGCCTGCGCGCGCTTCTCGAGTATCGTCAACGCAGCGATTACACGACTGTTCCCGCTTCCACCATCAGCGCTGTCGGTCCGGCGCTCGGCGGTCAGTTTCGCTTGGACCGCGGCCGCACTTCAGGTATAGAGCTTAACGCCGCCGTCATTACCCCCCTCGGTTTGGTCGGAAAGACCATTGAAGTCACCGACCACACCACGCTCGTGCAAACTCTGATTGGAAACAGCTACGGCGTTGCCGTCTTGCTGGAACGCACGCGCATGCGCGGCATTCTGCGCTGGACAGGCCCCGATCAGTTCACTCTATCCGGTTTGCCGCAAGGTGTTGACGTCAAATCCGGCGATCTCGTCCTGACTTCCGGTTATGGTTCCGTTTTTCCCAAGGACATTCGCGTAGGCGTCATAACCGACGACCCTTCCGAACTCTCTATATATGGAGAGACTTGGCGTGTCCAGCCTTTTGTGGATTTCCGCACCGTAGAAGATGTCTTCATCGTGACTGGCACTGACTGGCCCGATCCATACGCCGGGCAAAACGATCCGCAGATTGAGGCACAGCCATGAGCCCCAAACTGCTGATCACCGCGCTTAGTCTGTTGATACTACAAGCCGGCCTGGGGCCGCTGCTTACCATCGGTTACGCCAGACCGTCATTCTTGCTCCCGTTCGCGGTCTTCGTCGGTTTGACGCTCGGCCCGCTCTGGGGCAGCGTAGCAGGCTTCCTGCTCGGACTTGCGATTGACGCCCTCGGCGGCCTGCCGTTGGGAATGTCCGCACTCGCCATGTGCATCGCCGGCTTCTTCTCCGCTAAACTCGCTGCCGACGCGCCGGTCCGCCTGTGGTGGCCGTGGACCGTTATGGTTCTGCTCTTTGCCTTCGTGCTCGAAGTCCTGCGGATGCTTCTGCTCGCGCGAGCGAATCAACTGCCGTTCCTGGGCCTCTTGCTCTGGAGCGGAATCCCGTCGGCACTCTGGACCACCGCTCTGGCCGTACTGTGGTTCCTGTCGCCCTTGCATAAGAGTGAAGGCGCGGCGCGATGAGTCAGCGCAACGAGATCCTCCGCGATGCCAGCTTCATCGCAGTCGGTCTGCTTGTCTTCGCAGTCCTGATCTACCGCTTGGTACAACTGCAAGTTGTGCAAGGCCCCGAGTATCGCGCGAAATCGGAAGACAATCGCATTCGTTTCGTCGAAATGCTCGCGCCGCGCGGCGTTATTCGTGATCGCCATGGCTACCTGCTGGTCAGCAACCGCCCGAGCTACACCTGTTACGGCATTCCGCGCGATCTGTATAAAGACAGTCTCGCCGTGGAACAACTTGGCTTCGCCGTTGCGCGTGACCCTCGCGAAATCCGGGACGAACAACTCCGACCCTATCGCAGCTCCTTTCGGCCGCAGCGCCTCCGCCGCGACCTGCCTTACACCTTACTTGCCCGTTTCGAAGAGACTCGCGACCGCATCCCCGGCGCCTATCTCGAAATCGAACCGAAGCGCTTTTATCCCGGCAATGTCGCCGCACACGCCATCGGTTATGTCGCCGAAATCTCCGACGACGAACTGAGCAAATATCCCGGCCTGCAATCCGGTGACCTGGTTGGCAAGCGCGGCCTTGAAAAGCTCTATGACAAAGACCTGCGCGGCGTCAAAGGCAATCGCCTGTCCGTCGTGGACGTTCATGGTCAAGAGGTGCACACCGAGCAAACCCTTGGCCGCATCGAGCCTGTTCCCGGTCAGGAACTCTGGACCAGCTTTGACATTCATGCGCAGCTTCTCGCCGAATCCTTGCTCGTAGATAAGATCGGTTCCGTCGTTGCCATGGACGTGCGCACCGGCGGAGTGGTCGTCATGGCCAGCGCGCCGACCTACGATCCTGATATCTTCGCAGGTTCGATCTCCAGCACCGACTGGAATGCGCTGCTCAATGATCCCGAAAAGCCGATGCTGAACCGCTCGGTACAGACGATGTACCCGCCCGGCTCCACCATCAAACCCGCCATGCTCATTGAAGGCCTGGCCAGTGGTGTCATCAACACCTCGTGGGGCGTCTCCTGCCCCGGCAGCTTCACCTATGGCAATCGCACCTTTAAATGCTGGAAAAAGGGCGGACACGGCCACATTGATTGCGTGCAGTCGCTGGCCCAAAGCTGCGACGTGTTCTACTATAAACTCGGATTGCTCCTCGGCGTTGACGGCATCAATCGCGCCTTCACGCGCTTTCACCTCGGGTCTGCCACGGGCATAGACCAAACAAGCGAAGCAGCGGGAAACGTTCCCTCGCGTGAATACTATGACAAACGCTACGGCCCGAACGGATGGTCCACGGGCTTCCTCGTCTCTGTGTCCATCGGCCAGGGGGAAATGCTCGCAACGCCGCTCCAACTCTGCGCGTTTACTGCCGCAATCGCCAATGACGGCGTGTGGAAACAACCATTTCTTGTGGATGGCGTCTACGATCCTTCGACCCATACCCTCAAGAAACGCGCACCCGCCGAAGATCGTCAGCCCGATGTTCCACTGTCCATCATCGAGATCGCTCAGAGGGGTATGACCGAAGTCGTCTGGGGACCGTCCGGCACCGCCCGCAAACAGCAGGACGATTCCTGTCGAATCGCGGGCAAAACCGGCACCGCGCAAAATGCCCACGGCGACGATCACGGTTGGTTCATCTGCTACGGCCCCGTGGACAATCCGATGTACGCTTGCTGCGCGCTCATTGAATTCGGCAAAAGCGGCTCCGGTGCGGGCGGACCGGTAGCAGGCGAAGTCCTGCGCCAACTGATTCGCCGCGAACTCTATCCCGAACTTTACAAAGAGAAGAACGAGGAAGAGATCGAGGCCGAACCGCAGCTCGAACCTGTCGCGGAAAGTCGAACGCCATGAGCCGCGGGAAATTCTCCGACCTCTGGCTGCTCGTCGCCATCCTCGTGTTGCTCGCCGTCGGCCTGTTAGCTAATTTCTCAACGAGTATCGCCGACGGATCCGGCCTCTACCAGAAACAGTTCTTCTGGATCGGCATCGGCTCCGCGATTGCTTTGGCGATCCTGTCCGTGCCGCTGCGCTTCTTCGAGATGCTCTCCTACATCTTTTACGGCGTCTCGATCGTCAGCCTCCTCTTGGTCCTTGCCGTCGGCTCGACGCACAAGGGCGCGACCAGTTGGTTCGTCTTCGGCTCCGTGCAATTGCAACCCTCCGAATTCGCCAAAGTCGCCACGCTGCTCGCCGTCGCCAGATTGCTCGCCGAGCATCCTCGCGATTTAGATCGCTTCTGGCTGTTCGCCGTCGCCTGTATCATGACCGTCGTGCCCATGGCCTTGATTCTCGTCCAGCCCGACCTTGGCACGGCCTTGATTTTTCCCGTTATGCTCTTTGTCCTGCTGACATGGGCAGGTGTCGCGCCGCAATACATCCTCCTGATGTTTATGCCGGTCGCCGCCGTGCTGACGGTCTGGAGCATGCCGCTGCATATCATTGTCTTGCTGCTTCTGGTCGCCATTGCCTACGTCTCCATCCGCCGCCTGCCGTGGGTTGCCGCGCTGACCGGACTCTACCTGTTCTTTGGCACGTTGACCCCTAAGCTCTGGAGCAAACTCGAACCGCATCAGCAGCGCCGCATCACGACCTTCCTTGATCCCGAGGCTGATCCGCTCGGCGCAGCGTATCAGTTGATTCAATCAAAAATCGCCGTCGGCTCCGGCGGCTTGCTCGGCAAAGGTTTCCTGAACGGCACCCAGACGCAGTTGCAATTCCTGCCCGAGGGCCACAACGACTTCATCTTCTCGGCCTTCGCCGAAGAGTGGGGTTTCGTCGGCGCCGTCATCGTCGTCGTCGCGTTTCTCGTCTTCTACTATCGCGGTATCGCCATCGCGTCCAAGTGCCACTCGAGCTTCCATTCGCTCGTCGCAATCGGAGTCGTCGGCACCATCATCTTTCAGGCCCTGACCAATCTCCTGATGACCGTCGGGCTTCTGCCCGTCACCGGTTTGCCCTTGCCGCTGGTCAGCTATGGCGGAAGTTCAATGTTGGTGACGCTCGCCATGGTCGGCCTGCTCTTTAGCGCGGCATTGCGGTGGCGCGAGTACTAATCGTTCTCCTGTGTGTCGTTGTAGCCCAGGCGGCGGACTATCTTTGGCCGTTGCCCGATTCGCGCACGCTCACAGGCGGACACGCCGACAGCCGTACCGATCACTTCCATGGCGGCGTGGATTTGCGCGCCCGCACTCCGCTGCGCGTTGTCGCTCCCACCGACGGTTGGATTGAACGTGTTGCCATCAATCCGCCCGGCTATGGCCGCACGCTCTACTATCGCCTGAGCGATGGCCGTACCGCCGTCTTCGGACACCTGTCGCGCTATGAACCCCAACTGCAAGCCACCGTCCGCGACAGCCAACTCGCTGTCGGCACCTATCGCATAGATGTCAGCTACGACGAAGCCAACTCGCCGCACCGCTATAGCGCGGGCGACGTAATCTGTTACACCGGTGCAAGCGGTCGCGGACCTGCCCACCTGCACTTTGAAATCCGTGATGGCGCGACACAGCTTGATCCGCTCATGTTCTTTGAACCGCGCGATCACGACGACCCCGCCATCGTTGGCGTGAGCTGGATCAAATTCTCCGATGACATTCCATCGGCCGCCGGTCGCTCGCTGGCGCTCAACGCATCGCCGCGCGTCCAATCCTCCGAGCCCGTCGCATTTCTTGTTCGCACTTACGACCCCGGACCATGGGGGCGAAATGCCGTCCCACGCTTCATCCGTGTTTATGCCGACGAACAGTTGATCTTTGAAGATCGCTCCAGCGAAATCAATCTGCAAGGTCCGCAGAGTATCTACGCTAAGCTCGTCTATCCCGAGTTCAAGACCAATGACCGCGACGTGCGCCGACTCTTTCTTTGGCCTGAACGCGGCACGCGCGATGAACAACTTCCGGCCGGTTGGCTCGACAATTTCACCGGCGTTGTCCGCATCGAAGTCGAAGACCGCAACGGGAACACCAGCAGCGTTCGCATTCCCGTGCAATCCGGCGCGCAGCGCTCTGCCATGCGCGTTGCCGGGAGCTGCGAATCCAACGGCTTCAGTCTAAGCGGCGACAATATTGCCATGAGCTGGGCTGACCTCCTGCCGGTCGGCGACGAAGTTCACATCCGTGATGACAATTTTGCCCTGCCTGCTAAACTCGTTTTGACCGCAGACCAAGCGTTCGAGCCCGGCAAGTACTTCTACAAGCGCAGCGGCGCCACGGGTAAGTCCGCGATCTGGCGCATCCCCGCCGATGACACAAGCACGATGTCCTGCTACGTCCTGCGCGGCGGAACCTATGGCATTGCTTACGATGATACCCCGCCGCGCCTGACCCTATCCGGACAGAGCGGCCAGATCAAATTCACGCTCGCCGACGACGAGTCATCCATTGATGACTCCAACGTGCGCTGCACCGTGGACGGCCAGACCGCGATTCCTGAGTACGAGTACGAAGAAGACGGCGGCACAATCTGGACGCCGCAGAAACTCGGCAGCGGCAAACACAAAGTGCAGTTCACCGCTGCCAATCGCGCCGGACTGACGAAGACCTGGGATATTACGGTGACGATTCCATGATACCCATTCGCGACGAAAACCCCACGCGCGGCACTCCGATCGTCACCATCGGACTGATTGCAATAAACGTCGTCGTCTTCGCCTTCCAATTCACGATGCCGCCTGACGCTCAGCAGGCATTCGTATTTGCATGGGGCGCGATTCCGCGCGACATCGTGGGCGGCTGGGACTTGCTTCCCGCCATTCCGCTCTCGTGGCTGACGCTCTGGTCTTCCATGTTCATGCACGGCGGCCTGATGCATCTCGGCGGGAATATGCTCTATCTCTGGATCTTCGGCAACAACATCGAAGACACGCTCGGCCACTTCAAATTCCTGCTCTTCTATCTGACGGGAGGCTTGGTCGCCGCGCTGAGCCATATCGTCTTCGATCCGTCGTCCGAAATTCCCATGGTGGGAGCCTCCGGCGCCATCAGTGCGGTCTTAGGTGCGTACATGCTGGCCTATCCCAAGGCGCGCGTCGTGGTCCTACTCTGGATCGTATACATCGTGCGCTTCATCACCGTCCCGGCGATCTTGATGCTCGGCATCTGGTTCGTCATGCAGCTCGGCGGCTTCGCCAATGAAATGAATCGGCAGGGCGGGGGAGTCGCTTGGTTAGCCCATATCGGCGGCTTCGTCAGCGGCGTTATCATGATTCTGCTGGCTGGCGTCCGCCCCAACCGAACGACCACGCGGACATCCCCGTGGCGCTGAGAACTTCGTCCCCGACACTGGCCGAGTCAGGTCACGACCGCCGCAACCCGGCCTGAGTGGCCTGTGCCAATTTCTAATTGCTACTTTCACTTTTCTAATCTGACATACCGTGCCCCGCATAGAACTCGATAAAGCCTACACACCGTCGTCCGTTGAAACGCGCCTCTATGACCAATGGGAACAGCAAGGCTGTTTTCGCGCGCAGATACGTAAAGGCCACAAGCCCTACGTCATCATGATGCCGCCGCCCAATGTCACCGGCATGCTCACGCTCGGACACGTTCTTAATAATTCCCTCCAGGATATGCTCTGCCGTTGGCGCCGTATGCACGGCGACGACGTGCTCTGGCTGCCCGGCACCGACCATGCCGGCATCGCCACACAAATCAAAGTCGAAGACCAGCTCGCCAAAGAAGGACTGTCGCGTCACGATCTTGGCCGCGAAAAACTCGTCGAGCGCATCTGGGAATGGCGTGAGAATTACGGCGGTATCATCTTGCAGCAGTTGCGCCGCATTGGCGCAAGCTGCGACTGGTCGCGCACACGCTTCACGCTCGATCCCGAAATGTCGCGTGCCGTTGCTGAGATCTTTGTGCGCCTGTACAAGAAAGGCCTGATTTATCGCGGCAAGCGCATCGTCAATTGGGACCCCGAAAAGCGCACCGCGCTCTCTGATGAACAGGTCGAGTATCGCACCGTCGCCTCAAATCTCTGGCACTTTCGTTACCCGTTGACCGACGGCAGCGGCCATCTCGTCGTCGCGACCACGCGCCCCGAAACAATGCTCGGTGACACCGCTGTCGCCGTGCATCCCGAAGATGAGCGCTATCGCCATTTGCATGGCAAAACCGTCACTCTCCCGCTCACCGGACGCGTCATTCCAATCGTCCCCGATGATTATGTGGATCGCGAATTCGGCACCGGCTGCGTTAAAGTCACGCCCGCACACGATCCCAACGACTTCGAAATCGGCAATCGCCACAACCTCGAATTCCTGATCGTTATCGGCCCCGATGGCAGGATGACGGATCTTGTTCCGCCGCAATTCCGCGGCCTCGACCGCAAGGAAGCACGCAAACAGGTTGTCGCTGCGCTTGAAGCCGACGGTTTCCTCGAGAAAGTCGAACCCTACCAAACATCCGTCGGTCACAACGAACGGACCGGCACTGTCATCGAACCGCTGCTTTCCGAACAGTGGTTTGTCCGCATGCAGGAGCTTGCGCAACCCGCCATCGCTGCCGTGCGCGAAGGCCGCGTCCGCTTCCATCCCGATCACTGGGAAAAGACCTACTTCCATTGGTTGGAAAACGTGCGCGACTGGTGCATCTCGCGGCAAATCTGGTGGGGACATCGCATCCCGCTATGGACAGTCAAAGAAACCGGCGAAATTATCTGCACGCTCGATGATCCCAGCGGTGATCCCAAGTACGCCGGGCTCACACTCGTCCAGGACCCCGACGTGCTTGATACCTGGTTCTCATCGTGGCTCTGGCCGTTCTCGACGCTCGGCTGGCCGCGCGACACCGAGGATCTTGCACACTTCTTTCCAAGTTCAACTCTGGTCACCGCGCCTGATATCATCTTCCTGTGGGTCGCGCGCATGATCATCTCGTCCGAAGAGGTTTTCGGCGTCGCACCCTACCAGGACGTTTACTTCACGGGCCTCGTTCGCGACATGCAGGGCCGCAAAATGTCCAAGTCGCTGGGCAATTCGCCCGATCCGCTCGAGGTGATTGACAGCTACGGCGCCGACGCGCTGCGCTTCACCATCATCTCGCAAACCCCGCGCGGAGGCGATATTCGTTTCGGCGTCGAACTCTGCGAGTTTGGCCGCAACTTCGCCAATAAACTTTGGAATGCGACGCGTTTCCTATTGATGAACGTGCCCGAAGAGGGTGATACGTTCGCCTTTACGCCCGTCGAAATTCTGCCCAGCGCGCCCGCCAATCTGATTGACCAGTGGATCACCTCAGCCTTCATGTCCTGCGTCCGCGACGTCGAAAAAGCACTCACCGAGTTCCGCTTCGCTGATGCCGCCAAACGCCTGCATGCGTTTATCTGGAACGACTTCTGTGACTGGTATCTAGAGTTGATCAAAGTGCGCTTGCAAGGGTCCGCCGATGAACGCGCCGACGCTCTGCGCCACGCCCTCGGTATCCTCCACGGCATCGTTCGCGCATTGCATCCCTTCATGCCGTTCGTCACCGAAGAAATCTACCACACGCTGAGCAGTCTGTCGGCCTCAAGTTGGCCCGCTGGTCATCGCCATGCCAGCATTATGGTCGCGCAATTCCCGCGCTATCAGGCCACGCTCGTCGTTCCCGAAGTTGAAGAACAATTCGGTAAGTTGCAGGACGTCGTCACCGCTCTCCGCAATATTCGCGGCGAATTGCGCATCGTGCCGTCATTGCGCATCCCTGCGGGCATTCGCGCGGACCACAAGAAAATCGCAGATGAGTGGGAAGCCTTCGCGGACTTCGTAGTCAGACTGGCCGGCCTCGCCGAACTGCATCTCGACGGCGCTCGGCCGAAAGGCAGCGCCTCCGCGATCGTGCAAGGCATCGAGGTCTATGTCCCGCTTCACGGCGTGATTGACGTCTCAGCCGAACGTGCTCGGCTGCAAAAAGAAGACGAACGCCTGTTGAAATTGGTCGAAGGCACGAAGTCTAAGCTCACCAACGCCAATTTCATCGAACGCGCAAAACCCGAAGTCGTGGACGCCGAACGCGAAAAGCTCACAGAGCTCGAACATGCACATATGAAAATCCGTCGCTTCCTGGAAGAACTCGAAGCCGCGCAATAACGCGAGACATCGGCTCGCGCGGCGGGGAGTTTGCGATGCAGCTCTCCGCCGGAATCCGCTCCTGTCAATTAAGTCCTTTTCTTCGAGGGGAATATGCTCAAACTACTTCTGGCCATTCTCGCATGCGGCATCGCCGCTTCGGCGCAGGCCAAGCCTGGCGTGGCCGTCACCGTTTACAACGGCAACCTCGCGCTCGTCCGGGACATCCGCGAAATGAGTTTCGATAACGGCATCAGTCAACTGCTGTTCCGCGACGTCGCCGCGCAGATTGATCAGTCGTCCGTTCACTTCTCCGCGCCCGGCGTCACGCTGCTCGAACAGGACTACGACTACGATCTCGTTTCACCCGAAAAACTGCTCGCGAAATACGTAGATCAGCATGTCGAAGTCATCACCGAGTCCGGCGATCTCGCCGACGGCACGCTGCTCACCTCATCGCCGCAGAATATCGTCCTGCAATCGAAGGACGGCACGCTGCGCTCCCTGCTCACGGAGTCCATCCTCGAAGTCCGCTTCCCCAAACTTCCGGAAGGACTGATCACTCGCCCTACGCTGCGCTGGCTTGTCAATAGTCCGGCCGCCGCCAAGAAAGAGACCGAGGTATCCTATCTGACCGGCGGAATGAACTGGAATGCCGACTACGTCTGCGTCATTGACGAGAGCAACAAAGCCGACCTCGGCGCGTGGGTCACGCTGAACAATAGTTCCGGTGCGTCCTACAGAAACGCGAAGCTGAAACTCATCGCCGGCGAAGTCCACCGCGCCGCGCCACCCCAACCGAAGTACAACGACTTCCTTCGCGCTGAAGCGATGACGATGGCCGATGGCGGTAATCAGTTTTCCGAGAAGTCCTTTTTCGAGTATCATCTCTACACATTGGACCGCCCCACCGACGTTCTCGACAATCAGACCAAGCAGGTTAGTCTCTTCCCAAATGCGGACGTGCAGACCAAACGCATCTACGAGTATGATCATCAGCGCGACAATAACAGCGTTTCGGTTTCACTTGAGTTCATGAATTCCAAAGAGAACGACCTTGGCATTCCCCTGCCCGCCGGTCGCGTGCGCGTCTTCCAGAAGGACTCAGACGGTTCACAGGAGTTCATCGGCGAAGACAACCTTGAGCACACGCCGCGCGACGAAAAAGTCCGCGTGATGATTGGCAACGCCTTCGATATCGCCGTCGAACGGGTGCAGAAGGACTATCGGCAGATCAGCAACACGGTCTATGAGCAGGACATTGAAGTGAAACTGCGCAACCGCAAGACGGATACGGTCAGCATCATCGTCGTGGATCACGTGTGGGGCGAGTGGGAAGTCCTCAAGTCGAGCCTGCCGCATCGAAAGATTTCAGCAAACAAACTTGAATTTGACGTGACCGCCGCGCCCGATAAAGAGGTCGTACTGACCTACACCATTCGCAATCGCTAACGTGCCGTGCCCGCCCTGCTCGCCGAACCCGTCTCGACTCTCCGCGCCATTGGTGAGTTCCGTAGCAAGGCCCTCGAAAAGATCGGTGTCCGCACGCTTGAGGACTTGATTCGCTACTATCCGCGCCGCTACCTCGACCGTTCACGCCAATTGCGCATTCGCGACCTTGTGCCTACCGACTACGAGGTCACGGTCGTTGGTAAAGTCATAAGCGTTGACCTCCGTCGTACCCGCGCCGGTAGATCCATTCTCACGGCGCTGATCAACGACCTGTCCGGCACATTGCGCTGCGTCTGGTTTCAAGGCACACAATACTGGCACAAACAGTTGGTCGTGGATGAGCTGATTGCCGTGAGCGGCAAGCTCGGCGACAGCGACAATCGCGATTTCGTCCATCCCGCCATTGACCGCCTCGGCGCGGACGGCGACGAAACGCGTATGTTTGAAACGGGCCAAATTGTCGCGCTCTACCCGCTTTCGCTCGACCTGCGCAAAGTCGGTCTCGAATCGCGCACCCTGCGCCGCATTCAACTGGATGCTCTCACGCTCGTGCGCACTGAACTGGCCGAATTTCTGCCGCCTGACGACTTGGCCGTCGTTGATGCGCTGCCGCTGGCTGAAGCACTCGTCCAAGTCCATTTCCCCGAGACATCTGAACTCCTCGCGCGAGCGTGGCGCCGTATCCGCTATGAGGAGCTGTTCTTTCATCAACTGTTGTTCGCGCTGCGCAAGCACTTCAACAAAGTCCTGCCCGGCGTTGGCCCGTTTGAGAACATCGGCCCTATTACCCGCAAAGTCCTCGACGCGCTGCCGTTTCCCTTGACTGAGGGACAAAAGGACGTGCTGAAAGACGTTCGAGCCGATCTCGCCAGCCCGATTCCCATGCAGCGCCTGTTGCATGGCGAAGTCGGATCGGGAAAGACCACCGTCGCGCTGCTCGCCGCGGCCATGGCCGCCGATGCCGGTTTTCAAACCGCTTTCATGGCGCCCACCGAGATTCTTGCGCAACAGCACGCCCGTACCCTGGCGCCGCCGGCTCACGCCGCAGGCCTCAACCTCCGCATCTTGCGCGGCAAGCAAACCGTCGCGCAAAAACGGGAAATTCTCTCCGCCGCCGCCGCGGGCGCCGTGGACATTCTTGTGGGCACCCACGCGCTGCTAAACGAAAAACTCAAGTTTCCGCGCCTCGGCCTGCTCGTCATAGATGAGCAGCATCGCTTCGGAGTCGAACAACGCGCCCAGCTCTCCAGCAAAGGTAAACGTCCCAATCTGCTCGTCATGACCGCCACGCCGATTCCGCGTACGTTGCGCTTGGCCGAGTTGGGCGACCTTGACGTCTCGACTCTCAAAGAATTGCCCGGCGGGCCGCGCAGCGTCACCACCGCCGTTCGCTTCGCGCCCGATCGCGAACGTGTTTACAAATTTCTGATCAAACAGGCGCAAAGCGGTCAGCGCGTCTTCATCATCTGTCCGCTCGTTGAAGAGTCCGACAAAATCCAAGTCGAAGCCGCCGTGGATTATCACAAGCGGGTCGCCAATGGTGCGCTCCGCGCTGTCAACGTCGGCCTCTTGCATGGGCGGATGGACTCCGAAGACAAAGAAGCAGCTATCAAGGCCTTCCGCGATGGAGTGACGCCGATCCTTGTTGCCACTCCCGTCGTCGAAGTCGGCGTGGATGTCCCCGACGCGTCTGTTATGGTCATCGAAAACCCCGAGCGCATCGGCCTGGCCGCCCTGCATCAGTTGCGCGGCCGCATTGGCCGCAAAGGACAAAAGTCCGTCTTCATCCTGCTGCCCGGCGCGAAGATAACCGCCGATGCCCAGGCCCGTCTCGAAGCCATTCAATCCACCAACGACGGCTTCGAAATCGCTGAACTGGATTTCCAACTTCGCGGAGCCGGTGAACTCTTCGGCACGCGCCAATCCGGCGAATCCGAACATCGGCACTATCTCCCCGAACGCGATGAGCCGCTCTTGAAATACGCCCATGAACGCGCCTTCACGCTCGTCGCTCACGATCCCGAGCTCTCCGACTTTCCGCTGTTGCGCGAAAAATTCCGCGCCACACATCTGCCCAAATTGGGTCTGCTCGCCGGCGGCTGACGCACCACGCGCCGCCGCACTGCCGCTTAGTCGCCTTGTACACACTGGAGTCATGATGCCCACGAAAACGATCGCAGTCGCCAACCAAAAAGGCGGCGTCGGCAAAACCACTACCGCCGTTCATCTCGCCGCCGGTATGGCCCTCGAAGGCTATACCACGCTGCTCGTGGATCTCGATCCGCAGGCCAACGCGACCGCCGGTTTAGGGGTCACGCCCGCCGAAACGCAGATCGGTATCTACGACGTCCTGATCAACGAAACGCCGGCAGGCGAAGCGGTGCGGCCCACCAATGTCGCCGGACTGAGCATCCTGCCTGCGGACACACGTTTGCACGGCGCTGAAATCGAGCTCGTCTCGAAACTCGCGCGCGAACGCATTCTCGCCGAGGCCCTCGCCCGGCTTGACAATCTCTTTCAGTTCATCGTCCTCGATACGCCGCCGTCGCTCGGGCTATTGACGCTCAATGCCATGGCCGCCGCCGATTCGATTCTGGTTCCTATGCAATGCGAATACTACGCCCTCGAAGGGCTCGCGCAGTTGATGAAATCTGTCAATCTCGTCAAACGGCACTTGAACACCTCCCTCGAAATTGAAGGCATTCTGCTCACGATGTACGACGGTCGCTTGAACCTTACCAAACAAGTCGCCGACGAAATCACCGGCGTCTTCGATAAGCGCGTCTACAAAACCATGATCCTCCGCAATGTCCGGCTCTCCGAGGCGCCCAGCTTCGGGCAAACCGTCTATACGTATGATCCCGTGAGTCGCGGCGCTCAAAATTACCGTGAATTCACCGTCGAATTCCTCAGTCATCAGCAACTCCCGCCGCGCGAGGCCGTCGCATGAAATCTCACAAAGCTTTAGGCAAAGGACTACGCGCGCTGATTTCGGATGAGGATGTCACGTCTTCCACCACGACGCCCGTGCCCGAGATCGTGCATCTCGACATCGAGCTGATAGATCCAAATCCCTTCCAGCCCCGCCAGATCTTCAACGACGAAGCCATTGAAGATCTCAAGAACTCGATCCTCAAACAGGGCCTCTTGCAGCCCGTCGTCGTGCGACCCGCCGGAACGCGCTTCCAACTAATTCTCGGCGAGCGCCGCCTGCGAGCCACACGCGCCGCCGGAATGACCACCATTGCCGCGCAAGTCCGCGTCGTTGAGAGTTCCGAAGAGATGCTTGAACTCGCGATTCTCGAAAACGTCCATCGCGAGGATCTCACGCCCATTGAATTGGCGCAGGCCATCGTCCGCCTCCAGCAGCAGTACGGCTTGACGCAGGAGGCCGTCGCCGAAAAAATGGGCATGAGCCGCGCCCACATCGCTAATCTCGTGCGGCTGCTGAAACTGCCCGAACGCATTCAAACTGCGCTCACCGAAGGCAAACTTACGATGGGACACGCGCGCGCCTTACTCTCCGTCGTGGATGAAGGTCAGCAGCTTGATCTTTTCGAGCGCTTTCTCGTGGACGGCAAAGTCACGGTTCGCACAGCGGAAGCCCTGACCCGCAAGAAGAAAGTACCCACCAAGGCCGAAGCGGCAACAATGAAAGCCGCCGACTCAAGGGAAGCCCGTGCTATTGCTCAGGTCGAGAACTCTCTCTCGCGGCAACTGGCCACTCGCGTGCGCATCAAACCCAAAGGCCGCGGCGGTACCATTGAAATCACGTACTACACGTTAGATGATCTGAACCGCCTCTTAGAGTTAGTGGACCGCTAACAAGTCCTCCGCAATTTATCAATTATAATTCATCCTATCCGCCCTGTGTCTCCCCGTCGCCCACCCCCACGCCCATTCGATCGCTCAGCCTACTATTCGCCCGATCGCCCGCTGCAAATCTACGGTCGTAAACCGATCCTTGAAGCGCTGCGACGCGGATTAGTCGAAGAGCTCACCATCGCGCCCAATGCACACGGTCAGGTGATTGACGACATTCGGGCGCTTGCCAGCCGCTTGAGAGTTCCGCTTTCCTCGGGCGCCGTCGAGTCGCAGGATATGGATAGCCCCTCGCAAGGTGTTTGCGCCAATATTCGCAAGCCCGACATCAGTTCGGACGTTCATGACCTTGACGACTTAGTCTCCCAGAAACCAGCCCCGCTCGTGCTCATGCTGGACGGCATCGAGGACCCGCGCAATTTCGGCGCAATTCTCCGCTCCGCCTACGCCGCCGGGGCCGATGCCGTGATCTTTCGCAGCCGCCGTCAGGCTCCTATCACCGATACCGTCTTCAAAACCTCGGCAGGTGGCGCAGCGCTCGTCAACCTCTTCGAAGTTACCAATCTCGATCAGACCGTCCGTACATTGAAAGAGTCCGGATGGTGGATCGTCGCTGCGGCAGCCGAAGAGCATTCGCGCGTCTACTCCGAGTTCGACTGGGATCGCCCGACCGTACTCATCCTCGGCGCCGAAGGACCTGGAGTTTCATCTCTCTTACTAAAGCGCGCCGACCTGACCGTCAAGATACCCTTGTACCGCGACTTTGACAGCCTCAATGTCTCTGCCGCCGCAGCAGTGCTCCTCTTTGAGGCTGCGAAAGCTCGTCAGCTTGAGCCAAAAGTCTAATAAAAATAAATATTAAACACGCCCCTCGTAAAATCTTTCACTTGACACTCCTTGTCAGATTCTGTATATTCCCGGATTGTTAGCCTCCATGCAGCCTGAGTAGAGATGCCGAACCGCCCAAGTCAATGGACCGTCGTCGTCCTCTCCGAAAATCAGGCCCAAATGCGCCAGTTTCGTTTCCATCGAAACTGGTTCATCGTTGCCGTCGGAGCTGCCATCGGGCTCTTGGCGCTGCTCTTTGTGTTTGCTGGTTTAACGATTTCACTGTCCGGGCAAGTCGAGGACAATACGGCCCTTAAAGCCCGTGTCGTCGAACTCGAGGCCACCAACGAACGCATCCGCGATATCGCCGAGCGCTTGGCCGAGTTGAAGCAGTTTGAAGAACAGCTTCGCCGCGGCCTCCAGCTCCCGCAAGGAGCACTACCCAAGGGCGACGCCCTCGAACCGACGCCCAATGCCGCACCGCTCCGGGAAGAAATCTCCCGGCCCGCCGATCTCCAAGGCATCTATAGCGAACGGATCACCGAGATCGCGACCGATGGCGTCCTGCCGACCGACATCCCGACGCATCCCCCTGTACGCGGCTACGTAACCCGTAAGTTTGAACTGTCCAGTACGCTCCACGAAACCGGGCACTTCGGCTTGGATGTCGCCGGACGTATTGGAACCCCGATCAACGCCAGCGCCAACGGCTTGGTCATCTTCTCCGGCTGGAGCTATCCCTACGGCAACTTGGTTGTCATTGAGCATAAGTCCGGCTACACCACCTTCTACGGGCACAATCAGATTCTGCTCGTCGAACCCGGCGACCGTGTCCTGATGGGACAGCCGATCGCGTTGCTGGGTAACTCCGGGCGCAGTTCCGCGCCGCATCTTCACTTCGAAATCTGGAAAGATGGACTCCGGGTGGACCCCGAATCCCTCTTGGCGCGCAGTGCCGGTTGATATGCTCAACCGTTCCCGCGCCCTCTTCCTTTCATATTAATCGAGAGGACGGGCTCATGGCTAAATGGACTCGCTTTACCGCGTCGGAAAACTTCGCCGGTGAAATGTCCACCTTGCTCGCGAAAGATGCCGAAATCAACGGCACTCTGCGCACGCAAGGTTCCCTCCGTATTGACGGCCGAGTCAGCGGAGATGTATTCTGTGCCAAAATGGTCACCATCGGTTCCTCAGGGTCCGTGGATGGGAATATTCAGGCCGAAAGCATCATTGTGGCCGGCCGAGTAAAAGGATCGCTGGTCGCCAAACAAAAAGTGCACCTCGAAGCGACCGCTGAATTGATCGGTGACCTGTCCGCAGGCAAACTCTCGATTCAGGAAGGCGCGCGCGTCCGCGGTCATACCGCGACTGACGAAACAAGCCTACCGTCCTCCCGGCCCGTCACCCCGACGACTGCCGAGTCCTTCGACGACGATGCCTCGACGATGGTCCCGCGCAATCGCCCTGTCGCCGCCAACTGATGTGCTAAAGGGCTTTCAGCCGCCGCGTCAGGACCCGCTGGCCATCGGACTGACCATCGTCGCCTCAACGGCCCTCTTCGGTGGAGCAGGGTGGTGGATAGACCGGCAGTTTAACACCTTTCCGTTCCTGATGGTCCTCGGTGCTGTGGTCGGCATGATCGCCTCGCTCTATCGCACCATTCTGCTGCTCAAACAGCAGAATTCCGATTCCAACGGCAGCGCGTCCGAATGAACGGCCCGCGGCTCGTCGAGCCGGGGCTGAGCGTAGCGGTTCCCCGCCGAAATCCGGAGCGCCCGAATCACTATGAATGCCTTCGTTACTGGCCTGCTGATTGGCTTCGTCGCCTCCATACCCGCTCTGGTGCTGGCCTGGTTTAAAACCCGCAGCGGCATGGATAACTTCGTTCGCCTCTGGGGACTGGGAGTCGCCCTCCGCTTCGTCCTCATCGGCGCCGGACTGTTTTGGCAAATGCGCCAACCCGACGTCGCCAAAGTTCCGCTCGTACTCGGCATTGTCCTCGCTTTCTATCTAAGTCTCGCCATCGAATTCTTGATTGCCCGCGTCGCCAACAAATGAAATTCGCCCGTACCCTATTCCTTGCCCTCTGTCTCGCGCTCGTCGCGGTTGCCGTCGCGCGTGAAGATCATAAAGCCCAGCCTCATGATCCGCACGCGGCCGCCGCTAAAACAGCCGAACATGGAAAGCATGAAGAGGGCCTCGGCGCGACGCTCGTGGAAATCCTCGAACATCACCTCGTGGATTCCGACCACATGGAGCTGTTTGGATACGCCATCCATCTCCCGACCTTCGAGATCGCGGGCTACAAGTTCACGCTCACCAAGCATCGGCTGTGGTGGCTGATCGCGCTGACTCTTATGGGCCTGCTCGTCTGGAGCGCCGCCCGGCAAAAGACCGCCGTCCCGACCGGCTTGCGCAACATGCTCGAGAGTCTGATCACTTTCGTGCGTAATGAAGTCGTCAAGCCTAACCTGCATGACAAGACCGATGCCTTCATGCCGTACTTCATGACGCTCTTCACGGGCATTTTGTTCTCCAATCTGCTCGGTCTCTTCCCATGGGGATCGTCGGCCACCGGTAACGTGAATGTCACCGCCGGCCTCGCGCTATGCACACTCTCCCTGATGGTCGGCATGGGTGTCAAGGAGAACGGGCTGGGCGGATTTCTGCATCATTTCGCGCCGCCCGGAGTCCCCGGCTGGCTCATGCCGCTGATGATTGTTATCGAAATCGTCAGCTTCCTGATTCGCCCTTTCGCCCTCACTATTCGTCTCTTTGCTAACATGCTCGCCGGACACGCCGTTCTGGCCGTCCTGCTTGGCTTGATCGTCAGCATCGTCTTTGCGCCGCCTGCCATTCTCGTAGCAGTCGGCGTTTTTATGCTCGAAATCATCGTCGCCCTGATTCAATCCTACATCTTCATCATGCTCACGGCCACCTTCATGGGTCTGACCATGCACCCGTCGCATTGATCTTCGAGCCGGCGCGGCGGAACACGCCTTGTCCAAGTAAGGACGCGGGCGCCCCTTCTGACTTTTGACTTCTGACTTTAGACTTTCTTCATCATAACTTCCCAACTTTTCGGAGAATCTCGAAAATGGAACTCGGAAACGGTCTCGCTCTGCTTGGTGCCGGCTTGGGTGCCGGTCTGTTCGCTTTGGGTGCTGGTATCGGCATCGGCTCAATCGGTAAGGGCGCCATGGACGGCATCGCCCGTCAACCGGAATCCGCCGGTAAGATTCAGGGTGCCGCGCTCGTTATGGCCGGCCTCGTCGAAGGTGCCGCGCTGTTCGCCTTCCTCATCTGTATCCTCATCTGGACCAAGTAAGTTCTTCCGCTGACTTGTCCCTGTTTAGAGGGGAATTAGCAGAAGGTCTCGTTTTTTCGCCGAGGCATGTGTCTGCACATGACCGGAACTTCGCAACGTTTTCTACTTAGCGCAATACCATGGGCCTGCAAAATATCCTCAACATCGAACCCGGTTCCATTCTCTGGACGATTATCACTTTCCTGATCGTCGTTTGGATCGTGGGCAAATTCGGCTGGAAACCCATCATCAAAGGCTTGAAGGATCGTGAAGATTCCATCAAGAGTGATCTGGATACCGCTAAAGCCGAACGCGAAAAGGCCGGCGCCATGCTCGCCGACTATAAGCAGGCCATGGCCAATGCCAAGAAGGAAGCCGCCGACATCATCCTCAAAGCGCAGGATCAGGCCGCCAGGCATCTCGCCGATGCCGAAACCGCGGCCAAAGAGCAGTCGCATAAGCTCGTCGAAAAGGCACGTCTCGACATCGAACGCGAATCCGATCTGGCCAAGGCCGACCTCTCGCGCCATGTCGCCGAACTCACCGCCAAAGCGACCTCCCGTCTCTTGGGACGAGTGATTGACGACAAAGAGCACGAAAAGCTCATCATGGCCGCCCTGAAGGAGGATCGTTGAAATCCCTCGATAGCGCACTTGCGCTGCGCTATGCCCGCTCGCTGTTTCTGGCGTCGCTGCAAGCCAAATGCTCGACCGAAGTTGAACACGACCTCCAGGCACTCGCTGCGATCTATCGAGAGAACCGCGAATTGCCCGTCCTGCTGGCCAGCCCGACTCTCGGCAACACGAAACGCCGCGCCATCCTCTTCAGCATCGGCGACAAAGTCGGCTTCTGCGAGATGACGCGCCGCTTTATTGACGTCCTGCTCGAAAAATCGCGCCTGGACGTGCTGCCCGCCATTCCTGATCGCTTCCACCGTCTCTTTCGCGAACACGAAGGCGAAGTTGAAGTCACCGTGCAGACCGCCATCGCGCTGTCCGACGCCATGAAACAAAGTGTCGCCGACAGCATCGCCAAAACATCCGGCAAAAAACCGGTCATCGCATACAAAGTGAATCCGGCTATCATCGGCGGCATTGTCATTCAATACCCCGATCATATCCTCGACGGTTCGCTCGCCCGTAAGGTCCACGACCTCGGCAAGCGCATGTCTGCGGCAGTGTAAGTTTGATCCCCCTTTTTCACATTTTGAATTCCTCGCGGCGGCATCCGCTGCGGATGCACCGCAACCTCAAAGTCTCCTAAGAGCCCATGTCCACGAAACTGAAGCCCGAAGAAATCACATCCATACTCAAAGAGCAGATCGCCGGCTACGAAGGGCTGTCTGCCGTTGATGAAGTTGGCCGCGTCGTCTACGTCGGCGACGGTATCGCCCGCGTCTATGGCCTCGACAAGGTCATGTACGGCGAACTCGTCGAATTCCCCGGCGACATTCAGGGCATGGCGCTTAACCTCGAAGAAGACAACGTCGGCTGCGTGCTGTTCGGGTCTGACGCCTCCATCAAGGAAGGCGACCTCGTCAAGCGCACCGGTAAGGTTGTGCAGGTTCCCGTCGGTCCCGAACTCGTCGGCCGCGTCGTCAACCCGCTTGGCCAGCCGCTCGATGGCAAGGGCCCCATCAACGCCAAGATCTTTAATCCCGTGGAGCGTATCGCCACTGGCGTCGTCACTCGTCAGCCCGTGAAAGAGCCGCTGCAAACCGGCATCAAGTCCGTGGACGCGATGATCCCCATCGGCCGCGGTCAGCGCGAGCTCATCATCGGCGACCGTCAAACCGGCAAGACCACGATCGCCCTCGATACGATTATCAATCAAAAGGGCACAGGCGTCGTCTGCATCTATGTCGCCATCGGGCAAAAAGGTTCGACTATTGCCAAGGTCATCAAGACCCTCGAAGACAACGGAGCCATGGAGCATACCATCGTCGTCGCGTCCACTGCCGTGGATTCCGCGCCGCTCCAGTTTATTGCGCCCTATGCCGGCGCCGCGATGGGTGAGTACTTCCGCGATAACGGCAAACACGCCGTCTGTATCTATGACGACTTGACCAAGCACGCGTGGGCCTATCGCCAAATGTCGCTCCTGCTCCGCCGTCCGCCGGGCCGCGAAGCCTACCCGGGCGACGTGTTCTATCTGCACTCGCGCTTGCTCGAACGCGCCGCTAAGCTCAATGACGCATTGGGCGGTGGTTCGTTGACCGCACTGCCGATCATCGAAACGCAGGCCGGTGACGTGTCCGCCTACATTCCGACCAACGTCATCTCGATTACCGACGGTCAGATCTTCCTCGAATCAGAACTCTTCTATTCCGGTATCCGACCCGCGATCAACGTCGGTATCTCGGTCTCGCGCGTCGGCGGTAATGCGCAGATCAAGGCTATGCGTCAGGTGGCCGGTAAGCTGCGACTCGACCTCGCGCAGTATCGCGCGCTCGCGGCCTTCGCTCAGTTCGCCTCGGACCTCGATAAAGCTACCAAGGCTCAGTTGACTCGCGGCGCCAAGCTCGTCGAAGTCCTGAAGCAAGGTCAATACTCCCCGTGGCCCGTTGAAGAGCAGGTCGTCATTCTCTGGACCGCCGGACAAGGCTACCTTGATGATATCGAAGATGGTCACATCGCGCGCTTCCAGACTGAATTTGCGAAGTATGTTCGCTCCGTCGGCGCGCCCATCCTCGAAGGCATTCGCACCAAGAAAGCCCTCGACGATGATCTCACCGGCAAGCTCAAGACGCTGATCACCGATTTCAAGGCCACCTACCAAAACGCCAGCGCCGCCTGATCATGTGACCTCTGAACTTTCGACTTCAGAGTTCTCATGAGACGCGCACCCGACTGGCTGTTAGCGTTCTTCCTTCTGGCCGGAGTCTACCTCTGGCAACGCAGCACCTTTCCGCTGTGGCATATTGATCTCTTTCACATTCAGTTGGCCGCGCTTTCGTGGCACACCGATCAGCCCGAACACATGTACACGGGCTACGCGAATTATGATCAGTGGCTCGAGGAGTGGTATCGGCCGCAAGCCGAACGGCTCGGAGCGTGGGGCGATGAAAATGCCTTCTTCTATCCGCCCTTCGTCGCCGGTCTGCTCGCGCCGCTCGCGAATGTGCATGTCTATGCCTGGCGAAATATCCTGCTCGGCATCAACATTCTCCTGCTCTTTGTCTTCGCTTCGCAGATCGCCCGCCTGAGCGGTGCACCGATTCGCTGGCGCGGCTACCTCTGGGCCTTGGCGCTCGTTCTGATGACCTATCCCCTGGCGCGGGCCAGCAAACTCGGGCAAATCGTTCCGCTGTTGGCCGCCCTGTTTTGGGAAGGGCTGTTGCGCTTGAAATCCTCGCGCATCGCCGCTCCCGCGTTACTCGGCACGGTCATCGCCGTGAAAATCTTCCCTGCCGGATGGCTGCTTGCTCCGTTCATGAAGCGGCAGTGGAAGCTCGCAGCAAGTATCCTTGCCGTCGTCATTGGCATCTATGCGCTCGCGACGCTATCCATGGGTTTCGCCTTGCACCGCGAATGGTGGGATGCTGTCGGTGAATTCGGCAGCGTGGTCTACACCTACTTCGGCAACCAGTCGCCCGCCGGTTGGTACACACGCGCCGTTCTTGGACACAGTCTGTTGGGTCCGAACTTCGAACCCACACTGCACATTCGCATCGTACGCGCCGTCTTCACGCTGTTCTTTTTAGGTCTTACGGCGCTCGTGCTCTGGCGCTGTCTCCGTACCGCCGTGCACCCCGCGCTCGAATACGGTCTTTTGCTCAGTGGACTGTTGCTTGCCCTGCCCGTCACGTGGGAACATTACTATCTGTTCACTCTGCCGCCGCTGGGCGTCCTGATCTTTCAAGCCTGGCAGTCCGGCCGCCGTGATTGGATGACCTATCTGCTCGCCGTTGCCGCATTTTTCTTCACCATGAAGCTCACCCGCTTTTACGGTGAGACTACCGTCGGCAAAATCATCAGCGGCAGCCAGTGCTTCGGTCTCATTCTGTTCTGGTGCTATTGCGTCGTTCTCGCGGGACGCTCGAACGTAAACACCGCCTCCGGCAGCGTGTCGTCAGCCTGAACGCGGCGAGCGACTTCACTAAGGTTATTCCCGTCCCATTTGCTTCGCCGAGCAGTCGCCAGAACGCGTCAGCGCGTTTCCCTGTCGGCCTCCTGATTTCTAATCTCAAGTTCCTAATTTCTAATCTCCGCTTCCCAACGTGGCCGGTCTAAAAACAATTAAGCGACGCATCTCGAGCGTCAAGTCAACGCAGCAGGTCACCCGCGTCATGAAAATGGTCGCCGCGGCCAAACTGCGTCGCGCGCAAGAGGCTATGATGAATGCGCGCCCCTACTCGCTGACGCTGCGCGATGCCATTCGCGACTTGTCGTCGCACGTAGACCGCTCGTCGCACCCGCTGCTCGCCGTGCGCGAAGTGGATCATGTCGGCATCATCGTCGTTACTGGCGACCGTGGCTTGGCCGGCAGTTTTAACGTCAATATCCTCAAACGCGCCCAGCAACTGATGCGCGAAAATGCCCAGCATCAGGTGCACCTCGTGACCGTCGGCAAGAAAGGCAGCGAGTTCTTCACCCGCCGCGGCGCTGACGTCACCACCCGCATGTCCGGCTTCTTTAACAATCTCGATTTCAACCATGCCGTAACGCTCGGCGATAGCGTCATCGCGCAGTATCTCAACAGCACGATGGACCGCGTCTATATCGTCTACAACGAGTTCAAATCGGTCATCTCCCAGCGCGTCGTCGTCGAGCAGTTGCTGCCCATCGAACCCGATCACGGCGACCACACCAGCGGCCCCGAAATTATTTTCGAGCCCACTCAGATTGAAATCCTGAACACGATACTGCCCAAATACGTCAACGTCCAGCTCTGGCGCATCCTGCTCGAGTCCTTTGCCTCTGAAATGGCCGCGCGAATGACCGCGATGGAAAATGCGACCAAGAACGCCGGCGAATTGATTGATTCGCTGACGCTAACGTACAACAAGGCCCGCCAATCCTCGATCACCGGCGAAATCCTCGAAATCGTCGCCGGTGCCGAAGGTCTGAAGTAACGCCTTCCACGCTCTTAGCTCGCCGAGCGGGGATTTAGCGTAGCGGTTCCCCGCCTGGATCCCAGGAAAATGTTCCTCCCGTTCTTTGACCGCGACTCCAGCGCGCGCTATTTGGCGGATCTCATCGCTGATGCCGATCCGCCGATGCAATCGCTTTCGCTGATTGGTCCGCGCGCCGCCGATCTCGCACCACGTGTAAAATCACTACGGCCGGACCTAAGCGTTAACGTCGGCGACACGGCGGCCGATGTCGTCGTCTCCTTCGACGCGATTCATCTGCTTCCCGCGTCCACTCGCACGAAGGCAGTCCAGGGCATCGCCGCGCTCGCGGGTCGTGAAATCATCATCGCCTGTCCGCTCGGGACAGACCTGCAACTCACAATCATGCGCAGCTTGGTTAAGCTCGCGCGAGAGCATGGAGTGCCGGTTCCAGACGACTTGAACTTGCCGTTACAACACGGACTGCCCACGCCGCCTGATGCCGCTGGATGGGCCCACGGTGTTTCCGATCTTGATCTGTTCTATGCCGGGGATGTCGCCTTCTTTCAGGATTGCGCCACCCGCCACTTGGCTGGTGCTGCTTTGCCTGCCTGGCGACGCACCCTTTTGAAGTTCGCCGCGCCCGACGTTTCTTCCGTCGCCGAACAACCGCTCCCTCCCGAAACGGTTCCCATGCGACGGCATCGCCGCTTATTCTTGATTCTACGCAAAAGGTAAACTACCGTGCCAATGTATGCGCGCCGCCGCGTCTCCATCTTTGTGGATGGCGCGAACATGTTCTACACGCAGAAGAAGGGCCTCGGCTGGTTCTTCGATCCGGCAAAACTGCTCAAAGTCCTGCGTGGCGATGACGAGCTGACGGATGCTTACTGGTACATGGGCCTCAAACAGCCGCCCGATCCGCGCGACGAAAATTTCGTCCGCTTTCTCTCTTATGCGGGCTACGTTGTTCGCACCAAAGGTCTTAAGACCATCTATGACAGCGAAACCGGCGAGACCACGCAAAAAGCCAATCTCGACGTCGAAATCGTCATGGATATGTTTAATACCATCGAGAACTTCGACAAAGCGATTCTGCTCTCCGGCGACGGTGACTTCGAACGTGCCCTGGAACTCCTGCGCTCACGTGGCCGCCAAATCTGCGTCGTCTCAACCCAAAACTGGATCGCCGCCGAATTGCGTCAGGCCATCGGGTCGCACTTCATTGACCTGCAGGACCTCCGCGTGCAAATCGAGCGCACCGCCCCTGAACCGCATCACCATCGTGAACGCGGAACAGCCGCGCCGACGGGTGGTGCCGCCGACCTGTCCTCCGGCGGCCAATGACCGACGCACTCGCCGGGCGCGATGCCCTCGCCGCGGCGATTCTCGCATCGCTTGACCGCTGGCGCGATCAGCTCGAACAATCCGAGTTGCATCTCGCCGACTGCGAACAGTTGCTCTCTGAATATTCCGCCGAAGAATCCGCACGCCTGATCGAACTCGGTAATGCCGCAGCCGATGCCCTCGTATCTAGCCCCGAGTCCGCCGTCGAGATCACCCTCCGGCTCTCGGGTTCAGCCGTGGATGCCGCCCGCGCACTCGCCATCGTCTTGATTGCCCGCGTCGGCATCTTCAATCCGCGCACGTGGACGTCGCTCGTGAAACACATGGCCGACGATGCCGCAACCGGCGTGCGCGACCTGTTGCCTTTGATCTTTGATGCTCGTCCTGAACTTTCCGGATGGAGCGAACTGCACGCCGACTTCGTCTTGTCGCTGCTCGAAGAATGGCGGGAAGACGCAAGCTATCGCGTGCGCCGCGTCGTCGCTAGGGCCCTGTGCGGCTACGGATCACAATCCCCGGCACAAGCCGAGCGCGTCATCAAACTGCTCGCGCCGCTCTATGAAGATTCTGCCGAGTTCGTGCGCCGCAATGTCGTCTCCGCACTGCGCGAAATCGGCCGCGGCCAGCCTGACGTCGTCCTGAGTTTCCTCGAAGCCCGCGCGGATATCAAGTCCGCATACGACAAAGAGCTCATTCCGCTCGCCCTCGAAGGCGCCTTTGCTCGCAAACGCCCCGACTGGCGCAGTGAAATTCTCGCCAAACTGTAGCGCGATAACTCTCGCCGAACCGGGATTCAGAACGCTGCGCGGGTCCCTTTCCCATTTTTGATTTCAAATTTCTAATTTCAGCATACCCTCTCCGATGAAAAACGGTACCATCAAGCAGATTATCGGCGTCGTGATTGACGTCGAATTCCCCGAGAACGACCTGCCGCCGCTCTACTCCGCGCTCACCGTGGACAAGAGCGGACAAACGGTTACTCTCGAAGTGCAGCAGCACCTCGGCGACAACACCGTGCGCGCTGTCTCCATGGACCCGACCGAAGGCCTCACGCGCGGAATGGCCGTGGTCAACACCGGACAGCCTATCGCCGTGCCCGTCGGCGCGCCCGTCCTGGGCCGCATTCTAAACGTCACCGGCGCGCCCGTGGACGAACTGGGCCCGGTCGTTTCGGAGAAGCGCCTGCCGATTCACCGCGCCGCGCCCAAGATGACTGAGCTCAACACCCGCGCCGAAATGCTCGAAACCGGCATCAAAGTCATTGACCTTATCCAGCCCTTCGCCAAGGGCGGTAAGATCGGTCTCTTCGGTGGCGCCGGCGTCGGCAAGACCGTTATCGTGCAGGAGCTCATCAATAACATCGCCAAAGAACACTCGGGTCTGTCCGTGTTCGCCGGCGTCGGAGAGCGTACCCGCGAAGGCAACGACCTTTTGCGCGAATTCGTTGAGTCCGGTGTCGTCTCCTACGGCAAGAACTTCGATGTCCACTCCTTTGACATCAAAGGCGTTGACAAAAATGCGCTGAAGGATTCCAAAGTTGCCATGGTCTTCGGTCAGATGAATGAGCCGCCCGGCTCGCGTTCGCGCGTCGCCTTGACCGGTCTCACCATGGCCGAGTATTTCCGCGACGAAGAAGGCCGCGACGTGCTGCTCTTCATTGACAACATCTTCCGTTTCACGCAGGCCGGTTCCGAAGTCTCCGCGCTCTTGGGTCGTATGCCGTCCGCCGTGGGCTATCAGCCCACGCTCGCGACGGAAATGGGCGCCCTGCAAGAGCGCATCACCTCGACGAACAAGGGCTCGATCACCTCGGTTCAGGCCGTCTACGTCCCCGCCGACGACTTGACCGACCCCGCGCCCGCCACGACCTTTTTGCACCTTGACGCAACCACCGTGCTCTCGCGCCAAATCGCCGAGCTCGGTATCTACCCCGCTGTGGATCCGCTCGACTCGACGTCTCGAATCCTTGATCCGTTCGTCGTTGGGCAGGAACACTACGACGTCGCCCGCGGTGTGCAGTCCACGCTCCAGCGTTACAAAGACTTGCAGGACATCATCGCCATTCTCGGTATGGACGAACTCTCCGACGACGACAAGCGCGTCGTCGAACGCGCCCGCAAGATTCAGCGTTTCCTGTCCCAGCCGTTCCACGTTGCCGAAGCCTTCACCGGCCGCCCCGGCGTCTATGTGAAGATCGCCGACACCATCAAGGCCTTCAAGGGCATCTTGAACGGCGACTATGATCACATCGGCGAGCAGAGCTTCTACATGTGCGGCGGGATCGAAGACGTGCTCCGCAATCACGAAGCCGCGCAAAAGTAAATCATGGCCACGACTTTTCATGTCGAGCTGATCACGCCCGAAAAGCATCTTTTCTCGGGTGAAGTCGTGCACGTCCGCGCCCCCGGCGCGGGCGGTGACTTCGGTGTGCTCGCCAATCACGCGCCTATGGTCGCCGGGTTGGGGGCGGGCCGCTTGCAGATTGATTTCACCGGTCACAAAGAAGAGTACGCCATTAGCGGCGGCTACTTCACCGTGGAAAACAACAAAGCGATTATCCTCGCTGAAACCTGCACGCGCAAAGAGGATATCAATCTCGAGCAGGCGCGCCTGCAAAAGACCGAAGCGCACAAACGCCTCGAGTCCGCCGCCACGCCTGCCGAACGAGAAGAGGCCCGCGCCGCCGTTCAGCGCGCCAGCGCATTGGTCACCGTCGCCGAACACAAACACGGCTAACAAGTAATATAGTTCGCAATGCAAACGGCCCGCGCAAGCGGGCCGTTCCTTTCACTTTTCGCGGCGGCCCGCTGGTGCCATCCCGCGTGACCAGTACCTCCGCCGCACCCAGGCTGCCCTGTTGTGTCTGGTAAATAGGATCCTGGCTGTCGAAACTCCCGTCTCTAAGCTGCCACGCCACAGGATTGACTCCAGGGCTTTGGCCACCCATCTGCCGTTAGCGCCCCATTCGACGACACGGCCGGGACGGTTAGCGCACACCCAGCCCCAATAACCGTGGAGCCCTCGGCCCCAAATTGCCATCGCCGTGTCGCAAACTCAAAATCCTAGTTTGTGCCGGCCCCGACCTAAATGGCACCATAACATAGTCCCGAGGTTCGTTGCCTGTTGCATTCTCGCGGCGGCACCCGCTACGGGTGCCCCGATCCCCGAGCGTGAGTCGATCCCCAACCGCCCGTCCATGCCATATACTATGCAATATTTCCCGGTGCAAGTCAAGCGCCCAGCCAAGCCGCCTGACCGCTGGCCCGGCTCTTGCCCTGAGAAGTGCGGATAACTCAGGAGAGTCCGACCGTGCTTCACAAATCTTCGATGTTCCTCACGCTAATTTGCGCCGCACTTTGCCTGAATGCGCCGCGCGCTGCTGCCGAATTGCAACCATTGTTGCAAACTGCACGCATTCTGCTCGATCAGCCGGTGCCCGACGTCGTCCAACTGCAATCGCTCGACGAACAATTGCGCGACGCGATTGCGCAAAATGCCGACGAACGTTTCCACGACTCAACCTGTCACACCATCGCCCTGATCGCCCGAGCGGTTTCTGCCGACCCGCAAAGCCACCAATGGGCGCTCGACCTGACGCTCGCCGATCCCGCCGCGCCGTGGGTGCGTTATGCATTGCCGTTCATCTGGCCGCAAACCGACGACCCAATAGCCAAGCTAAACGTCGCCGATAAGCTGCTCGACCAATGCGGACACCATCCGCGCGACCTCTGGGCCAACGATCTGAAAGCCGCGCTGTGCCGGGCTTATGCTTCTGAGCAAATGTGGACTCCGGCGGCCTTTCTCGGCGAGCAACTTCTGCGCGAAAACTATCCGTTTGCTCCGGGAGATCAACTTTTCCTGGCCAATTGTTTCTTGCGCAGCAACCGCGAAGAACAGGCGCGCGAAGTGCTTTATGCGTTGAGCGCCGAAACCGCGCCCAACAGTCCGCAAGCGGTGCGAGGCGCGGTCGAACTCGGTTTGATCGAGCAGGTGCTGCGGCGCGACATTCAATCGAAATTGCAGTTCGAGACCGCCTGGCAGGTCTGGCAGAAAAACCGCAAGAAGCACGGCTTCAGCGATTCGCTTGTCAGCAACGCCGCGGCGCGCGCGCGCTGGGAGCTCCTGCAATTTGATTTCGCCGCGCTCGAGAAGACTCTCAATGTCTCGCTCGAATGGCAGGCGCGCGAAGCCGTAAAGTGGTGCGAAGCGCTCGAAGGCGACGCGCTGAGCCTGCTGCCGCTCGCGCCGGGCTATGAAACTGCCGTGACGCTATTCAACGGCCGGGTGTACCGGCTTGAAGCCGATGCGCTAATCCGGTTGGGCATGTACTCTTCGCGGCCTGAAGATTCAGGCTCACGCGAACGTTTTCTGCAGAACGCGCTGGACGCCTATGCGCAGGCGGGGGATCTGTTCGTCCTGGCCGCGCAGCGCGACGTCCGGCCTGTGCCCGAACTGTCGCCGAATCACTGGTCGTCCCGCGAACAGGACTTCGCTGTGGAAGCACGCCAGTCCACTTACGATCTTTACAACCATGTCGCCGCGCAAGTCGAACGCTGGTCGGAGTCGTTGTGGTACGACACGCCGCTGCGCAGTCTTGGCGAGAATGGTTACTCGCAGCGCTTTGACGCGATTGTGCACGACGCGTTTCCGGTCTTGCAGACGGCGGTCAACTATCGCGTGCAGGCGTGGCGCTATGCGCAGAATACGCGCGGCCTGAAGAAGGGCGACACAAGCGTCGCGGCGCTCTATCAGGATTTGCACAAGCCGCTGTCGGAATTGCGACGGTTGTGCGGCAGTCAATGGCAGTCGGTGGCGGCCAACGCGACGCAGATTGCGCGCACCCTGTCGGTAACCGCGAATCCGGACGCGGTCGCTTCGATGTCCGAGCATCTCATTGCGCAGGTGTCGGAAGCGAAGAAGTTGGCGGCTGAATCGTCGGTCGCGCTTGATGTGCTTTATGCGCCGCTGTTCCACGCGGTGGCGGACCGGGACAGTCTGCATATTCTGGCGGAGCACAAGTTGGCGCTCGACCGCGAATATGCGGGGCTGAACCGCACGCTGCACGAGACGCTTGATCTTTCGACGCATTCTCTGGATCGCCGCGATCCGCAGGCGGCATCGCTTCGCTCGCAGCTCTATAAAATCAGCAGCCGCGCCGCCGATGAAGAACTCAATGTCCTCGAATCCGGTTACGCGTGGGCACAATCGTTAGGCTTTGTTGCCCAAGGAGGCAATGAACTCTACGCTCGCCTATCCGAACGCGACCCCGGTAAATACCCCTTACGAGGCGGTGTCTGGCAAGCAGGTCGCTGACCGACGCGCACGCACCACGCAAAGCACTGCGCGGCGGCTCAAACGAGTCGCCGCGCCGCTTTTGGTCTCTTTTCTCTGTGTTCATAAATTATCTTGGCCAGCCTAAACAGTAGCTTAGGGAAATAGTCGCGATTCCCGCTTGCACTTGGCGGGCATATAGTCGTTATTGATTGTACAGCGTCATTTGGACGCTTCGCTGGCCCCGTCACGAGACGTTTGGTTTGTATCATTCTTCTTCGGCTTCGCGATGGTCAATTATGTGGCAGAATTCGGGGACCATCCCCAAGTCCGGAAAGGATCACAAAATGGTAAACATCTACGTCGGCAATCTCGCCTTCGATTTGACGGAAACCGATCTCAGAAACATGTTCGAAGCCCACGGTAAGGTGGAGAAGGCAAGTTTGGTCATGGATCGCATGAGTGGCGGCAGCAAAGGCTTTGGCTTTGTGGAAATGTCCAATGACAAAGAAGGCTCGGCCGCAATCTCCGCGTTGAACAATTTGGAAATGCGCGGCCGCAACCTGACCGTCAACGAAGCCAAGCCCAAAGGCGACCGCCCCGCCCGCTACTAACCCAGCGCCAGCGTGAACGCTGGACCCAGTGCCGCTGGCGCGTGACGCGTCAGGTGTAGGGGCGGATGGCATCCGCCCGCATGATTCAAAACACTGACAAAAAGCCCCGGACCAAATTGGTTCGGGGCTTTCTCTTTTCTTACGCAAGTGAAAAACTACCACCGCGATGGTATAGAAGGGGCTTCACACCTATTGGGCCCTTCGGCGCGTTGACTTCGTATCGTGTCGCTCGGCAGGTTGATTCGGCTCGGGCGGAAGTCTGAACGCCGAAAACTGACCGTCAATTCTCTGCGTGATCTGGTAGAACCGCGATACAGGTGCGGTCGGATTCTCAGTATCCGTGTAAGTCCGCAAAGTCGTCGAATCAATCACAGCATACGGTCCGTTCGTACTTGCCGCCCGATGGATGTAGTACATTGAACTGCTGTCCGATTGCCAGTTGAGCAGGGGTGGGTTGGCAGGTAGGATCGTAAGGAGCGGCAGCACAGTAAAGGTGTCCACTATCATAGAGCCCCAGACACCGCGCTCATCCTCGAAGCGGACTGCGATCCAGTATTTGCCCCCGGGAATGTGTTCAATGCTGTCCGTGATCGTTTCAAACGCACTATCCCAGTTACCGTCCGTTGGAAGCGGAATCGGCACACCGGCACCCGGGCCCGGATCGTAGTTTAGGAAATACTCGGCAGCAACCAGCGTGTTCCCCGCAGCCGCTTGAATCGGGGAGACGACATAAAATAGTCGCGCTTCCGACGGCCCCCAAACATCGCGGTTATCCTTGAATCGAATCCCGACTTGATGCAAACCGACACTGAGCGCATTGAACGGCAAATCCACATCCACAATGGGCGACGCACCAGACTCGACAGCTATGCTTGTCCCGTTCCCTGCACCCGGATCCGTGTCAAGCCAGTATTCCGCGGCCACGATGTCATTGGCTGTGGTATTCCCAAGAACGTAAAACAGGCGCACTTCACTCGAGCCCCAAATATTCCGGTCATCCTTGAATCGCACGCCCAATGCGTGAAGACCAATGCCAAGCGCTTCAAACGGCAGGCTGACGGCAATATTGGGTGACGGTCCCGGTGCCACTATGAACGGCGATCCGTTTCCCGCGCCGGGATCAGAATCAAGCCAATACTCGCCAGCGGTAACATTGACGGCCTCGGCATTCGAAAGGACATAGAACAAGCGCACTTCATTGAGCCCCAGATATTCCGGTCATCCTTGAACCGCACACCCAAGGTGTGCAGACCAATGCCAAGCGCTTCAAACGGCAGGCTCACGGCAATATTCGGGGATGGTCCTGGTGTGACGGTAAACGTTGTTCCGTTTCCGGCACCGGGATCTGTGTCAAGCCAGTACTCACCGGCACTGACATCTGTGGCAATGGTCCCCGCGAGTACATAGTAAAGCCGCACTTCGGATGAACTCCATAGGTTCCGGTCATCGCGAAACCTCGTGCCGATGGTGTGTAAACCAATCGGCAAGGCGCTGGCATCAACAGTCCCCGAGAACGTGGGCTCACTTCCCGGGACAACCGTCAGCGGATTACCGTTCCCTGCGCCGGGATCCGTGTCAATCCAATACTCACCGAGTTAATCTGTTGCGCCCATGCTGCCGAGGCAACAAACAGAAGAGTAAACAAAACGCGCCGCATCAGTACCCCGCACCAATTCTGCCGGTTGCTTGAATTGGCAACTGTTGGCCTGCGGTCATAGAGGAAGGCACATCAAACGCTATCGTAAATGGATAGTTCGGTGCACCGCCATCCACATGCGGTGTCGGGCCGCCGTAGATACCCATGTCGGAACGTGAGCCATCTACTAAGTCAAGTATTGCAGGATCACCTGCGTCAATACACGGAGAACCGGCGGCAAGTTGGAGATCACTAACGCCGTAAATGTAGTTGGCCGTTTCGTCGTAGTTCACAAAGGGATCACCCGTAAGCAAAATGCCGTTTGCACCCGGAGGTGCGATTGTGGATGACGCGTTGTACGACCAGCCCGTACCGCCCCCCGGGAAGGTGCCCCATGTCGGACTGGACTTCCAATCATACGCAACTACATTTCGAATCACTAGAGAAAGCGGATTATGGAAATCCAAGAACACGTTCCAACCAACTGCGCAAGAGTTCTCCATTGAGAATGACTGAGGAGTACCGGTAGCAACGTAGTTGTTACTTCCTACCGACGATGGCGACGTCAAAGGCAATTGGCAACTTCCACTTCATCACCTTGAAAGTTGAACGCAACCCCGATGCCAGATGGGCGGGATTCAAAAATGCAACTTTCGATTTTCAGATGTCCTCCCGCAGTTGCGTTCCGGTAGATACAATAAGTATATACGGAATTGCCGGTGTATTGGTTAATCACATAGCACCGCCGGATGCTAATCAGATCAACCGATCCGGCCAAATTCAGTACGCCCCCGCTGCTGTTACTATTTATGAACCCAAGCCCTCGACTCTAGTCCCACTTGATCCAGCATTGAGAATCAGGCGTCCATTAACCGTACAAATAACATACCCCGCACCCAACCAATGCAAACTCTTCGTGGACGTGATCGTCTCCGAATAGACTCCAGGCGAAATCAACAGAGTGTCTCCATTGACTGCCGCAGTATATGCCGCGCTCAAGGTCGTGTAAATCTGATTCAACCCCACGCGCCGGATGCCCGCTGAGGCGTCGCTGGAACAAAGTGCAACTACAAACAAGATTAGTGCGTAGACTCTTAGCCGTTTCATGGATTCTCCATTGTGATAATAGTGGTGTCCCGTGCCGATGCCAAGTTCCATCTTAGCAAGAAAAATACGCGAATTCAAGCATTTTTGAGTCCAAATAAATATGGATAAGTTAAGTACACTAAGATCGCTGTGAGAATAATGTTAATCAGAGCCTTTCAACAAGAACCGCTGGAGCTTCGGGAGGACGTTCAGCTATGCTATTCCCCCAAGTTGATTTTCCCCCAAAATTCCCCCATATTACCTCCGAACGCATGACCTGCGCCGCCTCTGGGCGGCGCTGTTATTTCCATAACACGCCTTAACTTATGACCTCCCGTACCCATACCTGCGGAGCACTCCGCAAAGCCGACGACGGCCAAAAAATCGTCCTGCAAGGCTGGGTCGCCCGCGCCCGCGACCTCGGGGGACTCGTCTTCATTGACCTGCGCGACCGCTACGGCAAGACCCAAGTCGTCGTCGAGCCCGAACAGGCCGCCGTCATCGCCACCGCGCACGAACTCAAAAACGAGTGGGTCATCGAGGTTCACGGGACCGTGCGCACGCGCCCGGAAGGCATGCGCAACAGCGACCTGCCCACTGGCGAAATCGAAGTCGTCGCCACCGGGATTGAAGTCCTGAACCGCTGCCCCGAACTCCCGTTCCAAATCGAATCGCACGACAAAGCGTCCGACGAGATTCGCCTGAAATACCGCTACCTCGACCTGCGCCGCAACGAGCTGCAAGAAGTGCTCATCCTGCGTCACAAAGTCGCCAACATCGCGCGTAACCACTTCAGCGAATTGGGCTACATCGAAGTCGAAACGCCGATCTTGGTCAAGAGCACACCCGAAGGTGCGCGCGACTATGTCGTCCCCTCGCGCGTCTTCCCGCATCAGTTCTACGCGCTCCCGCAGTCGCCGCAAATCTACAAACAGATTCTGATGGTCGCGGGCTTCGACAAGTATTTCCAAATCTGCAAATGCTTCCGCGATGAAGACCTGCGCAGCGACCGCCAGCCCGAGTTCACCCAAATTGACGTGGAGATTTCCTTTGCAACGCGCGACATCGTCTTCAACGTCGTCGAAGAACTCTGGGTCAAAATCCTCCGCGACGTTTGGGGTGTGGACCTGCCGATTCCGCTGCCACGCTTGGCCTACAATGACTGCCTCGAGCACTACGGTTCCGATAAGCCCGACCTGCGCTACGATCTGAAATTCGAGAACCTCACCGAAGTCGTCAAGAGCACCGAGTTCCGCGTCATTCGCGGCGCACTCGATGAGGGTGGCGTCGTCTACGGTTTGCGCGTACCCGGTCAAGGTGAAATTTCGCGCAAGCAAATCGGCGAAGTAGAAGAACTCGCCAAAGCCAGCGGCCTCGGCGGCATTCTTGCCTGTGAAGATCGGCGCCGAAGGTTTCAGCGGTGTGCTCGCGGGTAAAGTCGAAGATGCAACGCTGAAAGAGATCGCCGCAAAACTCAAAGGTCAGGCAGGCGATTTGTTGTTACTCGGAGTGGGGAAGAAGAGCCAACTCCTGAAAGGCCTCGGCGTTCTCCGCATCAAACTCGCCGAGTATTTCAAGCTTTTCGATCCCGCCGACCATCGCAAAGTCTCGATGTTCTGGGTCGTGGATTTCCCGCTCTTCGAAAAAGACGAAGAGACCGGCGAAGTCTCACCCGCGCATCACCCCTTCACCGGATTTCATCCCGACGACGCGCACAAGCTCGACAGCGAGCCGTGGAACGTCCGCAGCACGTCCTACGATTTGGTGATGAATGGCAATGAACTGCTCTCCGGTTCGATTCGTATTCACGACCCCGAAATCCAGGCCAAAATCTTCCAAATGCTCGGCATTTCCGACGAAGAAGCCAAGATGCGTTTCGGCTTCCTCGTGGATGCCCTGAAGTACGGCGCGCCGCCCATGGGAGGCTTTGCCTTAGGCTTCGACCGGATGATCATGGTCCTGACCAACCGCCCCATCCGGGACGTCATTGCCTTCCCGAAGACGACGCTGGCGCAATCCCTGATGGATGGCTGTCCCTCGCCGGTAGATCCTAAGCTCTTGTCAGACTTGAAGATCGGCCTAACGGGGACGCCCGGCCGGTAGAGCGTTAAGCCTGGGGATGGGGGGCCATTTCTGTTGCGCAACTCATACATTTACAGTATCCTAACCGAACTGGCGCGCGCTGGAGAAATAATATTCCGGCGCGCGTTTTATTGACAAGAGGCCTGTTTTTTGTTACCTTTAATCAGGTGGACCGTTGTATGAAGGGAAATTTCGGGAATTTTTCGCCCGCACTGAGTGGATAAGCCCAAACAGATATTGGATCGAGTGTGATTAGGGTACCTCCGTGGGCGCATGCGCCACACGCGAGGTATTTTTTGTGCGATGAACCAAAGGAGATGAACTCTGAGCCACCGACCATTGGCCGCTGATCCGCAGAGCCCGCAGGATTTCATCGAGATCGTCGAACTCCCCGTTGAGGAGGGAGTCCTGCGGCCGTTCCTGGGTCCCAACGATGACAACCTGCGCTACCTGCAGCGCCACATTGCTTCGAAAGTAACAGCGCGGCGCGAAAAGGTGTTGATTCGCGGCACGCAGAACGACAACCTTGAAGCCGTCGAGATTATCATGGAACTCGTCGGCATCACGCGCAAAAACGGACAGCTGCAGCGCGGCGATATTGACCGCATTCTGAATCTCAACGGCAGCGCCGCGGCGCGCGAACTGCACGCCGATACGGATGCGCCGTTTGCCGCGATGTTCCGCGCGGGCGACCGCGCTTTTAAGCCGCGCACGAGCGGACAAAACGAGTATTGGGAAGCGATCCAGCGCAACGACATCACGTTTGCCTTCGGACCGGCGGGAACCGGCAAGACGTTTATCGCCGTGGTCTGCGCCGTGCAGATGTTTCAAGCCGGGAAGTTCGACCGCATCGTGCTGGTGCGGCCAGTTGTGGAAGCAGGCGAGAGCCTGGGCTTCCTGCCGGGCGACGTGCGCGAAAAAGTTGATCCATATTTCCGACCCTTGTACGACGCGCTGATGAAGATGATTCCCGGCGACCGGCTGCGCAAACTGCTCGACCGGCAGATCATCGAAATCGCGCCGCTGGCGTACATGCGCGGACGCACACTCGACAATGCGTTTCTGATTATGGACGAAGCGCAGAACACGACAGCCGGACAGATGAAGATGTTTCTGACGCGTTTGGGCGAAGGCTCGAAGGCCGTTATCACCGGCGATCTGACGCAGATTGACCTGCCGCGCCGAAATGAAAGCGGCTTATTGGGCATCGAACACATCCTGCTGAACATCGAAGGCATCGAATTCGTTAAATTGAAAAACTCCGACGTCGTGCGCCATCCGCTCGTGGCGCGCATCGTGGGAGCGTATGACCGTTTTCTGAAGCCGAACACTGACGCGAGCGGCGTCGCAACCTCCGAACAAGGCGAAGCTCTCGGCCGATTGCCGGAACATCCGCGCACTCCGTCGTCCTCCACCTCCGATGACTGATCAACCTCCCCCGCGCAGGCGCGCGCGAGGCACTCTCGAATTCTATTCTGAGATTCCCCGCGCGCGCGTGCGCAAACAGTACGCGCTGGACTGCGCCGGCAGCGCCACGCGCCGCATCACCCAATCCGTCGGCACTATTCGATTCGTGCTTGTGAATGATCGCAGGATGGCGAAGCTCCATCGCGATTTTCTCAGTACACCGGGTACGACCGACGTTATTACCTTCAACCTCACCGATCCCGGCGCGGCGCTGGAAGGCGAGATCTACATCTGTCTCGATCAGGCTCGACGGCAGGCGCGCCAGTATCGCGTGCCGCTGTACCAGGAGATCGCGCGGCTGGCGACGCATGGCGTCTTGCATTTGGCGGGGCTCGATGACGCAACGCCGCGAGAGCGCGCCGCGATGCGCAAGCTCGAAGACCGCGCGCTCGGACTGCGAGGCCGAACATGATTGACGCCTACGTGTTGTGGAGTGTCGTCGTATTCTTCCTGCTGCAAATTGTGGCGGCGTTCTTCTCGCTGGCTGAGACCGCGCTGCTGTCGCTGACGCGCTCCCAGATTAGCGAAATCAAGGAGCTGGCGGAAGAAAACGTGCATGCCGCGCGGCTCGACAGGCTGCTCGGTGATCCGCGCCGGTTCCTGATTTTCATTTTGGCGGGCAACACGGTTGTGAACGTGCTGTCGGCCACCGTGGCGGCTTTGGCGACATCGCATATCCTTGAGGGAAACAGCGACCTTGAATGGATCATCTACGTCGTCCAGGGCGTGGCCGTGGCGGCGGTGCTGCTGATCATGGGCGAGATTCTGCCGAAATTCACGGCCGTGCGCAATCCTTACGCTTGGTCGCTGCGTATCGCCACGCCGCTGGCGTTCTTCAACACGCTTCTGTGGCCGGTCACGGCGCTGATGGTGCCGGTGGCGGAGTGGGTGGCGCGCGCGTTAGGAGTCGAGAAAAAGAAGTTGTGGATCTCGGAAGAAGAGATCAAGACGCTGTTGGAAGTCGGCGAAGAGCGCGGCACGCTTGAAAAGGCCGAGCGCGACATGATCCATTCAATTTTTGAATTGGGCGAGATCACGGTGCGCGAAATCATGGTCCCGCGCACCGATATGATTGCGATTGACGTGTCGAGTCCGTTGACCAAAGTTCTGGACGTCTCGCGCACGAGCGGCCATTCGCGTCTGCCGGTATTCGAGGAGCGGATTGACAACGTCATCGGTATTCTGCACGTCAAGGACCTAATGCAATTCTATCCGTTTGACAAAGAGGTGGATTTGCGCAAGGTCCTGCGGCCCGCGCAGTTTGTGCCGGAGGCCAAGACGATTGACGAGCTGCTCAAGCAGTTTCAAGAGCAGCGGATTCACATGTCCATCGCGGTGGACGAATACGGCGGCACGGCGGGGCTGGTGACACTCGAAGACGTGATTGAAGAAATCGTCGGCGAGATACAGGACGAGCACGACGCCGAACGCGCGCTGTGGACGCGGATTGATGAAGAGACCGTGCTGATTGACGCGAAGGTGGACGTGGAGACGGTCAACGAGGTGCTGGGTGAGGACGTGATTCCGATTGACGACGACTTTGACACGCTGGGCGGATTCTTGTTATCCGAACTCGGCGATTTCCCGCTGGCGCAGACGCGCATCGAATTTCACAACTATGAGTTCGTGGTCGAAGAGGTGCGCCACCATCGGTTGGGCCGCATCCGCGTGATCCGACGCACGGCCATCGAAGATACAGACGCATGACGATAAAAGAGAGAATCGGCTGGAAGCTCCTGCAGTGGCGCAAGCATGAGCCGCCCGACGGGCGCATATCGCTGCCGCACGCCGCGAAGGATGCGCGCTCGGCGTGTATTATTCTGCCCGCCAATTTCGACGACTTTGACGTCGTGCGCACGATTCTGCCTGAGCTGCTGATCCGCCTGATTGACGCGAAGACGACGATCTGGGTGCGGGAAAATTTCCGCAGTTGGCTGATCATCAACGAATCGTGCACCGTGATCAACTATGATCCGGCCGATGCGACGCGGTTTGGTTTGCCGGACGCGGGGACGCTGCGGCATGCGCGGGCCCAGGAGTTCGATCTGTTGCTGGATTTATCGCTGACGCCGGACCTGTACGTCGCGGCGCTGGTCAACGAAGCGCGTGCGACGACTAAGGTCGCGCTGGCGCATCCGAACACGCAGAGCCTCTACAATCTGTTGGTCGAGAGCCAATCGGAAGACCGCGGGCGGCGAGTGCTGGCGCTGTTGAATTATTTGTAAGCAGGGGAGAGGGGGCACCCGCAGCGGGTGCCGCCGCGGGAAAACATGCGGTGCCTGTTTCGCATGCTGCGCTTATCATCTTGTTTTTGTTCGGTTTTCGGAAGATCCATGCGGTCTCTTCTTTGACGACGATTCCCAATGTTTGATCTCCTAAACTTGGCTGCCGGATTATCCAATTGGGTTCATGCCGCGACATCCACAAAAGCAAACTTTTGTTGACGCTTGTGTCGTGGGCTTCGTGATTTCGTTTACCCCTGTAAGTTGAGTACCATGGTTGGCTTAAACGATTCAATTGAAGTCCGCGCCCGCGTTGTCAACGCAAGTTCAAGCCCTCTCGTAATCACGAGTTTGAACATTGAGTCATGGTTCCGCTGTGCAGTTTTCGAAATTGGCGACAAGATTGAAACGTCCATTCCACTTGCGAGTGCGCCATTTGTCAATTGGCGCGTCCGTCGTTGGCAGGACATTGAAGGCGAATTGGGTCGCCCCGATACAATCAAAGCCGACCAAGAGTACATGATGATCCTCGACGTCTGGGACGTCCCCGAAGGAAAGTACCAACTCGGCATTCTCGGTACCGATTCGGTGCCGTCGTGGTTCGACGTCATGCCGTCGAGCGGATTCTATCATCTTTTGCCCGCGCAAGACCTCGCCGACTCGATCAATGCCTGGGCGACCATCGCCGAGCGCGTCATGGCGGATGGCAATCCCGGAGGTGCCGCGCAGTGGCTTGATTCGATCTTTACCCACGACAGCAAGTCACTGGTCGGCTACTACCAACAAGCGAAGTACTGTTGGGCCAAAGAGGACAGCGTCAACACCGTCGCCTCTTTTGATTCCGTGCTGCAACGCATCAAGAACTGGGACGACCCCGCGCTGCCAGACACAACCGACCCGATCTACGACAACATATATCTGAAGTGGAAACACTTCATGCACGACCTGACCACCCGCGAACGAGAGATCTACATCAATTGCCCGGAGTTGAGGTAGACGAGGCCGCCCTTCGTCCCCCTGATTCCGCAGCCGGACTTGGGGGATAGCAGAATAGAATGCAATGCACGACAAACTAAAACCATCACCGCTTTCTGACCAAGCCGCCGCGGAGTTCGCGCGGCTTGTGCGTATTATGGCGGCGCTGCGCGCACCCGACGGCTGTCCGTGGGATCGCGAGCAGACGCACGAATCGCTGCGGCCATATCTGATCGAAGAGACCTATGAGGTGCTCGATTCGATTGACCGGAAGGCCTATGCCGAACTCAAGAAGGAGCTGGGTGATCTGCTCTTGCATATTGTCTTTCATGCGCAGTTGGCCGACGAAGAGCAGCTGTTTAATGTTGCTGACGTGCTGCGGGAGATTTCCGAGAAGCTGATCCGGCGGCATCCGCACGTGTTCGGCGACGCGACGGTGAACTCGACAGACGACGTGAATAAGCAATGGGAGCAGATCAAGCTCAACGAAGACCATAAGCCAAACCTGCTGTCGGGCGTGCCGAAGCACCAGCCCGCGCTGAACCGGGCCTACCGGGTCCAGGAAAAGGCGGCGGCGGTGGGTTTTGACTGGCCGTCGGATGAACCGGTGTGGGCGAAACTGACCGAGGAGATTGCCGAACTCAAGCACGAACTTGAACAGGGCGATCGGGCAAAGGCGGAAGCCGAATTCGGAGACCTGTTGTTTACGATGGTCAATCTGGGCCGCAAGCTGAACATCCACCCGGAAGAAGCGCTGCGCGGCACGATTCAGAAATTTACCGACCGCTTCTTGCAAATCGAGTTACGATTGAGCGAAGCGGGTATCCCGGTTCACGAAGCCGGGTTGGAGAAGATGGACGACCTGTGGAATCAGGTCAAGGCCGAGGAGCACGCGCGCGCATGAGTCAAAGTAAGAAGAAGAGCGGACGGTCCATGGGGTTTGACCGGCTGAGCATCGAGGACGCATCGCAGGGCGCGGCTCAGGATGCGACGGCACCGAAACCCGAACGGGTGATGCTGATCGGAATCTGCAAGCCGGGCGAAAGCCCGGCGGTGGCCCAGGAGCATCTGGAAGAGCTGGCCATGCTGGCCGAAACGGCGGGGGCCGAGATCGTCGAGCGTGAACTCGTCAAACTGCGCCAGATTGACTCCGCGCTCTATATGGGGAAGGGCAAGGCCGCGGAACTGGCCGGGTATATTGCCGAATTGAATATCGAATTGGCCATTATTGACGAAGATCCGGCTCCCGCGCAGACGCGCAATCTGGAACGCGAAATGAAGTGCCGGCTGCTGGATCGGTCGGGGTTGATTCTTGACATCTTTGCCAAGCGGGCGCAGACCCGGGAAGCGCGGACACAGGTCGAGTTGGCGCAGCTTCAATATATGTTACCGCGGCTAACCGGCGCGTGGACGCACCTCGAACGGCAGCGCGGCGGTATCGGCATGCGCGGCCCCGGTGAAACGCAGATCGAAACCGACCGCCGGATTATTCGCACCCGCATCCGCAAACTGGAAGACGACTTGGGGCTGATCGAGAAGCAGCATAAGACGCAGCGCGGCAAGCGACAGGACGTATTCCGGTTTTCGCTGGCAGGGTATACGAATGTGGGCAAGTCCACGCTCATGAATGTGCTGACACAGGCCGGGGTCTACGAAGAAAACCTGCTCTTCGCGACGCTGGACTCGACGACGCGGATGCTGCCGTTAGGGCAAGGAATCCGCGCTGTGCTGTCCGACACCGTTGGGTTCATTCGTAAGCTGCCGCCGGGACTGGTCGCGAGTTTTCGCTCGACCTTGGCCGAGATTGCCGAAGCGGATTGCATTGTCCACGTTATTGATGTGGCCTCTGTCACCTATCGGGAGCAGATGGATACAGTGCAAAAGATTCTGACGGAGATGGGACTTTCTGACATACCCGTCATTGAAGTTTTTAACAAGGTGGATGCCCTCGATGATCCGTCCGTCCTGCGGTGGGTCAAGGAAGAGCGGCCCACTGCCGTGCTGATCAGCGCACGAACGGGGGTCGGTCTCGACCAATTGCGCGAGCGCATGCGGGAAGTAATGGAGCGGGGGAAGGTCGTGCTCGATATTTCGCTGGATCCGGCGGATGGCAAGCTGTGGCAGGAACTCTATAGGGTCGGGGAGGTCCAGAGTACCGAAGCAGATGGCGACCGGGTGCATGTGCGGGTCCAGCTTGACCGGGTGGATGCAGGACGGCTGGGTTTGCTGGAGCCTGCTAAGTCGGATCCGTGGCGCCGGGGTCAGGGACCGGAAGAGGGTGATTAGGGCGGACTTTGGGGGGATCTGAGTAGGCCGGTCGCGGCGCAAACCGGGTAGTTTTTCACGGTTCGCGACCCCATTCTGAGTAGTAAAAGAGGAGTTCGGCTCCTCTTTTTTTTCAAGGATTTGCGCGACGGTTTAGACCGGTAAGGTCGTTTGGAACGATTTCGTGTACCCGTTAACCTACCTAAATACCTTGATATATTAAACTTTCGCGTCCTAACATTTGATGATTAGGTGCTGGAAAGCCACGAGGTTAGCAAGTACGTGGGTTGGAACCGGTCTTGACAAGTCTTGGTTTTCTTGGTATATTTGCCACACTTTATTGAACAAGAAGTTTAATAAACTTGGAAGGCAGAGCCGTGGAAATCGGGGCAAAGATCAAGAACCTCCGACTGGCCCGGGATCTGACCCAAGAAGAGCTGGCTGAGCGCGCCGACCTCACGAAGGGGTTTATTTCACAATTAGAGCGCGACCAAACCAGTATTTCCGTGGATAGCTTGATGGCTATCCTCAAAGTCCTCGATGTCCGAATCGCGGACTTCTTCACAGAGACACAGACCGCGCAGGTCGTGTTCACGAAGGCCGAGCGGATTTCGCTCACCGATACCGGCGCTGAAAAGTTTGAGCTGCTGATACCCGGTGGAGCGGATCGCGAGATGGAAGCGGCGCTGGTGACTCTGGAAGAAGGCCAACAGACGTATCCGACCAAACCGTACCAAGGGGAAGCCTTCGGCTTCGTGTTGGCGGGAACGATCCAGATGACTTTCGGCAACGAGACCTTCTCGGCTCAGGCCGGTTCCAGTTTCTATTTTTCGGGAGACCGTGAGCACTTCATCCTGAACACAGGGAAGCGCACCGCGGAGTTTATCTGGGTTACAACGCCGCCCACGTTTTAAGTCGCGTTGGTTTTTTTACCTTTCACCCTTTTGGGTAGGAGAACCTGAATTGAAGTCTTTGGGACAGCAAATTGTGGTAGATTACCACAAGTGTAATCCTGAAATCCTCAATGACGTGGCCGCTGTCAAGCGGGCCATGCGCGAGGCAGCTCTCAAGGCCGGCGCGACGATTGTCACGGAAGCCTTCCACCTGTTCAACCCGCACGGTGTGTCGGGTGCGATCATCATTGCTGAATCGCACCTCGCCATTCACACGTGGCCCGAATTCGGCTATGCCGCGGTTGATCTGTTTACGTGCGGTGAAGATGTTGATCCGGCCGTGGCCTTTGAGCACCTGAAGCAGGCGCTGGGCGCGGACGAATTCACGGCGATGGAAATGAAGCGCGGGATCCTCGATTCGCACGGACTCCGCTTCAACTCTCACAAGCCCGTGCAGCATCTGGCGGCGGCTGTCGCCTGATGGTCATTAAGACCCCCGACAAGTATTTCCTCGTCAAAGGATTTGCCGAGGGCGACACGGAACTGAATGCCTTCGACAACGCGCTGTTGGCGGCCGGGGTCGGCAACTGCAACCTCGTGCGGATGAGTTCGATCTTGCCGCCGGCGGCACAGTTGATCGAGCCTGTCAAGCTGCCGTACGGAGCGCTGGTGCCGGTTGCCTATGCGGATGAATGCAGTTCTGTGCCGGGAACGCAGGTGTGTGCCGGAGTGGCCCTGGGTGTGCCGGATGATCCGACGCTGCCCGGAGTGATCATGGAGCACCACATGACCGGCAGTGAAGAAGAGTGTCGTAAAATCGTGATCGGCAAGGTCGAGTCGGCCTTCCGGGTCCGTGGCTGGAAACTGACCGACCTGAAGGTGGCGGTCATTTCCGGCAAAGTGGACAAGATCGGAGCCGCGTTTGCGGGCGTGATCCTCTGGACGTAGCGGTGTTATAGCGTTATAAGATTTTCGGCCTCCCGCTTGGGAGGCCGAAATCGTTTGGTTTAACACCTAAGTCTTTATTTTTTGACGAAACTCATAATAGACGGGTGTTGAGAATCTGAGAGCTGTTCAGTATCTTCTTCTTTCCCAATTGAAACATCATGGAACTCTGGCTAACAGAAACATACGGACCCATCCGGGGCGGCTGGAAGGCTGGCGGCGTGCTGTACTCGAAGCAGTCGCAGTATCAGCTCGTGGAGATCGTCGAGACTGAGCGGTGGGGCAAGACGCTCGTTCTGGACGGCTGCATGATGACCACCGAGCGCGATGAATTCGTTTACCATGAAATGCTGACCCATCCGGCGCTGGTGGCTCATCCGGAGCCGAAGAGCGTGTGCGTGGTGGGGGGGGGCGACGGCGGAACGGTGCGCGAAGTGCTGCGCCATCCGAGCGTCGAGCGGGTGGTGCTTGCGGAAATTGAGGGCGACGTGATTGACGTTTGCCGCAAATATTTTCCACATCACACGTCGAAACTTGATGATCCTCGCGTGGATATTCAGGTCGGAGACGGTTTCGCATATTTGCAGGCGCACGCCGGAGAATTCGACGTCATCTTGTCGGACTCGACGGATCCGATCGGTCCCGGTGAGGTGCTGTTCACGCAAGAATATTTTGCGCTCGCCAAGCGCGCGCTGCGCGCGGGCGGAGTGTTTGTAACGCAATCGCACAGTGCGTGGGATCCGGATTCGCGCCTCCGGCGGATTCGCGACGTCCTGCTGCAGAATTTTGTGCAGGCCTATTGGTATGGAGCCGTGATTCCGACGTACCCGTACGGGTGGTGGAGCTTCTTCTTCGCCTCGGATAAGGTGCATCCGCTCGAGTCGGCGGACCTGATGCGGCAGCAGGAGATTACACAGGGCGCGCAGTACTATACCCCTGCGGTTCACGAAGCGGCGTTCGCGGTGCCGGCCTTTCTGGCGCGCGAATTAGGCCTCTCCTGAACGGCACGAGAACGGTCAAGTGAGCCTCTCGCTACCGACGACGCGGACGCAAGTCTTCATGGGCGCGCAGACCTCCCTTGAGGGGGGAGCCAAGTTGGCACTGTTTGGATTGCCGTATGACGGGACGTGTTCGTTTAGGCCGGGGACGCGGTTTGGTCCGGCGGCGATCCGAAACGTCTCGGACGGCATCGAAACGTACTGCCCGGTGGCTGACCGGGACCTTGACGATGTGCGCTTTGCGGACCTGGGTGACCTCGTTTTGCCTCCGGGCGACAAGGACGAGGTCCTGGTGCGCATTGAAAGAGCCGCTGGCGAACTTTATAGCACCGGGGTGATTCCGGCGGCGCTCGGGGGCGAGCATTTGGTCAGCCTTCCGCTCCTTCGTGCGGCGGTAGCACGGCACCCAGACCTGGTGCTGGTGCAGTTCGATGCGCACTTGGACTTGCGTGAAGATTACCTCGGGACTCCACTTTCGCACGCGACGGTGATGCGCAGAATTATGGAATTCGTTGATCCGTCACGAATCTTGCAGGTAGGGCCTCGGTCTGGTCCTCGGGAGGAGTTCGAAATTGCTAAGAAATTTGGAACTTACCGTCCGGCGACCCTGACACCAGCCGATTTGGTCTCGTGGATTGCAAAACGGCCGGTGTACGTCACTTTGGACCTTGATGTCCTTGATCCGTCTGTACTTCCGGGTACGGGCACGCCGGAACCCGGGGGGGTCAGTTTTGCCACCTTGCAAGGCTGGATAGCGGCACTTTGTGACGTTGAGTGGGTCGGTTGGGATATGGTTGAGCTTTCGCCGGACTACGATTCAAGTCATGTATCTTCAATTGTTTCCGCTAAATTAGTCCGCTCGATGATTCTATCTTCCGTGCAATGACTTGCGAATTGGCTTGCATTTTGCCACGGCAAGCTCCATAGGCATGCAGTTTCAAGTGCTATAAGCTCTATAAGAAACATTGAGATAGACAGTTGGTAGCCCCTGAGGGTCTGTGTTCATTGCGAAGCGCTTGAGGAACAAAGACTTTCGTTTTGCCGGGGGTTGAGAATGTTAAAAATAGGCAAAACATTTTCCTTGACAAGTTGATTCTGAATGACTATATTTGGGGAACTTTGACCAGCATAAGACTTTTTTGAACTTAGGTCAGACCCAATTTTATAAGTTCTTGATTTCCAGCATAGCCAAAGCACAGCCGCTCCCGCAAGCAGATGCTATTGCATTCTGCAAAACGGGGAGCTTGTGTTTTTTTCCTCAAGCTGGTTTGATTAACGACGGATGCGTTCATGCCAGATTCTAATCCCCCTTTCGATTTGAACAATCAGTTCATGACCACGCAAGTTATCCACAATGCCCACAGGGTGAACAACCCGCTGAGTGGGCATTCGGCATGCGTATCCGACGCAGCCCCTTCCCCACGGACTAAGAAGATTTCCCATATTCAGGAGAATCACAGAATGAGGTCCAAGACTCTTTTTGTGTGGCTGGTGAGTTCCATCAGCTTGATGCTCTGCCTGCTGACGCCCCAAATGGCATCGGCGCAGATCAACGTTGACCCCGAGGTTAACGCCTTATGTATCGAAGATCCGGCCCTGCCGTCCAACGGTGTCGTTGACGAGCTGACGGATCGGTTGCAAATCACCGTCCGCGCAGCGTACTCCGATATCTATTGCGATTCGGTACGCGCCGGTTTGGATCCGAGCCCTCCGGGACTGCCGCCGGGTTTGGAAAACCTCGGTGAGCTGTTGCCGCTCGTCCCCGTCGCCATCTTTAGCTGCCCGTCCGGTGTGACGGACTTGCTCTATGAGATGACCGTCAACGTGACGCTCGGTCAAGGTCTCAATGGAGCAGCTCTTGATAGCTGCTTGGTCATTGCTACTCTTACCTTCTTCCCCGGCGGTGCCAATGTGGACGCGGGAGACGTGGTGGGTACCGGTGTGACCTGGCTCGGTTACGATGATGACGGCGAAGTCGCGATTCCAACGGTCTGTTTGGACTTCGGCTTCACGTTTATCGCGCCGTGTGACATTCGCTCCGGCTGCGCGCTGATCAACTACCGCGAAGGCGGCGGTATCGCGTTTGACGGTATTGTGGCGATCGGCGACACGGTGTGGATGGATTCGACCGTAGCCGCGTCCATTGATACGATGGCTGCCGGTGACACGCTCGTTTGGGACGGTTCGGCGCTGACCTGTGATATCGCCGACGTCAACCTGTTCTACAACGATACGATTATCGTTGCCGAATGCGCGTGGGAAAACGGATTAGTGAATGCTTGCCACAACGACACCATCTGGCTGTACTACGTGCAGTGGGATGCAGCCGGCGGCGACGACTTCTTTGACGGTACCGTGGTGGATTCGGTCCCCTGCGTGCGCCCGATTGACAACTCGCCCCCGACATTGGACCAAGCGTGCATTGACTCCTGTACGATTACTCAGAACAACTATCTCGATAACGACACCATCGCCGGCTGCGGCGACGTGTTTGTTATCTGGATGAGCACGATTCAGAACGGCTTCCCAACCCGTACCGATCCCGATTGGAACTGCGACGGTGACTCGGTGCTGGAAGACGTCTCCTTGGCGACTCCGTGGTATGTTGACTGCGATACCAATTCGCAGAACTTCGACGTATCGTGGATGGCTGTCCGCCTCCGTGACATCGTCCCGCTGGACAGCTTGTTCCCGATGAACGAAGATTCGATTGACCTGCTGTCGCTGGACAGCGTCTGGGTGTCTGCCCGATTTGGTACGACGGCTAACCCCGGTTCGGCCAACGACCTCATGTACATTGAAATTCCCATTGATACCGTTTGGTGGGATTATGTTCAAATGTGCGTTCTGGAAGGCTTGATTGACGGCGACACCATTTACGTGCACTCCATTGACGACGCCGGCAACGCCTCGAACGCGTCACCGTTTGGTGACTCGGTTGGTACCTTGGTCGGCTGTGACGCCTGTTTGGACAATGTGCCGCCGGACCTACCGGGCAGCGACATCTATTGGTCGTACGACGGCGTTGACAACTTCTGCAACCAGCGCTTCTCGCCGTACGACAGTGCGCTGGCTACGTTCTACATTAATCTGTCGCCCGACTCGATCCGCTGGTACTTGGACGCGGTGGATTCGGTCTATGACACCACGAACTATCTTGATGTCCTTGAAAACGTCTACCTGATCGGTTTTGACGTACGGCAGATTCCTGACGACGATCCGGACACCCCGACGGGCGCTCCGATCACATTGCTGGACTATTTCCACCCGATGGCCAAGCCGGATTCGATCAACTGGGATTGGCGTTCGCCGTACGTCCCGGGCATTGACTCGAGCGCCTGCTTCACCTGGTATGGTAAGGACGGTCCGGACAGTCTTGATCCTGATTTTGACTTCTTGTCTGACTACTGCCCGTGGGGTATGCTGGTCGGTATCACTGAAGCGCGTTATATGGACGCCGGTGGTTGTAACGCAGTCCTGGGCTCGGACCACGACGGCAGCACCAGCATCCTGGACGGCTACACGCAGCTGAATGCCCTGTATTCGGTTGTGGATTCCTGCTTCCCGACGACGACGATCACCTTTGATCTCGATACGCTGGAAGGCCCGGCGTTGGGCCTTGGCCCGGACTACGGTTCTGTTAATGATCCGTACCTGTGGACGAACGGCGAGAACTACCCGTTCTTGAAGTTCAAGGCGCGCCGCTTCTACACGCAGGGTATGATTGACACGTGCCTGGCTGAGCAGCTTTGCTACACCGTCAAGATTGACTCGCTGTACACGCAAGGCCCTTGGCCGTTCGCTGCGGACTCCTTCTATATTAATGAGGACGACGCGATCAATGGTGGATCGGATACCCGCACGTGCCGTCCGATCGAGTTCTTCTTTAATGACATCAACTCGGATACGATCAGCTTCGAATGGGAGTTTGACGGGCCGGGTGACACCGAGATTCCGGACGGTCTGTATTGCCTGTCGCTCGAACTTCAGGACAATGCCGGCAACGTCTTCGTCGGTGACACGATCTGCATCTGGAAGAACGGCCTGGGCCCGGCGATTGACTCCGTGGCCGTGGTCAACGACAATCTCGATTGCACAACGAACTTCTTCATTGGCGAGTCGCTGTGCGTCTGGATTCAGACGGACACGACGGCTACGGAAGTTCTGTTCGACTTCTCATGTATTCTGAACATTGACAGCGTGGCGCCGGATCAGGACACGGTCCTTGTGACGACCCCGTACGCGGCCACCAACACGTTTAAGCGTTGGTACGCTTGCCTGCTGATCCAGCCGGGTATGGTGGATTCGTCGAATACCGACCTGAACGACTACCGCATTAATCCGTACGAACCGGATTGCGAAGATGCGGGCGAGTACGGTATCATCAGTGTAATCGCCTATGACTCGGATGGCAATTCGACCGAAGCTACGCAAGATGACGGCACGTGCGTGATCGCCCTGCTCGGACCGAGCCGCTGCCCGCGCATTGTTGGCCCGATCGAGTTCTGGTACTACGATCCGGATACGGTGTTCTCGCTGGAAGCGGACATCAACGCCAACTACACCGATATTTTCAATTTCGACAATTTCGGCCCGATGCCTGATTGGAACGCATTCTCCCCGGGTTCGGTTGACTCGGCCGGTGCGTACAATTCGATGACCAATCCGGCTCATGATCAGGTCCATGACTCGATCTGGGTGCGTTTGCTGATTGACACCCTGTCCATCACGCAGGCTGACAACTTCGGCGACCCGTTCGACGATGACGTTTACCATGATACCCTGGTGGTCGAGTTCCGTAATCCGGACAACTCGCGTTCGCGTTACGTGCGCAAGCCGTTGTTCCGCCCGGGTCCGACGTGTACGAATTATGACGGCATCCCGCCCTGCCAGGATCCGCCGGACAACACGATCTACGACGGCCGTCTTGAACTGGACGAGCATGTCCAGGCCCTGGCCGAGTTCCGCTATATGTGGAACGGCACGTGGTTCGTGAATGCCGGTGCTGACAGCCAGATGCTGGTGCCGATCACTGGTCAGGACACAATCATTGTGGCCGCCTGGACGGTTGACGGCGACTCGATGGTGGATTCGATTTCGGTTGACTCGATCTTCTTCCTGGTCTGCGACACGACGTTTGCGGAGCTGGACGTTGACAACGAAAATCCGGAATTCCTCGAATGGACCGGCATTGCGGCCGGCGTTCGCGAAGAAGATACGCATAGCACAGCTACGGTAGATAATATCGGCTGGGACGGCGATTGCGGTTTCCGCTACGCAGAAGGCGACACCTTCCAGCTCGTTGTGCGTGCCAGTGAACAGGTTCACTACGATTCGTTGGCCTATCCAAATACTGACGGCTCCGACTATGGTGTCGGCGGTATCGGTGACTGGATTGAAACGGGTCAATGGCAGATCTCGCTTGTGGATAGCACGGCTGGTCTGCTGATTGAGAATCCCGACAATCCGGGTACCTACGTTACGGTCGAATTGCTCTCGGTGACGCCGGATAGTCTGGCCAACAACGAGTGGCAGTACACCTTGGTGGGTACGCTGTCGAATCTGCCGGTTGATACATTCATCTATAATGCATGTTTCGTGATCCGCGGCGCGTGGGACCAGGGTGGTAACCCGGGTCGCTACAACGAGCCGTCGTTCAGCGATGCATTTGAAGATGACAGCTTCGAAGATACAACCTTCTGTCTGCATTTGATTCCGTGTGATCCGTGGGCGGCCGGTTGTCCGGACGTCTATGGGCCGGACAATATCCTGGGTTGGATCGCGCCGGAAGATACGAACATCACGGTTTGCGCGACGATTATCGAAACGTGCGAACTGACGATGTGCACGCCGGGCGTGCGTGAGGATTCGCTGCGCGTGGTCGAAGGCGACTTCCAGCGTATCACGGACGACCCGAATCCGTGGATTCTCCCGGATTCAGTCGGCGACTGGTTCATCTACTATGGTCCGTTCGGCGACAGCCTCGGCTGGGCCCGTATGTACTATTGGCAGTTGCGCGCTGACTCCTCGGATCTGGCCACTATCTGGTGCGACGGCGACTTCCTCGACTTCGAGATTCGCTTCGTCAGCTGGGAAGGTGTTCGCGATTCGATGACGTTTGACGAATGCGTGCAGGTTGACGTGAACGAGCCGCGCTGGGTTGAGTGGAATCTGTATGACAGCACGGGCACGATCCTTGATGAATTGGACGGCGCGCTGCCGTGCGCTCAGCCTGACCAGACGATGACCCTGATGGGTTGCGTGTGGGATAGCGGTGTTGATTGCGAAGACGGTGAAGGTATCGGCGTTGACACGTCCATGATCTGGGCTGACCTGTCCCAGTTGCTGCAAGACGCGGCCGCTGACTCGGTCGAGCCGGATTGCGTGGTTGTCCAGGGTATCTACACAGGCGTCTATCCGTATGTCGGACCGCCGGTGCAGATTTTCGACAATAGCACGTCAACCGCGGAAATTAATGACCCAGATGCTGGTGACATTCTCGATGTCAATGTGACGATCGGCGATCTCCAGCATACCTACGTCGGTGACTTGGCCCTTATCCTTGAGAGCCCGAATGGAACGCAAGTAACCCTCGTGAACGATGAAGGTGGCGACGGCAATAACTTTGTCGGTGTGATCTTTGATGACGAAGCGGCTACTGATATTACGTCCATCAGCGCTTCGGATGATCCGTTTACTGGTTCGTACTATCCGGAAGGTTCGCTCAGTGACTTCGACGGTGAGAATCCCAACGGTGTTTGGACGCTCTATGTCAATGACGACACTGGTGTGGATGAAGGCTTCCTCAATAGCTGGTCGCTTGAGATCACCTATCAGAACGGACCGGAACTCAAGGTTCAGGCGTTCTGGACGTTCGTACCCGACTCGCAGTTCTTCTGTATCAATACGGTGGATCCGTGGTTCCGCTTCCATGCGGCCCATGACATCATCGGTCACCATGACCGTGAGCTGTACATGCAGGATACGCTGAACTTCTGCAGCGACTGCGTTCCGCCGTACATCTATAATGCCGAAGTCTACTGTGAATGCGACACGTTGCTCGCCGGTGTGGATCCGGAAGAGGAACAGGGCGACCTGCACTTCTTGAGCACGGGCTCAGATGTCCGCATGGTGGTCAACATCGCCGACGTGGACAGCGATTCGAGCCTCGGCTTGGCCTACGACTTCATGTGGGCAGACCTGTCGTCCATTGACACGACACTTAGCTGGGAGCAGGGTGCCTGCTTCTGGTCAACTGAGACCGAAGCTGGTGACACGACCGTCGTGATTTGGGGTGATGTGACTGACTGTGCCGCGCCGGGCTTCTGCGCGGGCAACACGCCGATCGAATTGAACGCGGTCTATAACAATGGCGAAACGATCTATGTCCGCTTTGCCTTGGCCGACAGTGCCGGCAATGTTGACACCGTGTTGTATGCGGTCGGTGTTTACGACTCGCTGCCGCCGATTGTTGACTTTATCTACACGATTGGTGATGACTCGATCCGCGGCTATGTGTCGCCGGGCGATGATCACATTCATGTCTTCGCAGACATCAACGGTTACGCCGCTGACCTCGTCAGTGCGCCGGAACATGTTTGGGCTGACTTCTCGCAGTTCCAGTGCGACTCGGCGTCGAAGTCCTGGTATGACACGGTCTATGCCAACTACGTCGAAGACCTCGGCGGCGGCAACTTCCGTGCATGGTGGGGCTGGTACCCGGGCAGCTGGACTGGCGATCCGTTCGATCTGACCTATTTGATCCCGGGCGACACGACGTCGCTGCCGTGGGATACGCTGTCGGCCTGCGAATCCTGCTCAACGTGGGAGATCGGCGCCGAAGGTACCTATGACTCGCTGTGGGTCTACGTAACTGACGCTGCTTGCAACGCCGGTCAGCACTTCAATGTCTGGGAAGCGTCGGGTTGCGACTCGACCACTCCGGGTCTGGACAGCGTCTGGGTTTGGGGTAACAACTGTGAAGTCGGCTGGATTTCGTCCACGCCGCTCGACAGTGGTCACATCGAAGTCTGGGCTTGGATGGACACAACGTTCAACGAGCTGATTGACACGTTGATGATTGACTCGCTCCAAGTAAATCTGATTCAGCTTGGTTCGCCGCGCTGGGATCACACCAACTGGTCCACGCCGGAGTTCTTCGGTGGTTGGCCGGTCTATGGCACGGATCCGACGCCGGACTCGACCAAGTGGGAGATCATTGAAGTTGACGGCCGCAACCGCCTGGTCGGGAAGTGGCTGTGGTTGACCGCGGACGGTATGGGCGACTGCGAGCAGGTTATCGTTCCGGTGAAGTCTATTCGCCAGACGGGCCTGGGCGGTTCGCACGGATATTATATGGATGTCGAATACGGCTACGCCCGTGTTGACACCACGCGTCCGGTCATCTATGATATGCGCGTCCACTCGAACACGACGACGATTGCCGAAACGACGTGGGTGACGCCGAACTATCCGCTGTGCGTGGAGTTCTGGGCTTACGATACCTCGTGCGATCCGGAAGAAACCGATCATATCGGCTTCGACCTGACGCATGGTGAAGGCGGCCCCGGACCGTGGATCTCTTTCCAGTGCGGTGGCATTCTGGATTCGCTGTGGACGTGGGACACGACCGCGTTCGAAGTGACCTGGTACAACGGCTGGAACGGCGTGGATCCGATCGACCTTGATTCGGCTTCGCGTGCGGACAGCATCTGCATTAAGTTCACGGGTCAGCCGGTCTATGACGACTCGTGCAACGCGATTGATTTGGATGATCTCGAAGGCTGCGTCACCGCGTACATCGAAGACTGTCTGTCGAACCCGGCCGTCCCGGTTACGAAGACTGTCACGACGGACGACCGTCCGCCGATGTTCGTCAACAGCTTGCCGTGGGGTGATTACACGATCGCGACGGGCTTCCCCGGCGATCCGGACATCAACGGCATTGACTCGGTGCTGGTTCTGCAGAATTCGAACTACGGTCTGGACTGGGATAGCACGATGTTCGTCTACGTCATCGTAGACAACGCTCCGGGCGACACGCTGATGTCGTGGGAGAAGACGTACATTGACTTCACGGGCTTCATGAATGACGCCCTGCAGTATCCGGACTCAATCTACTACAACATTGATGGCAACCACCGCGACTCGATCCTGTGGGTTATCCCGCTGTACGACGACATGGGCGGCGGAGCGCTGTTCAATACGAATATCGTCTCGGATCGCTACTGGTGGCATCTGTACCTGAGCGACTCGCTGTGCAACCGTGCATCGTTCTACTGCATGGACCTCGACAGCGCAGTCTCGTTCACGATCCAGAACTGGACGTCGCCGACGACCGGTATGCTGCTGCTGTGCGATTCGAATACGGTGGCCGGCTCGGACACGGACTTTGTTGACATGTTCAACATGGATCTGTGGAATAACGAAAAGGTCTCGCCGGACGAAGCGAAGGAAAATCTCTACAAGATCTGGTACAGCGATGACAGCGGCTTCTGGAACTGGTACTCGCATGAAGATGTGAACCAAACGCGCTTCTTCGTGTTTGTCGAAGACACGGTCCTCCAGAGCGACGACATTGACAACGACAACGACGGTCTCTTTGACGAAACAGGCGAAGGTGTGGACTTCTACACCGCCGACCTGCGCATCAACGAGTTCCCGCAAGTTGGCCACGTTGACTCGATGAACGTTGAAGGCGTGTGGATTAACTACCTGTGGTTCGCTGATAACTTCAGTGAAGGCCGCTATGATGTGAAGCTGTACATCAGCGACATCTATGGCCACCGCGACACGCTGGCGTGTGGCGACTTCGCACTGACGTTCTATGAAGACGAAACCTGCCCGTACGGTACCGATATCTATGCGTATGACGCGGACGAGACCGATACCAACCTCGTAACCTGGTGCTGGAACGGCGCGTTTACGGGAAGTGTGTCCCCGAATGGATTCACGGCAGACGACAGTATCTTCGTCGGTGACGACTTTGATTCGTTGGTCGTCTTCCTCTACGATCCGATAATTCTTGACCAATACGCGCGTGGTTCGGGTGTGGACTTTGACACCACGACCACCGTGGACAGCACGAACTGGAACGCCGGTCTGGCGTCTTCGGTCCGCTTGCTTGATCCGAATGGCGCAGAAGTGGCCTTCGTACAGGTCTATGACACGTCGGATGGTTTCGCTTACGACTCCAAGCCGATCTACCTGATTGACCCGACCGGCAACGCGTTGGAAGGTCATCCGGACGGCGAGTACACGATCAACGTGGTCGCCCTCGACAATATGGGCAACAGCTGCGAGTACAACTGGACATTCGTCCTTGATCGCACCTGCCCGGATATCGCCGACTTCTTTGTGACGCATCCTGGCCAGATCGTTCCGCAGGCTGACCTGTTCACTTCGTGGGACTATGTCGAGCTGCGCGCGAACGTCTTTGACTCTCTGGGCGTCTTTGAGAACGTCCGCTTTGACTATGCCTTCGACGCCAACCGTGACGGCGAGGTGGATGCCTACACCTACTGGCAGACGCGTAACATCTGGGTTAGCGGAAGCTCGTCGGAAGATGGTCATCCGGAATGGCCGTACGCGGCTTACTGGAATATCCGTAACCTGACATGGAACAGCGAAGACACGCTCGGCCTGCCGCCGGTCAATCCGGACAGCTGTCTGAACACGTGGTTCGTGCGCGTCCATGCGTGGGACAAGTTCGGTAACTACTGTGCTGACACGATTACGGTTCACATTACTGACGATATCGCCCCGCTGGCTTATATCAGCAATGTGGATGGTGACGATACTCCGCAGAGTGCATTGATTGAGTGCTTCGAGCCGAACGTTGATACCGATTCGCTCGTTGAACTGCGTGCCTTTGACTTCCAGGGTGGTCTCTATGATCCGCTGCCGGGCGACACGACGTTTGCCGTGTTCTCGTACAGCAACCCCGAAACCGACCTCTACTTTGACAGCAGTGATCCCTATGAAACGACGATTCAGGTCACCGAAGACTTCTCGCTGCTTGACGTAAACGTCGTCCTCGAGAACCTGGATGGTCCCTATCAGGGTTGCCTCTATGTCGAGTTGGAAAGCCCGAATGGTACCATTGTTACCCTGATGGACGATCAAGGTGAGTGGTACTGGGAATGGACGGAAGCTGACATCGTCCTCGACGACGAAGCGTTCATGGGTATGGAATTCTACGGCGATGAGTTTGCGGACAACGACGCATACTGGCCGTACGAAAACCTGTCTGTGTTCGATGGCGAAAGCTCCCTGGGTACGTGGACCCTCCGCGTTTGGGATGACTGTGGTTATTCGGGTGAGCTGGGTGGTTGGGGCCTTGTCCTGACCGAGCGCCCGATTGGTGGTTTGGCGACGTATCAGTGGTTCGATCTGGCCAAGGGTATGTTCCAGTTCAAGTACTTCGAAGCGCCGGGCGTTTATACGCCGGGCAATGCTGATCCGGCCACCGGCTGGGTGACCATCCAGACCCCGGGTCAGGATTCGGTGACCTACCGTCAACCGGGCAGCGAAGACTTCGTCGCGATGTGGAACATTGCCGGTCTGCAGAGCCATCAGTACAACCTGCGCTTCTTGTCCGCCGACGTTTGCGATAACGTCGACGCTCTGAACACGCCGGTGATCACGGTGCGCATCGAATGCGATACCACCGCGCCGCTTGCTCTGATTTGCTTCCCGACGCCTGATCTGTGTGTGACGAACATGCACTGTGACACCACTGCGTGGGTCCCGGTTCAGTCCACCGCCCCGATCATGTCGGATGTTGATTCGATTGCCTACTTCTTCGTCGACTCGCTTTCGGTTCCGGGCCTGGGTATCCACCAGTTCATCGGCGGAACGAATAGCGCGGACAGCGTCGTGAGCGGCTGGGCGTACTACCACTCGACGGCTTGGAACACCGACAACTTGTTGTCCGGTTGGTACTGGCTGTATGCAGTGGCCTATGATGACGCCGGCTTGTATGACACCGATCCGATTTGGACCCGCGTCTTCGTGGACAACACGGCGCCGATGGTTACCGAATGCTGGATTGGCGACTACAACAGTGGTGATATGTTCGCCTCGATTCAGACGGTGGGCGAAGGTAACTACTTCTATCTGCGCGCCAACGCTGAAGACAATATCGGCCTTGACCACAACTGTGGCATCTCGGGTGTTCAGTTCCAGTTCCTGGATCGCTTCGGCAACTGGAAGAACCTCGAATCTGCGAACGATTGGTACGAAGCTTGGGGTGCTGACGTCTATTGTGACTGGAACTACGGCTTCGTCTACGAGCCGAGCAGTAATGGTTACTACGAACTCGGCGTGTACTTCCAGGACTTCGGCAATAGCCCGCTGGACAGTGTTCGCTTCCGTGCCTACGCCATTGACAACATCGAAGGCGAAGGCTGGGGCCAGAACAATACGCAGGGTGATGCGAACCGTGACTGCAACCTGGATCGTGATCTGACCTGTGGCGAAGAAATCTGCTGCAGTGCCATCGAGATCCGTGACGCTCTGCCGGAAGGCACGAATCTGTGGTGCTTCAACCACGCGTGGTTCCAGTGGGGTCTGCCGCAGTACAGCGCGCCGACGACGCCGATCTTTGACGGCGACAAGTTCTCTGTCTGCAACTACCAGACGCCGCTTGACACGATGCTCTTCGTGGCCAATGTCCATGAAGATGTCGAAGACGAATGGCTGATGTACTTCAAGTACTGGCGTGCTGACGGCAGCACCGACACGTTCGACATCCCGAACGACTTCACCCTGAACCCGGCTCTGCCGCGCAACGCTGATGGCGCCGTCGTTCTGGAAAGCACGTGGGATAGCGTCTATGTCGTGTGGACCGGCGCGCGCGCCTGGTTGGATTCGGCTGACGCCGCTGACGGTCTTGAGTACGCGCGTTGGGACTTCGTCGCTTATGTCGAAGACCTGACGGGTAATCAGGAGCCGTGGTGGAGCCAGAACACTTGCTTCATCAACACCTTCTGCCCGCCGAACACGCCGATTACGGATGTTACCTACGTCACGAACGACGTGGCCGATCCGGAAAACCGGGTGCGCGTGACTGAAGAAGTCTCGTGGCAGGATGATGTGACGGATACGGTTGAGGTTCTCTACAACCGCACGACGGATTATGGTTCTAACGATCCAGAAGCGCTGGTCCAGTTCTATGTGGACGCCGACGCTATCCGTAACTGCCACGCTGACAGCTTCGATGTCTTCAACGTCGAACTCTGGCAGCTTGCCGACAACGGCGAACTCGAAGCGCTGTGCGATGAAGGCGAACTGGTTGACTTTGACTACTTCAGTTCCTTCAAGGCATGGGATCAGTTCCCGCCGGATATGGGTACCGAGCAGTATGAATTCGGAGTTTACTTCGACAATTCGTACGCGCCGGGCACGTATAACTTCGCGGTGGTTGTCAACTGGGTCGGCTACGACGGCGTTGAGCTTGACACGCTGAACGAAGGCGACACTGACTGCGACGGCAGCGTGGAAGAATCCGACTTCACGCGTATTGACCTTGTTGTCCGTATCGTGAACGTCAACGAGCCGCAGGTTGTGTTCTGTTACCCGAACTACGGCGATGTATGCGGTGCGCACAACACCGTTCCGCTGTCGGCTAACGACGTGTCCGATCCGAACTACTTCTCGGGCGACATTGACACCGTGTGGTTCCAGCGCTGGGATGGCGATTCGTGGGTGGCTGTCACCGACGCGATCACCGGCCGCTCGTACGACACGCAGCCGGGCACTGCCACCGTGCGCTTCGAACTCGATGAGAAGGAAGTGCCTGGTATGGCCGGCTGGTACTACAACATGAGCGGGAACAACACGGACCCGGTGTACTCATGGTACGCCGACCGCGACCTGTTCCCCGACGTGGCTGTGTATATTTGGGAACTCGACCAGTTCTTCCCGATGGCCGACGGCGGCGCGGGCTTCTGGACGGCCGACATCTACCTGAACCACGGCGACGACGCGTGTTACAACTACTCGTTCGTCATTGACGCCAACGACAATAACATCTGGGAAAATCCCGGCACCGACCGCTGGGTTGACGATCCGCGTAATCTCGATTGGGAAGACCAGGATCCGATTGCCTACGACCGCTGCTCCGATGACCAACTTGATTCGTACGAAAGCTACGAGACTGCATTCTCGACGCTGTGTCTGTGCGAATACGTTATTAACTTCAACAGTATCACCGTCGGCGACGGTCACCACGAGTTCCGCACTGTGGTCGGCTGGCACGACGATGTGGCCTACCATGTGATCGAAAACCCGGCGCCGGGCGACTCGCTGCACGTGTTCTTCGTGGATAACGATGAGCCGGGTGCGACGCACGACATCGAGTTCGATAACTTCTGGTTGAATGGTGGCCGCTGCGACACTGAAGACTTTGCCTACTTCGTGACCGACATTCAGCCGGTGGATGGCGACTACAGACTCGTGGTCGAAGACATCTGCGCGGTCATCTATCAGGTTTCGCTGACTTCGAATCCGCAGCAGGATTCGAGCTGGCGCAACGTGTACACGGTGTACTCGAATGACGACATGGGTTGGACCGAGGCTTGGCCGGGCGAATGGGAAGCCTACAACCCGCTCGAAGACGATATTGACAACGACGGCGACGGCCTCGTGGACGAAACCTACGACGTTCAGGCCGGTGATGGCCGCGGCGAAGAGAACACGCTGTTCTGGAGCCGTTCGATCGTAACCGACCATTGCGGCAACACGTACTGCACGAATGCCGAAAGTCTGTGGGTGGACGTCAGCGAGCCGCGTGCCTGCGTCGAATTGATCGGTGGTATTGAGCCCGGCGTGAACGGTAACGATGTCATCATCGTTCCGGACAGCCGTGATCTCGAAATCGTCGCGGTCAATCAGGATTATGCGGGCTTCGATCCGTCTATCCTGGGCGTCTTCCAGTACCGTACGCTGAACCCGATCGGCCCGTGGACGAACATCCAGGCTGACGAGGCGAGCAATGACACCACGCGTCACGACGGCGACACGCTGCGCGCGACGTGGGACCTGTTGACCTACTTTGAAGAGACCGGCAACGATCCGGAAGGCTGGTACCAGCTGCGCGTCATCGCCATTGACACGGTGAACAACACCGATATGTGCGATAACGACGTCTGCTACGTCACCATCCGCCTGAACGATAATCAGCCGGCTGCTCGCATCGCGATCCACCAGATCATCAGCGAAGGCGAGGAAGTAGCGAGCTCGTGCACGACTGATTCCTCTTACTACATGCAGACGGCGGATGACCCGTACTGTATCCAGGCCGTGTTCGCCCCGACGAACATTGATACCGGTTTGGCTTCGATTACCTTCCAGTATGCCGAAGTCAGCGGTGATGTGGTCTCGAACTGGCGCAACATCGAAACGATCTATGATCCGATCAATAACGGCCTTAACGGCGACACCACGCAGTGCGTGTACTTCCAGCCGCAGCCTGAAGACGTCGGTGATCAGGAGATCTTCTGGATCCGCGCCATCGTGGAAGACTACAATGGCAACGATACGTCCGACGCTGTGGTTCTGTACATTGACGCTCTGCCGCCGACCGGTGCCGGTACGGCCGTAACGACGGCTGAAGTGGCCACCGCTTGCGGCGACCGCTGCTGGCTCGACATTACGCCGGGCGCGGCCATGATCAACATGCTGTTCGACGCGGATGAACTGTCCGGCGAATTTAACGAAGACGAAGTCTGGCTGACCGCGGTACGCGAAGACAGCAACTACTGGTACAACTTCGGCGCGATGACTCGTTCCGACGACGACGAGTGGTACTTCGACTTTGGTGGTGACCTGTGTGATTACTGGCGCGACCGCCAGGGCGACGCTGGCCTTGACTACGGTTGCTACATCTTCACGGTGCACTTCACGGATTGCCAGGGCAACGAAGACAGCGTGCAAGTGTCTACGACCTGTGACGGTCAGACTACGAACCTCGTTTGCATCGATTGCTACCCGGCCGTTCCGGAGCACACTGATATTCAGTCGCTGTCCTTCCAAGGTTACGACTGTGTTGAGGAAGACTGGACGACGTTGTACGACAATATCCTTGACGGCACCACTGAAATCGGCGGCGAACAGGCTGTCTCGGTGGCCGGTGTGATTCCGTCCTACGAACAGGATATCTGGTACATGGTGCTGTATGTTGAATCGGAAGATGCCGGCGTGGCCGCCACTGCGGTGGACACGTTCTGGTGGAACCCGACCTACAACTCGCACGAATACCCGGGCTGGAATATCAGCTGGAACCTCGCTGATACGACGGATGAAGGCGCTGCCATGTACCCGAGCGGTTACTACCGTGTCTGGGCCCGTGCGCACGACGCCATCTGCCAGATCGAACCGATCGAAATGCTCGATGAATTCTGGGTGCACGTTGACCACGCTGAACCTGTGGCCGACATCACCGAAGTCAACGGCGAGCCGGTGACCGAAGAGAACACCTGGATCGAAATCAACGCCGGCGAAGACAACCCCGCCACGTTGTGGATCGAGTGGACCGATGGTCTCAACCCGGATGACTCGACGCAGACCAATAACATCGTCGAACTCTGGTGCAAGAATATCTGGCACCCGAACCAAGCTGACGCGTGGACGCAGTGCGGCACCATTCCGAGCCCGTGCAACCCGCATTATGCCGAGCTTGACCTGACCAACATCACTTGCGGCGATTCCCTGCACGTCATTGCGATTGCCCAGGATCGTTGGGAGAACGGTGACCTTGACGTCGAACGCGTCATGAGCGCCTTTGATGAAGGTCACGCGATTAATATCTACATCTTCGATACGACCCCGCCGTCCTCGATGGTTTGGTCGGTCGGTCTCACCGAAGAACCGTGGTGTGATGATGACCGCGACCAGGGCGTTAACGGCCTGTGGATCGTGGATCAGCAGACCAACACGGTCAGCGTCGGCGCACTGGGTGACATTCATGACATCTGGCTGCAGGCCTTCACGACGATCGGTGACGATTGGCCGAGCATCAACGGCGACGTCGAGCGCGTGTACTTCGAGTACAGCTTCGACGGGACGACGTGGTTTGAAATCGGTGTTGACGAGGAAGACAGCGAACCGTGCGCGTGGGAAGGCGAACAGCCGAACCCGTGGTGGGACGGTGTTGACCATGACATCTTCTGGTCTGTGGTCTGGGATGTTTCCGGCATGGCCGGCGACGTCTGGGTCCGCAGCTGGGCGCAGGACGAGTGCGGCAATTCGGAGGAAATGGAAAGCTACATCGTGTCGTTCGACGTGATGGCTCCGATGGCCCAAGTCTTCGTCTGGGAAAATGGCGTCAACGTTGATCAGCTGGAAACCTGTGATAACTGGACCGAGCCGCAGATTGGCGACAGCGTCGAACGCTTCACCATGCTGACGGTGGGTGCTTGTGCCGATGAAGTCGAAGGCGACGCCTACGGTGCGCATTGGTTCATCAAGCGCGCTGAAGATCACCCGCTCGAAATGTGGAGCTGGTGCTACTTCGGCGACGATTCGACCGGTCCGTTCTCGGTGAACAATGTTGACCTGTGGCACAACGACTGCCCGGCGCCGCAACCCGGCCTGTGGTATGACGTTGCAGTGCTGACAACCGATCAGGCCGGCAACGAGCTGACCTGGACGCAGTTCCTGAACTACGGTCAGGGCATGACGGTCGAAGAAAAGTGGGCGTGGTTGATGGCCAACGGTTATGTCAAGCGCTTCTATGTTGCTGACACGCAGGCCCCGACCGCTCACGACCTGCAGGCCACGCCGGATTGCACGCCTGATTCTTCGGTTATCTTCCTCCACGGCGACATTACGCTGACGGCGGAAGTGGATGACGAAGATGTCGAAGCCGTTACGTTTGCCTTCCTCGAAGTCGGTTCGAACGGCCCGTGGACGGTGATCGAACGCGCATCGCGTGAACATGGCATCCAGTCCATCCAAGGTCCGAACGGCGAGTTTGTACTGGCCGAAGGCACTTGGAATACGGAACTGCTGAATGGTACCTACTGGCTCGGCGCGTTCGCGGAAGACAACTTCGGTAACATGGACGGTGATCTGTCCATGGGTGCTGAAGGTCGCCCGGCGCAGGCCCTGTGGCAGGTGAACATTGATAACGAAGCTCCGGAAGCCCTGATCGTCGAAGTCTGGCGTGACGGCGTCCCGGTGACGAATATTGAACGCGGCGCTGAACACACCTTTGTGATCAACGCTTCCGATAACTTCGGTCTGCGTCAGGTCCAGCTCTACTACCGTGCACAAAACGGTGAACCTGCAGCTCTGGCCCTGATTGACACCGATGGAAACTTCCCGTACAGCTTCAACTGGACGGCGCCGACCACGATGGTGGTGACCTGGCAGTACGACTTCCTCGCCGTGGCGACTGACCTCTGCGAATGGACGGACATGTACGATGCCCAGGGCAGCTACCTGGTGGATTGGACCGCGACGGTGGTGGATGAAGAGGCTAACCTGTCGATCACCACGATCGGCGGCTACCCGGCCGAAGAAACCCCGCACGTCAACGGTGAAAATGTTTGCATCGAAGTGTCGAGCGAGCCGAACCTTGATTACGTTCGCTTCGTCTGGATCCGCGGTGGCGACACTACGGAAATCGAGACGATTCAAAACCCGGTTGGCACGATCTACTGGAACCTGTGCGGTTGGGATGTGACGACGATTGACGAAGGTCCTGCGCAGCTGTGCGCGATCGGTTCCGCCGACCTCGGCGGTGACCTGGTCACCATGGCCCAAGACTGCCGCAACATCGTCATTGATCACAGTCTGACCTGGACGTTGACGGACAATATGCCGGATTCGCATGGCTTGGTGGGCGGCTACTGCTCGCTTACCCGACCGCTGGCGATTGACGGTAATCCGGATGACATCTGGGTGCGTTTCAACAACCAGCTTACCGATGCTGGTCTTGACACGGTGTGGTTCGAATGGAAGAACGCTGCTGATCCGAACGACGATACGTTCTGGTCAGGAATCGGCTACGCCTATCAGGATGCCGGTGTGACAGGCAATTGGATCTACTCGTGGGATGCCTACGACTACTTCGAAGGTTCCTGCCTTACGATCAGCCTGCGCGCGGTCCTGAGCGACAACGCCGTCCCGACCTCGAACCTTGCCTACGTGCTGTTTGCTGACAGCGTCCGCGTAGATAACTGCCCGCCGGATGTCCAGTTCACCAACGTGAACGGTGACATGTCACCGGAAGGTACGGTTGTCCCGTGGGGCGAAATTGTCAACATGGTCGCTACGGCCCAAGACATCTTTGGTAACGGCGGCAACAGTGATGTGGACAGCGTCTGCTTCTACGGCGGCAATACCGTTGACGAAGTTGACCTGATTTCGTGCGACACGCAAGGCCCGCTGTGGTCGGCGCAAGTGGCGACGACCGATATCGGCCCGAACAACAACTACTACCTCCGTGTGGTGGCTTGGGACGAGGCCGGAAACTGCAGCGAACATGCGATCACGATCTATGTGGAAGACTCGCAGTTCCAGCGCGCTTGCATCGTTGGCTTCGACGCCGACAATGAATTCGCTTGCAACGACTACCTGTACGCCGTGACCGACGACTGCGATACGAACTGGACCGCTCAGGTGCAGTTCCAGATCTCGCTGAACCAGGGCGGATCGTGGATCCCGCTGGCTGACGCGGTGAACACCCGTGTTGACCAGTGCAACGAATGGCTCGGTTGGCACCTGTGGCAGATCACCCTCGAATTCGACGAATACCCGGCCAATGCATGGTTCCGTGCCGTCGCCTGGGATGAAAGCGGCAACGTGGATCCGAACGCGGCGATCTGGCGTCGTCAAGACGTCACCGTCACGGAAGAAGTCCAGATCTGGACGCCGGACTGGGTGCGTGTCCCGAGCAACGGTGAACAGCAGCCGTGGGTCCTGACCACGTTGGAAGACTATACCGAAAACTGCCTGATCGAGGCTGGTGTGGTGTGCATCGAGCCGGAGGCTGGTTCCAGCTTCTACGCCGGTGAACTGCCGCTGAACACCAGACCGTGCCAGCTGGAAGACGAAGATGGTCAAATCACGGTCTTCACCTCGAACAAGGTGCAGCAGGGTGATAACATCTTCACGCAGATCACGACCTACTCCATGGATATCCATGAAGCCAATTACCAGGGTGGTTCGAACGGCACGCTCGTCAGCGAAGACGGCGCCCTCGAAGTGACCATCCCGGCATGGGGCACCGGCTGGGCCGGCTCCCTGTGGTTCGAGTCGTATCTGCCGTCGCAGTCGCACAGCCTCGTGCCGGCTTACCAGTACTACTACACTCTGATCTCGAACGTTGTGGAAATCCAGAGCGACGACCTTGACGATCTGGATATCGTCCAGCCCGCGTCGTCCTTCCGTATGCACTTCGACAACAGCCTGCTTCCGGAAAATGCGGAAGAATGGCAGGTGGTCGTGGCCTACTGGAACTGGGATGATGAAGATGAATCCGGCCAGTACAACGGTATGTGGCAGGAGTGGGGCATCACCTACAACGACCGCGATCTTGAAAACGGCATCGTTGACTTCCAGTGGACGCCGGATTGGGATGTATCCGATCTGACGAGCGTTTGCCCGGATCGTGCGCGCTTTGCGGTGTTCATCACCTCGATTCGCCCGATCAGTGAAAACGTCCATCTGAACAACGGTGGCGACTGCGACCCGTCCTACGACGAATCCGGTCTCAACTACTACAACGGCGTGCCGGTCACTGACTGCAACCCGCAGTGGTGGGTGGTCCTCGGCCAGGGCGAATACCCGCCGACGCCGGACCGTGTGGACGTGTGGCTTGATGGTATCCGCATCGTGAACGATGGCGAGCCGGCGTACACGGAAGGCTGGTACGAAGAGAATCAGTGCGACGGCTATGACGTCTTCATCATCGACTACGACGAAATCACGGGCATCATGGCCGTGTCGTTCAACCCCGATGCGAATTCGTGCGGCCCGTGGTTCGGTTGCCTGACGCAAGGCACCCACACCATCCAGTACTACCTGGATGACCGCCCGACTAACGTGACGCCGTTCTACGTGGATCTTACGCCGCCGACCGCGCATACCGAACCGACCTACATTGGTGATGTCAGCATCACGCTGTGGGCCGACCTGGTGGACCGCGAATCCGGTATTGATACCGTGAGCGTTTACCTTGACCTCGCCAACTGCGGCGTCGAGAACAGCCAATACGTGCACGAAGTGACAGCTGAAGCCATGACCTTCGAGCCCATCTATGAAGACGAAGCCCTGATCGGTTACCGCGCCTCTGTGACTGTGCAGTGGGACGGCCTGATTGACAACATCTTCTACGATTGGTACGACGAAGAGACAGGCTACTACTTCGGTACGGATTGCCCGCTGACGCTGTGCGCTCACTGGCACGTCTACAACAACGTCTGCAACTACAACGATGAGACCCAGGATTATCGTTACACGGTGGACATCGTGCCGCCGGTCATCACGCCTGTGTCGCCGATTGGCGCCGCAATTGACGATGACGGCGACGGTACGCCGAACGAAGATCCGGTGGACTGCTCGAATAATGACGGCGACTTCTTCTGGACCCATGATTGGGGCTGGTCGGATCGCTACGACGAAGATCCGATCAACTTCGCGGCTGACACGTTCAACTGTGGCGAGCGTCTGCCGATCCAGGGTTCGATCAGCGATTGGGGCCGCTGCTGCTACGGAGCCGCCGGCGTCAACCTGAGTGGTGTCCAGTTCGTCATTGACGGTGTCGCCTTCACGGCCGCCGACACGACGAATGAAGGCCTGAACTTCTTCATCAACTCGCCTGGCCAGAATGACTTCGTCTTCAACTTCGGCGGTCCGACCTCCGGTGAAGCCGCGGACATGTTCTACACGCCTGGACCGCACAGTGTCGCGATGTTTGTCCCGGATAACGCGGGTAACATCGGTACGACGGACGCCCAGTCCATCACGTGGAACTACTACGTGGCCTGCCCGGGACCGGCTGTTGACTTCAACGAAGGTGCCTGTGGTACGTGGTTCAATCCGGAATACGATTCGGAGAACCCGGTCGAGTTCAACTTCATCGTGACGACGGTGGCGAGCGCCCCGATCGCGCCGAACGGTATTAGCTACACGGTCTCGACTGTTCCTGATGGCATCGTCGTCAGCGGTCCGACCACGGTTGATCCGGCCGGTGAAGACACGGTGGAAGTCGAAGTGATGTTGGACGGTTCGTTCCCGGATGGTCAGACCGGCTTGGCCGTGACCGTCGAGACGCGTAATATTCACTTCGTTGCCGGCGGCGACAATAACGGTTACAACATGTCGGCCCAGACCTATACGGCAGACGGTTGCGAGCCGGTTGAGACCGCGCACTTCCCGGCCACTGACGACAGTGTCCAGAATGAAGGCAACGTGGTGGTCGAAGTTCAATACAACGATGATTGCAACGGCGTGCTGTTCAACATCGGCGATGGCAACCAGACCCTGACCAAGGGTATGTCCGCCGCGTCGCGTGTAACGGGCAAGGGCAACGTTGCTTCCAAGAATGAAGCCTCGATCGGCCGCGATGAGCGCGAGACGCTGGACGACAACGGTTCAGGTATCATTACCGACCGCGTGTGGTTCGTCGTCGTCCCGCCGCGTGGCGAGGTCCTGCGCTACGAAGACGAAGAAGACTTCATCGAACGTACACGCTCCAGCGCCAAGGTCGTCCTTGTGGATCCGATCGCCGGCGTGTGGACTGTGAACGCGTACGCTGAAGACTGCGTGGGCAACCTGGCCACGTGGACCTGGACATTCCGCGTCCTGAGCACCGGCCCGATCGTTGAGTTCGGCACGGTGGAAGACGGCAGCTGCCAGTACAATGGCTTCTGGAACCCCGACTTCCCGCTGGACTTCACGGCCACGGTTCAGGAGAACGACGGCGCCAACGTCCGCAACGGCGACATCGCCGCGCACTTCGTCGGCCTCTATGACAATGACGGTCAGATCACCGAATACGATCTGACGGCGAACGTATCGCTCGACATCAACCCGGCGTACGACAACGGTAATACGAACCAGACGTTCACGGTGAACGGCACAGCGACCTTCGGTGACTTCGGCGGTCATGGTACCCCGAATGACATCCGCATCGTCCTGACCGCCGGTGACCAGTACGGCATGGTTACGGAAATCGTGCAGACGTGGGTCGTGGACGAGACGGCCCCGGTGGTTCAGGTCATCAGCCCGCTGGATAGCAGCGTGGTCAACGGTGATCTGCCTGTGACGATCAGTGCCCACTTCTTCGACGACGAAGAATTCAGCGCCGTCGGCATGCCGGGCAACGACATGCTGCTCGATAAGAACGTCACTCCGGCGACGGGCTTCATCGGTACCGGCAACAAGGGTGAGAAGGGCGATAAGGTCAGCACGATCAGCACCACCAAGCTAGACCTTGGCGCCTGGCGTGATGCGCTGTCCCGCGGCTTCTCGAGCCTTGACGGCAACAGCGGCGTGGATCCGCAGTGTATCGAGATGTTCCTCCACAATCACTCGACGGGTGTTCGCACTGAGCTGACGCCGGAATCGGTGATCAATGGCGGCATCATTACCTGGTCTGGCAACCTTGAAGACGGTGCCTACAGCGTCATCCTGACGGTCTGTGACTACGTCTGCAACACGAGCAGCAAGGTCTGGAGCTTCCAGGTCGTTGGCTTCGAAGGCTGCCTGAGCGAAATCTACTTCCTCGAACCGTTCCATGTGTCGGCCATGCCGCATTGCTTCGAAGCCAGCTTCGAATGTGATCAGGTTGACCGCAGCACGGTGACGATGACGCTGGAAGGTGCCATGCTGGTGGACGACCAGCTTGTCTGGGCCCCGATCGTGGTGGAAGCGCCGGTCACCTTCAGTGAAGGCGTCGCTTCCTACTGCGCTAACTTTGACCTCACTGGTCTGCAGAGCATCCGCGCCACGTTGAACGGTTCGTTCAGCGGTGGTGCCCCGATGGCGCCGATCACACAGGTCTATACGGTAGACACCGGTGCCCCGATCTTCACGAATGTTGATCCGGCTTCCGATCCGGATAACCCGCTGGCCATTGGTGAAGCCCTCAACTTCCGAGTTGACTTTGCTGAAGTCGGTACGGTTGGTCTGGATCCGGAAAGCATCCGCATCTGGTGGACGACTGAAGATGGTGGCGCGATTGAGGGTACGTCGAACGTCAGCATCGCCGGCAACGGCCTGACGGGCTACGCAACCCTGGCCCTCGGCCCGCAGACAGCTGGCGTGTACTACCTGCACGCAGACGTGAGCGACCTGGCCGGCAACCGTGCGACCGAGCAGTGGATGTACCGTGTCGGTCACGAGCAGATCAATCTTGGTGGCGAAACGTACAACTATCCGAATCCGTTCACGAAGGAAGACGGTCACACGACCTTCGTCCTGCCGATCGAACCGGGTTCCGGTGACGGTGCGTACGTCAGCATCATGATCTACGACTTCTCGGGCCGCTTCGTCGCGAAGGTGTTCGATGGCGTACTTGCCGATAACAACGCGTCCATTACGTGGGCCGGTACCAACGACAAGGGCGAAGAAGTCGCCAACGGCGTGTACCTTGCCAACGTTAAGGTCACGGGCGATGGCGTCACCTTGAACAACATCGTGAAGGTCGCCTACAAAAAGGCGAGCAACTAATCAATAACCCGGTGGGTGGGGAAGGGCAACCTTCCCCACCCCTGAGTTTTCCCAATTCCGGAAGATGAAATACTTGAGAATAGCCGATAGGACAGGAGGAAGGGATATGACATCCCGAATTCGCAATACGGCGCTGGGCCTGTGCATGCTGATGCTGTTCGGTGTCTCTGCCGCCAACGCGCAAAACTACGCCGCACCGTTCCTGCGGATGGGCGTCGGGGCGCGAGCGATGGCGATGGGTACCGCCCAAACCGCCGTTGCCAAGGACGCGACCGCGGCTTACTGGAACCCGGCGGCGCTACATTGGCTCCACAAATTTGAAGTGGCGCTGATGTACACTGGCGGTCTGGAAGCCGATCGAAACTACAATTACATCGGTGCATCGCTGTGCGCGGAGAAGATTGGTACCTTCGGCCTTTCTTGGCTCAACGCAGGCATCACCGGAATCGGTCAGTATGACGAAACCGGGGCCAAGACCGGCAGCTTCGACGTGGGCGAAAACGCCTTCCAGTTGAGCTACGCACGTGGCCTCGGCAAGGGCTTCTCGCTCGGTTTGAGCGCGAAGTACTTGCAGGAAGACCTTGCCGATAACGACGGCTGGGGTCTCGATGCAGGCTTGCTGTTCCGCGCGTACGACGAACTGCAGTTCGGTTTTATGATGCGTGACGCCGCCGGTGAATACGGCGACGACAACGTGCCTTATGAAGCCCGCTTCGGTGTCGGCGTGAACCCGTGGAAGGGTGTGACTCTGACGAGTGACATCAACAAGATCGAAGACGAAGACGCTTCGCTCGACCTCGGAGGCGCGTACGATTTCGAAGTCAGCGACAACGTGAGCTTCTATCTGGCCGCCGGTGTCAACGATATCGTTGAGACGGATCAGGCCAATAGCGGTATCACAGCCGGCTTCGGTTTCGGATTCAAGAGCTTCGGCATTCAGTATGCCTACGTGGAAGAGCCGCAGGCGTTCTTGAATGAGAATCACCGCATCTCGCTGAATTTCTTCTTCCAGGAGTGCAACGAGCTGACGAGCGCGATGGGTACGCTGAAGCGCGCCCGCCGCGAAGAAGCTATGGTGTGCAAGAACGACGGCCCGAAGGAATTCGTGCATCGTTACATCTTCGAAGGCAATCCGTCGCTGAAGCTCTCGCTTGAGCTGCTGCGTCCGGAACAGAAGGATTCGATGGAAACCGTGTGGATGGAAACGGGCGGCGTCGTTAGCTTCCCGGGTATCAATTTCGCCACGGGTTCCGCGGAAATCACCGACGAGTTCGCACGCGTGCTCGACGGTGCTTCCAAGCTCATCAACGAGCATCCTGAAATCCAGCTTCTCGAAGTCCAAGGCCACACTGATAACACCGGTTCGGATGCGATCAACAATCCGTTGTCGCAGGCCCGTGCCGATGCGGTGCGCAACTACTTGATCTCGCGCGGTGTTGATCCCAGCCGACTGGTGGCCAAGGGATATGGTTCGACCAAGCCTGTTGCCAGCAATGCCAACGAGCAGGGCCGTTACCAGAACCGCCGTATTGACCTCGTGCGCATTCGGTAAGCGTTACTACCTTTGATACTGTGTCGAGGAGTGTTGCGGAAACCGTCCGCCACTCCTCGACTCACTCCATGAGTTCTCGTTTTAACCTGTGAGCAGGCCATGAAGAGAATCGGTTATGTGTTAATCTCCGCTGTCGCGGTGCTGGCGGTTTATGCACTGTCACTTGCGCAGTTGGAATCACGCAATGCTTCGGCTAAGTATCTCTTGCGTGTCATGGACGGCCCTGATGCGCGGGCTTACTTTGGTTCCGCGGTTGAAGGCGCCTATGCCTGGACCGGCGGCAACAAGCTGTATGCTGTGTCGTACACGGGCGAAAACGCCGGACCCGTGTCGCGCGGCGCCGTGCATTTCTATGACGGTCTGCTGGCCAATGATCCCGTGCTGACCATCCGCGGACAGGAAGACGGCGAACTGTTCGGCTCTTCGATGTCCACCGGCGATTTCAACGGTGACGGTACTCCCGACTTGGCGATTGCCGCTGAGGGTGGCCAGGGCACCGGGAGCAAGCCGGCCGGTAAAGTCTATCTTTATCTTGGCGGCGCGAACTTCGGATCGGCTGCCGCGGTCATCACCGTCGGCGAGAGCAAAGACTCGTTCGGCCGTTCGATTGACATGACGCGCGACGTGAACGGCGACAGCTTTGCCGACCTCGTCGTGGGAGCTCCGCACTCCGCCAAGAACGGTGCGACTGCGGGTCGGGTCTACGTGTATTTCGGCAATGCGAACGGCACGGCCAAGAGCCCCGATCTCGAAAGCAAGCTTGGTACGCTGAATGATCTTTATGGGACCTCGGTCTCAAGCGGTGATATTACCGGCGATGGCCAAGCTGATATCGTTGTTGGCGCTCCGCATTACGGCACGGAAGCGACGTATTACGGCGCTGTGTACGTTTTCAAGGGCGGCAAGGGCATAGATGTATCCAAGCCTACAAGGCTCTACAAGGGCGAACTGACCAGCTTCCAGGACCAGTATGGTTGGTCCACGGCAATCGTCGCGGATCAGACCGGTGACGGCGTGGCGGAATTGGTCGTGGGCGCGCCTCAGTTCACCAGCGGTGGCAAGCAGTTGGGAAAAGTCTACGTGTATCACGGTGGCGCGACTCTGCCGGACAACGCCAACGCGACATTCACAGGTGGGGTAGAAGCCGGGCGCTATGGCGAACGCGTGTTTGCGCTGGGCGACCTGAACGGCGACGGGAAGGGTGACTGGGCGGCGCAGGCGGCGAATGCTAATCAGGCACGCGGCGTGGTCTATTTCTACTATGGTGGCTGGGAGACGGACTTCTACCAGTTCTCGGGTGAGAACATCGCTGATGCGGCCGGGAATAGCGTCTCGTCGTTCGGCGACTTAGACGGCAATGGAGCGCCCGATCTGGGCGTTGGGGGCCGCTGGTGGGATCAGGATGTCATGGAAAATGTCGGGCGTGTTTATCTGCTTAGCGTTCAGTAGGCGGCCTGCTGGAATACGAAGTCCGAATTTAGAATTTGGATATTGGCGCGGCTCCTCGGGGTCGCGCTTTTCTATTGTAGAATTTTGGGCTGGAAGGTGGGAATGACGAACGCGGGAACGGCTGGCGGTTCTCGTAGCTCGAACCGTCGCTACCCTTCGTTCGATTAGAGTGCGCGCGACACGAGCTTGCAAATTTGGTCAGTTGATTCACGTTGATCACTTGCAAGGCGGATCGCGCTACTTCCGCTGGAATCCGCTCGATGCAGAAGAAGATCATCCGAGTGTACCTGAGAAATTCTCCCTCTCCGCCTACCCCAACCCCTTCAACCCCACAACTACCCTCTCCTTCACGCTGCCGCGCAGCGCGGAGGTGGCGCTGACGATTCGCAATGTGCTGGGGCAAGAGGTTGAGAGCGTGAGCATGGGAAGAATGAACGCAGGCGAACACCGTTGTGCCGTCAACGCCGAGCGCTGGGCCTCGGGCATCTACTTTGCCTCCGTCGCGGCGGGGGAGTGGGTGCAAACGGTCAAGGTAGTCGTGCTGAAATGACAGGTGATTAATACGGGACGATTCGGATTGTCAGGCCGGACTTGACGCATATTCTCCCCAGCAAGCTGAGCGCTCCGGCGAAAAGCGAGGAGGTACCGGCCACAGAAACGCGACCCCGTCGTCGTTTCGATGGCCACTTGTTCAGAAACTTCCGAGGGTCTCTTCTGTTGAACATGTTGAAGTGCGTATAACTTGTCATATCGCAAATACAGGTATAACAATTGCAAAGCATCTTACAGGGGGCAACGGGCAGCCCCTTTTTCATTGCTTTTCTGCCCTCCTCTTTGTATATTTAGAGTCACCGATTTTCGGTAAGGACACCAAGAACTTTATGATTCTGAACGAGTTAAAAAAGAAGGCCCAGGACCGGACGCTGAAAGTCGGCGTCGTAGGACTGGGTTACGTCGGGCTACCGCTCGCCGTTCAGTTCGCCGCCAAGGGCATTTCTGTCACCGGCATTGATATCACCCAGGGTAAGGTTGACCGGATCAATGCGGGCGACAATTACATCCTTGACGTGGATAGCAAGGTGCTGGCCGAGTGCGTCAAAAAAGGCACGCTCAAGGCCACCAGCGATTACGCCGTTATCCGCGAGCTCGATGCTATTTCGATCTGCGTGCCGACGCCGCTGCGCAAAACGGGCGATCCGGATATCTCGTACATTCTCGCCGCGCGCGACGAGATTCTCAAGTACGCGCATCCCGGTCTCTTGATCGTGCTGGAGAGCACGACCTATCCCGGCACCACCGACGAATTGATGGTCCCCGCATTCGAGGAAATGGGCCTCAAGGTCGGACAGGACGTGTTCATCGCGTTCTCGCCCGAGCGCGTTGATCCGGGCAACGAGAAATACGGCACGCACAATACGCCGAAAGTTATCGGCGGGTCCACACCCGCCTGCATGGAAGTGGCTGAAGCGATTTACGGGCTGGTCATCGAACAGATCGTGCCCGTGTCGAGTACACAGGCCGCCGAAATGGTCAAGCTGCTTGAAAACACGTTCCGCTCGATTAACATCGGACTCGTGAACGAGCTCGCAATCATGTGCAAGATTCTCGGCGTGGACGTGTGGGAAGTGATTCGCGCAGCCTCCACGAAGCCGTTCGGCTTCATGCCGTTCTATCCGGGACCTGGTCTCGGCGGTCACTGCATCCCGATTGATCCGATCTACCTTTCGTGGAAGCTCAAGACGCTGAAATACCGCGCGCGTTTCATCGAATTAGCCGACGACATCAACACCAAGATGCCGGATTACGTCACGGAACGCGTGGCCGAAGCGCTGAATGATCTCGGGAAGTCGGTCAAGGGCACGAAAATCCTGGTGATGGGCGTGGCCTATAAGCGCGACATTGACGACGTACGCGAATCGCCGTCGCTCGACATCATTGAACTGTTTATCAAACGCGGCGCGACCGTGGATTATCACGATCCGTTCATCGCCGAGGTAGAGACGGCCAATCACAAGCATAAGTCGGTGCCGTTCACACCGGAACAGCTCAAAAAGTATGACGCCGCCGTGATCTGCACGGATCACCGCGTTATTGACTACGACATGTTGACGAACAGTGTGCCGCTGGTGTTCGATGCGCGCAACGCGACGGCCAAATTGGGCCGCCGTGACAACGTGGTCAAACTCTAAACGCGGGCGTACGTGAACCGCCTGTCCGCCATTATCGAATTGCTGCGCCCGGCGCAGTGGTCGAAGAACATGATTCTCTTCGCCGCGGTGCTGTTCTCGCCCGCGCGCGTTGTGCTCAGTAATCCTGAAGTGATCCTGCAGGCGCTGGAGGGCTTTGCGGTCTTCTGCATGCTCTCGAGCGCGGTCTATGCGCTGAACGATCTGCTCGACTTACAGGCTGATCGCGAGCATCCCAAGAAAAAGAACAGACCGATCGCCTCCGGGCGCGTGTCGCCGGCGATGGCCGGAGCATTGTCGGTGGCGTTAGGCGGGATCGCCGTTGCGTGGGCGTTCTATCTTGACAAGTTCTTCGGCATGGTCGGCATCGCCTACCTGGCCGCGAATCTCGCATACTCGCTGGGATTGAAGCGCGCCGTGATTCTTGACGTGCTCATCTTGTCACTCGGCTTCGTGCTGCGCGCAGTTGGCGGTGTGGCGATTGTTCGCGCGATATTGCCCGAAGTGTATCTTTCCTACTGGCTGATTCTGTGCGCGTTCCTGCTCTCCCTGTTTCTGGCGTTGGCCAAACGGCGGCATGAAATCGCGCTGTTGGGCGAAGCTGCGGCGTCGCATCGCCCGAGTTTGGCGGCCTATAACCTGCACTTCATTGACCAGATGATCGCCGCGCTGTCCGCGGCGACGCTGGTGGCCTACAGCCTCTACACGATTTCCGACGACACGGTGAGCCGCTACGGCACGCACGCGCTGTTTTGGACGCTGCCGTTCGTCGTCTATGGCATCTTTCGCTACCTCTACCTGATCTACACACGCGGCGAAGGCGGCGATCCGTCCAAGCTGCTCGTGCGGGATCGCGCCACCTTGCTGAATGTGGCCATGTGGGCGTTGACCACGGCCGCGATCGTCTATTGGAATTGAAAGCAAGAATGAAGAGCGATTTTCGTCTGACGGCACTCCTGAGCATTTTGATTTACGCTCTGCTGCTCATCTCCTGCAAAGGAGAGGACGACAGCCAGAGCGGTATCGTGGGCCGTGTGACCGCAGCAGAAGGCGGCGGCGGTGGTGCGATCGTAAAGCTGATCAAGGCACCCAATCCGGAAGACGACTCGTCCATCTGGTCGGTGAACGACGACGAACCGCAATTGGGTTTTCCGTATGCCCTCGAATTCACATTTGACCATCGCCCGTTGACCACGGAACAGGTTGATACGGCCAACGGCAGCGGTGAATTTCGCTTTGAACAGGTGGTCGCCGGCGACTACGTCATAATCGCCGAGAAACCCGGTCATGGCTGGTCGGTTCCGAAAAAACTCTCTACGTCCGGCGGCGACGTGGATGTCGGCGAGTTACGATTGCCGCTCGAAGTCGTGATCGAAGAGCAATTCGTCATCACTGAGAACACGACGTGGGAATCCGGCGTACATTACGTCGTGAAAGATAACTTTCTGGTCGTAGACGATGGCGTGACGCTAACGATCGAACCGGGCGCAATTGTACGCATCGTCGGCGCCGGATCAATTGAGGTAGACGGCACGTTAATCGCCCGCGGCGAGCCTGACAACTTCGTACGGTTCATGGCCAATGAGTATGTCGGACGCCGCGCGGATCGCTGGATATACGTGAAGTTCAACGATGGCGCAACGCCGCCCGATCTCGAGTACTGCGCGTTCCGCGACGGTTCGACGGCACTCGACCTTGAAACGAACGGCGGCACGGTAGACCATTGCTACTTCAATGGCATTACTGCGGAGGGCGTCAACGCGCGATTCCAACCGCCGACGGTGACGAATTGTGTGTTTGAAGGCGTCGGCACGGGCGTGTTCAATTCGTCCACGACGGGATTGGAGGTGCAGCGTTCGATATTCCAGGGATGTGACCCGTTTGCGATCGTGCTGAAAAGCATGACGGACGTAGACATCTACTGCAACTGGTTTCGCGACTGCGGCGGAACGGACACCAGCGGCAGCGGAGACCGCGGCGTTATAAAGCTTGACATCGTCAACACGTCGCAATTCCGCAATAACGTGTTCGAGACCTCGTGGTACGCCTTTCAGATCGGCTCGTTCGTGGACTCGACGACGCGAATTCATCACAACAACTTCGCCCGCATGAACTCGGTGATGAACATCGGCGTCACTGAAGACGAACGTGGCCCGTCGTTTCCGAATCTAATTTACAACTGTTTCTCCAGCGTAGACTTTTTCGTGGTCTTCTTTAACTGCAATCAGCACAACACCGAAGACATGAACGCCACGCGCAATTCCTGGGGAACATCCAGTCTATTTGAAATCTATGACAGATATGTTCATGATCGCGACGACGACGGCACGTGCCCGACTGTTAACGTCTCACCGATCATGACTAGCTGCTCAGCCATCCAGACCGAAACCGGCGTACCGGCCGGCATCTGCCCATAATCCTTGCAATACGTCGGTAAAGACATTGTTACGCGCGGCTCGCTGCTGCACCTCAATCGCGAGGTGGCGTGGCGCGAGTTGCGCTCGCGCGCTAAGCAGGGTATCCGCAAAGCGCAGAACGCGGGCATCCGCGTTGAAGAGAGCCGCGACCTGTCGCTCATGGCGCAGCTTTGGTATGATCCCGAAACGCTCACGCCCGCGCTTGAGGCGGAGCAGCATCTCTATCTTGCCTATGTCGGCGAGGAATTGGTGGGCGGGATTATCGTCACGCCGGTCACTCCGAACACACTGTTCTATCACTACGGCGGCACAAATGAAAAAGGGCGCGAGATAGAAGCGAACGCCTATTTGTTCTGGCATGTCGTGTGTGTGTTTGAGAACAGCGAGTTTCAGTACCTGGACGTCGGCGTCAGTTTCCGTAACGAGTTGCAGCACTACTTCCAGAAGTACTGCACGCAGCCCTACCCGATTCTGTTTCGCAGCCCGCCTGAAGAAGCCCGGCCCCGGATTCGCATTGAGCCGTTCGGCGGTGAGGATTTCGATGCGCCCGAAGAGCAGGTGATCGCGATTAACACCCAGCTCGCGGAGTTTCTCGAAGCCGAGTTCACATACATGCCGTCGTGGCCCTTTGCGCTGCAATCCGCGTTGCGCGCGGCGGATGTTGCAAAAGGCGCGCACGTGGGAGTTTGGGCGGCGATTGGTGAAGCGTCCTACATTGAGCAGTTGCGCGAACTATTCGGCGATCAGTGGCAATTCAGTGCGCGTCCTGAGACATGCGCGGCCCGGATCGCCTGTCATCGGTGGGGCTACTATTGCCCCGAGGCCGAAGAGCTCAGTCTAAGACCTGAACCGCTGATTGAAGACTGCCGCGATGTGATGCTCACGAATGATCATTCGCCGCGCTGCGGCGCCTTTGGGGCGTTCGCGGTGTTCGATTTCGCCCGATGGCTGCCGCTGCCGTTCGGCGCGGTGCTGGCCGGCGCGCACTTCGCGGACAAGCAAGTGTGGGATAAGTTTCATTGCCTTGACGTAACGAAACGCAATCGCGTGCGCGAAGGCCTGCAAGTGCATTGGCGGAGGCGCGGCGATGAACATTCACGGCGCACTGGCAACTTGAACGAACTCAAGCGGCTGTTCGGTCTGACAGGTATGCATGCCGCGCAGTCGGGGCAAATTGCACCGGCGTGCTATGTGTTCAGATCGGCCGAGCCGTATGGCGTGCGCGCGATTCATGAGCGCCTGCTGACGTTCGGCGTCGCGACGGAATGCGATGAAGCATCGTCATTGTTGGCCCTGCCATGTCACGCGCGACTCGGGAACGGCCAGTTGGAATATATGTTCGCCGCGATCCGCGGCATGATTAACCCGTGTTATACATTCGTGCGGCCCGATCCGGACAAGAAAGCCTAACGTGAGTTCTCGCTATCTCATCACCGGCGGCGCCGGATTTATCGGTTCAAATCTCGTTGAAGAACTGCTGCGCCGCGGTCAGAACGTGCGTGTGTTTGATAACCTCGCGACTGGCAGGCGCTCGAATCTCAAAGAGTTTGAACACGATATCGAGTTCATTGAAGGCGATTTACGCGACGAGGCGGCGATCCGCGCCGCGACGCAAGGCTGTGAGTTTGTGCTCCATCAGGCCGCATTGGGCTCGGTACCGCGCTCAATTGACGATCCAATCACGACGAATGAAGTCAATATTCGCGGCACATTAAATGCTCTGATGGCGGCGCGCGACGCTGGCGTGCGGCGATTCGTCGCGGCGTCGAGTTCATCCGTCTACGGCAACACGCCTGTGCTGCCGAAAGTCGAAAGCATGACGATGCTGCCGCGTTCGCCGTATGCCGTAAGCAAGTTGGCGACGGAGAAATACTGTCAGGCGTTTCACGCGGTGTATGGGCTGGAAACGGTCGCACTGCGCTACTTCAATATCTTCGGGCCTCGGCAGGATCCGCAGTCACAGTACGCGGCCGTCGTTCCGCTGTTCATTACGCGCGCAATGGCGGGCGTGCCGCCCATCGTGCACGGTGACGGTTTGCAGTCGCGCGATTTCACATACGTGGAAAATGCCATCAGCGCAAATCTATTGGCTTGCGAAGCGCCCGCCGAGCAAGTGGCCGGCGAGTTCTTCAACGTCGCCTGCGGTGCGCGCTACTCGCTGCTCGATATATTGAAAGGCGTCGGGAAGGCGCTGGGAAAAGAGATCGCGCTTCAGCATGAGCCGACGCGGGCGGGAGACGTCCGCGACTCTCTGGCCGACATCAACAAGATACAATCCGCCATGGGCTATCAGGTGCTTGTCCCCATGGAAGAAGGTTTACGACGCACCGTCGAATATTATTTACGGGTGGCCGCATGAGTGTCGGCATGTTGAATCTGCAAAAGCAGTTCAAACAAATCGGTTCGGAAGTTCTGGCCGATATACAGAATATTTTTGAAACACAGGCGTTTATTTTGGGCAGCCGCGGCAAGGCGCTGGAAGAAGCGATGGCCAAGTTGTCCGGTGTGAAGCACGGCATCGGCGTATCGTCCGGCACGGACGCGTTGCTGTTGTCGGTCATGGCGTTGAAACCCAAGCCCGGCGATGAAGTCATTACTACGCCGTACACGTTCTTCGCGACGGCAAGTTCAATTGTACGCGGCGGCGCGCGGGCGGTGTTCGTGGACGTTGATGAAAATACGTTTAACGCCCGCGCTGATTTGCTTGAAGCCGCAATAACGCCGCGGACGAGAGCGCTAATGCCTGTGCATCTGTTTGGTCAGATGGTGAACCCGGCGGCCTGGATGGCCGTGGCGAAGAAACACAACCTGTTGATCATCGAGGATGCCGCACAGGCCGTTGGGGCGCGCTACAACGATGTTGTTTCCGGCGGATTCGGTGATTTGAATTGCTTCTCGTTTTATCCGACCAAGAACCTCGGCGGTGCGGGAGACGGAGGCATGGTGCTGGCCAACGATGATGCGTTGGCGCACGATGTTCGCATTAACCGTGTGCATGGCGGCAAGGATCGTTATTTCCATGATCAAATCGGCATCTGCGGGCGCTTAGATGAATTGCAAGCGGCGGTGCTGGTGATCAAGTTCAAGCACCTCAACGAGTGGAATGAACGGCGCCGCGACTTGGCCCGGCAGTATAATGAGCAGTTGGCCGGTACGCCTGTGACCACGCCGGTCGAAGTGCCGGGCGCGTATCACACCTATCATCAGTATTGTCTGCGGGCGCCGCGCCGCGACGAGTTGATGGAGCACCTGAAAAGTAAGGGCATTGGCAGCATGATCTACTACCCTGTGCCACTGCATTTGCAGAAGTGTTTTGATTTCCTCGGCTATAAAGCAGGCGATTTCCCGGTGGCCGAGCGGCTGGCCAAGGAGGCCGTTGCACTGCCGATGTCCGCGGAATTGACGAATGATGAAGTGGCGGAAGTCTGTGATGCGATCCGCGGTTTCTACGGCGCATAGATCCGTCTTTTGATGAACTGAATTAGCGAACCCGTATGCCGAAGAGTATCGAACGAAATTTGTGGCTGCGCATTTTCCACCTGATGGTGGATTTGCTCATGACTGCCGCGTCGTTTGTTGTGGCTTTTGCGTTGCGTACGGAGATCCGCAAATTTTATTTCTTCGGCAGTGCGCAGTCCGTGCACAGCTACTACGAGGTCGGCTTCCTTGTGGTGCTCATCTGGTGGCTGCTGCTGGATTTACAGCGCGCTCACCACGATATGGTGCCGAGCAGCGTGTGGCATGATTTCAAGCTCTCGGCACGGACGGCCATTTTCGGCACGGTCTGCCTCTTTGCCGCAGCCTACGTTCTGCGTATTGAATTGCCGCCGCGTTCAACGATTACGTTGTTCGCGGTGACCAACGCCGCGCTCCTGACGATCAATCGCGTCTTTTTCCGCAGCCTGCGTGAGCATATGCGCAGCGGCGGCGGAATGAGTAAACGGTTTCTCGTGATCGGCACGACGGAAAAAGCGCAGCGTTTCCTGACGACTATCGGCGAACATCCGTTGTGGGCTTTGTCGCTTGTCGGGTTTGTGGACACGGATCGCAAGGAAGCGGCGGCGATGCCCGCTGAACTGCAATATCTTGGAACACCCGATGACCTCGCGAGCATTCTGCATACGCACACGATTGACGAAGTTGTGTTCGCAGTCCCGACGCGGCAAATCGCCGACTGCACGGACATGCTGGCCTTATGCGAGCAGGAGGGCGTGCGGGCCGTGATCCTGTCGAACTGGTTTTCAAGTCTCGTGGCCCATGTGTCCACAGACATCCAGTACGATCAGCCAGTTCTGATCTACACGTCGCTGCGGCACAAGGAGTGGCAGATTCTTGTCAAGCGGCTGTTCGATATCGGCTTCTCCGCGGGACTGCTGCTGGTGCTCGGGCCCATGCTTCTTCTGATCGCCTTTCTGATCAAGATTCACGATCGCGGACCGATTTTTTACCGCTGGAAGGTTGTGGGCTTCAACAAAGAGAAGTTTACAGGCTACAAATTCCGGACGATGGTTGTTGATGCGGACCGCTTGAAAGCGCAGCTTGAAGCGCAAAATGAGATGAAGGGCGCCGTCTTCAAGATTCGTAACGATCCGCGCATCACACCGATTGGCCGCCTGCTGCGCAAATTCAGTTTGGATGAGTTGCCGCAACTATGGAGCGTGCTCAAGGGCGATATGTCCATCGTCGGTCCGCGTCCGCCGCTCGAAACGGAGTTGCCGCGTTTTGACAGTTGGCATCGTCGCAAACTGTCGGTGAAGCCAGGCCTCACGTGTCTGTGGCAGATCTCAGGCCGCAGCAATATTACCGATTTTGACGAGTGGGTGAAGCTCGATTTGGCCTACATTGACAACTGGACCTTGTGGCTGGATTTCAAAATCTTGATGAAGACCATTCCCGCCGTGCTGCTCGGGCGCGGCGCACATTAACAGGAAATCACTCTTGCGCGTTCTTGTCACCGGCGGCGCCGGTTTTATCGGATCACATACGACGGATGAATTGCTGCGTCGCGGATACGATGTGACAATTCTTGACAGTCTCGAAAAGCCGGTGCACCTCAAGGGCAAACCGTCCTACATTCCCGCCAAAGTGCGTTTCATTGAAGGCGATGTTCGTGACCGCGCGAAAATGCTCGAAGCGCTGGAGGGCGTCGAGGCGGTCTATCACTTTGCCGCCTATCAAGACTACTTGCCGGATTTTTCGAAGTTCTTTCACGTGAACAGCGTCGGCACAGCGCTGATCTATGAATTGATTGTCGAGAAGAAGCTGCCGGTAAAGAAAGTCGTCGTGGCATCGTCACAAGCGGTGGCCGGCGAAGGACGCTACGCGGCCGCCGACGGGACTATCTACCATCCTGAACTGCGTCCGCTGCCGCAGCTTGATTCGGGACAGTGGGAGTTCCGCGATCCGCGCACGAATGCTGTGCTGAGTTGGCAGCCGACGCCGGAGACGGACGCCAAGCCGCTCAATCAATACGCGTTGTCGAAGTACTCGCAGGAGATGATGACGCTGGCTTTCGGCAAGCGTTACGACATCCCGTCCGTGGCTATGCGCTTCTCGATTGTGCAGGGTCCGCGCCAGAGCTTCTACAACAATTACTCGGGCGCGTGCCGTATTTTCTCACTGAGCTACTTTTTTAACCGCGCGCCGCTGATCTACGAAGACGGCGAACAGGTGCGCGACTTCGTGAATATTCACGACGTTGTGCAAGCGAACCTAAAGGTACTCGAAGATGATCGCGCCAACTATGAGATGTTTAACGTTGGCGGCGGCCGAGCCTATACGGTTACAGAGTTTTGCGAAATAGTGGCCAAGGTGTTCGGCAAAGACGGGCTGGCGCCGCGCATTCCGGGACTCTACCGCTTTGGCGACACACGCCACATCATATCTGACATATCAAAACTGAAGTCATTGGGTTGGTCGCCGACGCGCACCGCTGAAGATTCCGTGCGTGAATATCGCGGCTATCTTGAAGAGCAAACTGACATTGACGACATCATGGATTTCGCCGAGCAGAAAATGCAGAGCTTGAACGTGGTGCGTCCGGCCAAGGGAGCAACGGCATAATGCGTATTCTCGTTACGGGTGGAGCGGGGTTTGTCGGATCACATGTCGCGGACGGGTTTATCGCGGCGGGACATGAAGTTGCCGTGCTGGACAATTTGGCCACGGGATTCAGACATAACATCCCCAAAGACGCGACGTTTTTCGAAGTGGATGTGCGCGACGCGGCCGCAATTGAGAAGATCTTCACGGCGTTCCGCCCCGACGTGATTGATCATCACGCGGCGCAGATGGACGTACGCAAGTCCCTGCTGGATCCGGTGTTCGACGCCGAGTGCAATATCATTGGCTCGATTAACCTCATCGCCGCCGCCCAGCGGCACGGCGTCAAGAAGTTCATCTACATCTCGACCGGCGGCGCGGTCTACGGCGAGGCGCCGGTGCTGCCCGCTAACGAGCAGACGCCCGTTCATCCCGAGTGCGCGTATGGCATATCGAAACACACCGTAGAGCATTATCTTGAACTCTACCGGCTGCTCTACGGTCAGCGGTACACAGTCCTGCGCTATCCTAATGTGTTCGGACCGCGCCAGAATCCGCACGGCGAAGCCGGTGTCATAGCGATTTTCGCGGGGCTGATGCTGGATGGCAAAACGCCGACGATTTACGGTGACGGCGAGCAGTTGCGCGATTACGTTTATGTTTCGGACTGCGTGCGTGCCAATATTCTGGCCCTCGATGCTGGTGACGGAGAGATCATCAACATCGGTTCGGGAATGGGAACATCGGTGAACACACTGTATAAGTACCTTGCTGAGTTTGCCGATTTCCCGAATGAGCCGATTTACGCCGCGGAGCGCACGGGCGAAATTCAGGCAATCTACCTCGATGCTACACGAGCCGGCGCGATCCTTAAGTGGAAGCAGGAAGTGACGCTGGCCGACGGATTGCGCAAGACGTTTGATTGGAATCGCGCGCAGCGCGAGCGGAGCACGGCGACGGCGTGAAAGCTCTTGTGCTGGCTGCGGGCATTGGCAGCCGTTTGGGTGATCTGACGCGGGACACGCCGAAGTGCTTGTTACCTGTAGCGGGGCGACCGTTGTTGGACTATTGGTGCGAGACGCTGGCACAGGCGGCGGTCACGGACGTGTATATCAACACGCATCATCACGCCGATCAAGTACGCGAGTTCATCGGCACGCGTCCGCACGGCTTGCAGTTCGTGGAAGGCTATGAGAAGACGTTGCTGGGCAGCGCGGGAACTCTGCGCATGGCCCACAATTTTCTCTGCGAGGAGCAGAGTTTCTTCATTATCTATGCCGACAATTACGTCGAGTTGAATTTAGGCCGGCTGAAGGACTTTCATGACGCCAGCGGCCGACCGCCCTTGGCGCTGGTCGCTTATCCGACGGATCAGCCGCAGCGTTGCGGAATTCTCGAACTCGCCCCGGATGGCCGCGTGACTTCGTTTGAAGAAAAGCCCGCGCAGCCTCGGACAAACTTTGCCAATTCAGGTATTCACGTCGCGACGCCGGAGTTGTTTCGCTGGGTTCCCGAACTTGCGCCTTCGGATATCGGATTTCACGTGCTGCCGCGGCTGGTCGGCACAATGTATGGGTATGTAACGAACGAGTACATTCAAGACATCGGAACTCCTGATGCGTACGCGGCTGTCCGCGCGCGGCGGGAACGCAACTAACGCATGGTCATTACGCAGACACCCTTGCGGCTGAGCTTCGCCGGCGGCGGCAGTGATTTGGCCGATTACTATTTGCACGGTGACGGGCAAGTTATCTCGACCGCGATTGACAAGTATATCTTTGTCATCATCAAGGAGCGTTTTGATAACAAGATTGTCCTGAATTACTCGCGCAATGAAACCGTCGAAGACATTACCGAGATCAAGCACGAACTGATTCGCTCCGCGATGGAGATGACGGGGCTCGGACGAGGAGTGGAGATTTCCACGCTCGCCGATATTCCGTCGGAAGGCAGCGGCCTTGGATCGTCGTCGTCGCTTGTTGTTGGTCTGCTCAATGCCATGTATTCGTATATCGGCGAGCAGGTGACAGCGGAGCGGTTGGCGCGGGAGGCGTGTGAGATTGAAATCAATCGCTGCGGCCGCCCGATCGGGAAACAAGATCAATACATCGCGGCGTTCGGCGGATTGCGGCGCTTCGTGTTTCACGCCAATGACACGGTCTCTGAACGACGCGTCGAATTGCCCGCACAGTCGCTGCGGCTGTTCGGGTCGTATCTGATGCTGTTCTTCACCAACCGCACGCGTAAGTCTGCGGAGATTCTCACCGAACAGAAGTCGCAGACGACGTCCAAACGCGATGTGCTCGAAGCGATGATGCCGCTTGTTGACCAGATCGAGAACGCCCTCGCGGCCCAGGAATTTGAGGAGGTCGGTCGCCTGCTGCACGTGGGTTGGGAGCTGAAGAAACGCATGGCCGCGAAAATATCCGACGGCGAGATAGATCACATGTACGAGCGCGCGCTGCGGGCCGGCGCTTTGGGCGGTAAGATCGCGGGTGCGGGCGGCGGCGGTTTCCTGTTACTCTACGTTCCGCCGTCACACCAGGAAGCCGTGCGGCATGCGCTTGGCGAACTCTACGAGTTGCCGTTCATGCCAGAGCGCGACGGCAGCAAGATCATTTTCAATATCAAGCGTTATCCGTTTAAATGATTCCTGACAAGTCTACCCATATTCGATCGTATTTCGATCGCCTTAGAGCCGTTCTGGACAGCGTCAATGTCGCCGACGTCGAACGTCTGATCGCGATTTTCGAGGATGCGTACAATCGCGATGCCGCCGTCTACGTCTGCGGGAACGGCGGATCGTGGAGCACTGCGTCGCATTGGGTGTGCGACTTTGCCAAGGGCGCCAGCTCGCCGGGCAAACGCCGCCTGCGGATGTTCGCGCCCGGCGATAATGTGCCGATGCTCACGGCGTACGGCAATGACGTCAGCTACAACGCGATTTTCGCCGAGCCCCTGCGCGCCTATGCGCGGCCCGGTGACGTCGTCATCTTGATTACCGCTTCGGGCAATTCACCGAACATACTTGAGGCCGCGACCGTCGCGCGCGAGATCGGCGCGACCATCGTTGGGTTGATCGGCTTCGGCGGCGGCAAACTCGCCGCGATGACCGACCATAACGTCGTCGTGGCATCCCGCGAATACGGACCCGTCGAAGACCTGCATCTCATTTTGGATCACATCGTCAGTACCTTCCTAAAGGAATTCATCGCGCAATGACGCGATATATTCTGTTTCTTACTACATAACTTCCGACAACACTCATGAAAGTTACCGTTATTGGGACCGGCTACGTGGGCCTCGTCACCGGTACCTGCCTTGCCGAAACTGGCAACACCGTCGCGTGTGTGGACACCGATGCGCGCAAAGTTGATATGCTCAAGCGCGGCATCGTGCCCATTTACGAACCCGGCCTGAAAGACTATCTTGATCGTAACGTGGCTGCGGGCCGCCTGAGCTTCACCACTGATTTGTATTCGGTGATGGACGACTCCGAAGTGCTGATGATTGCCGTCGGCACGCCGCCCGGCGAAGACGGATCCGCCGATCTGCGCTACGTCCTGCAAGTTGCCGAGCAGATCGGAAAGAACCTTAAGTCGTATAAGGTCATTGTTAACAAGTCCACTGTGCCTATCGGTTCGGGCGACCTTGTTCGCGAGACGATTGCCAAGCACACCACTGTCGAATTCGATGTCGTATCAAATCCGGAGTTTCTCAAAGAGGGCGACGCTGTCAGTGACTTCATGAAGCCCGACAGAATCGTAATCGGCGTGTCGAGCAAGCGCGCCGAGGAGATCATGAAGCATTTATACGCGCCGTTTCATCGCACGGGCTATCGCGTCGTTTCCATGGACGTTCGGTCGGCGGAAATGACCAAGTACGCGGCCAACGCGATGCTTGCGACCAAGATCACGTTCATGAATGAAATCGCAAATTTGTGCGAAGCGTGCGGGGCTGACATCAACAATGTGCGCTACGGCATCGGCAGTGACAAACGTATCGGACCGCATTTCCTGTTCGCGGGTATCGGCTACGGCGGTTCGTGTTTTCCCAAAGATGTGTCGGCGTTGATTCGCATCGGCCGCCAGTATGACAATGAACTGAAGATCCTCAACGCGGTTGACGAGGTTAACGTGCGCCAGCGCACGCGGCTTGTGGACAAGGTCGTCAAGCGCTTCGGTGAAGATCTGACGGGTAAACGCTTCGGCATCTGGGGCTTGTCATTCAAACCGCGCACGGACGATATGCGCGAGGCTCCTTCGATCTACACGATTGAAGCGCTGCACGAACGCGGTGCTAAACTGCAAGTGTACGATCCGCAGGCGATGGAGAATGCGCGTCCGATTTTCGGCGACAAGGCGCATTTCCACGATGACTACTACTCTTTGCTGAAGGATTGTGACGCGCTGCTGATCTGCACGGAATGGCAAGAGTTCCGCGAACCGGATTTTGCCCGCATCAAGGGGCTGCTTAAGCAGCCGATCATCTTCGACGGACGTAATCTTTTCGAACCGGATCATATGCGTGAACTCGGTTACGAGTATCACTGTATTGGCCGCCATTAAGTCCGTACTGCTCGCCGCGGCGCTCATGCTCGCACTCGGATCGTGTGCGCGCATGGCGCCGCCGCCGGGCGGACCCGAGGATAAGACAGCGCCCGAGATTGCACGCAGCGCTCCCGCACATGATGCGGTAAACGTGGCACGCGAGTCGGATGTCTTTATCGAGTTTTCCGAGCCGGTCAATCGTCCGTCCGTGGAAGCGTCACTCTACATGTCGCCTGAACCCGGGCGGCGTTTGCGTTATCGGTGGTCGGGCAAACGACTGACGCTCGACTATCTTGATCCGCTGCCTGAAAATCGCACTGTGGTCGTGACCGTCGGAGCGCAGGCGAAGGACATGCAGGGTAATCCGCTCGAGAGCAGTCAAACTGTGGCCTTCAGCACGGGTGATCACATTGATCGCGGCAAAGTGGAAGGCCGCGCGCAATTGCCCGAAGGCACACGCACGCTGACAATCACGGCTTATCTATTCAGCGATTCGCTGCCGGATCCGATGCGCGATGCGCCGGACTATCGCATGCAGACGTCGCCTGATGGCAGTTTCGAGTTAGGCTATCTTGCACCCGGACGCTATCGGTTGTTTGCGCTGGATGATCGCAACTTGGACGGATTGTGGATGCCAGCCGGCGAGTGGATCGGGAGCGCCAATCAGGATGTCACGGTATCTGAGCTGACCGGACCACGCGTGACATTTGTTCCGACAGAGCAGGATACTAGTCCGGCGATGTTCCTGCGCGCACGACAGGTGCATGCAAGCATGCTTGAAGTGCGGCTGAACCGTGACGATGCGCCGATGATGTTTAGCGTGTCGGATAGCGCGGGCGCACAGACCGCGCTTTATCATGTTGAAGACACGACAGCGAGCGGCAGTTGGCGGCTCTATCTGGATCGCGAACTATTCGGCGACAGCGCCGTGGCAGTCGCCGAATTGCTAAACGGTGAGCGGCCGGGGCTGCGGTTTGCCGTACAGACGAAGCCCGACACATCGCGGCCACACCTGCGTGAAACGCTCCCCGGGCATCGTTCAATAACGCGCGAAATCCCGCGGGAGCTTGTGATAATTTTTGACGAGCCGATCATGCTGCGCGACGATACGCTGCAAGCGGATCTGCGCGAAGACACGACGCACATCGATTTCACGCTTGAGCAGACGGATCCCGCCGCCCTCACCGTGATTCCTGCGAGGCCGCTTCGCACAGGTGCCAAGTACAACTTCACCCTGCCGAATTCCCGAGTCTCCGACCGGGCGGGAAATCTGTTCGCTGATTCGCTCTTGACAGTTTCCTGGAGCAGTTTTCCGCCAGACTCGCTCGGTAATATTCACGGTGTGATTCGCGCACCCGACAGTGGGCCGTGGCTCGTCGAATTGTATCGCGTGAAGGATAGGAAGCCGACGGCGACTGCCTTTGCGAGCGCGCAATTTGACTTCATGGGCTATCCGCAAGGCGACTATCTTGTGCGTGTCATTCGCGATGCCAACGCCAATCAACGGTTTGACGCCGGCAGCGTGAATCCCTTCACCTTTTCCGAACCCTTCCAATGGCATCCCGATACGCTCACGATACGCGCCCGCTGGACCGCCGACGTTGATTTTCTCTGGACGACTGTAACCCAACAATAATATGCTCCATGCAGTGATTATGGCCGGCGGTGTCGGCGCGCGCTTCTGGCCGCTGTCGCGCCGGAATCGTCCGAAACAGTTGATTGACCTCACGGGCGAAGGGACGATGCTTGAACAGACAATGCTGCGCCTCGATGGACTGGTCGGGCGCGACAATGTGTGGATCGTGACCAATGCCGATCAAGCCGCCTTGATTCGCGAGATCATGCCGGACTTCCGCCAGGACCGGTTCATCATCGAACCGCTCGGCCGCAACACCGCACCCGCGATCGGTTTGGCCGCCGTGCACCTGCACAAACAGGATCCCGACGCGGTGATGATTGTGCTGCCCGCCGACCATCGCATTACGAATCTTGAGCAGTTCCATTTCTGCTTGCATTCCGCGGTGGAAGTTGTGCACGACTCGGAGCTGCTGGCCACAATCGGAATCGAACCCACGCGGCCCGAGACGGGCTATGGCTACATTCAGATGGACACAAGCGGCATTCGCCTGCGCGACAATGTCTATCCGGTCAAGACGTTTGCCGAGAAACCGAACTTGGGCACGGCCCGGCTGTTCCTGCAAAGCGGAGAGTTTTTGTGGAATAGCGGCATGTTCGTGTGGCGCGCGGATTCAATCTTGAAACAGATCGTCGAGCAGCTCCCGCTGTGGGGCGTCGCCTTCAAGGAGATCGAAGCGGCAATCGGAACGCCCACTGAACAGGCGGTAACGCGCCGCGTGTTTGAAGCGGGCAAAGGGATTTCGATCGACTACGGCGTGATGGAAAAAGCACCGCGCGTCGGCGTCGTGCGCGGTACGTTCGACTGGAACGATGTCGGCAGCTGGGACGAAGTGTGGCGGCTGATGCCGCACGACGAGCATGGCAACGTCACGCGCGGCAACGTCGTGCTCACGCATACGCATCACACCTGCGTGCTGGGCGGCAAAAAGCTGATCGCAGCGGTGGGCGTGAGCAATCTGATTATCGTGGAAACGGATGACGCGCTGATGATCTGCCCGCTCGACCGTTCCCAAGAGGTCAAGGACCTGGTGGAAAGCCTGAAAGCGCAGGGAAAGGATGAGGTGCTCTGATGAAGGCGGCCAAGCTCGCGCAACTGCTTAGTGAAGCGCTCGAAAAGCAGGGCTATCGCATTCGCAACGAAAAAGGCAATTTTCGCGGCGGACGTTGCATCTTTGAAGAAGAGCGGCTGGTCATCATGAACAAACGCTTCGGTGACGAAGAACGCGCCGAAATTCTGGCGCGCGCGCTGGCTCGCGAGAATCTGGATGCGCTTTATCTGCTGCCGGAAGTGCGCGATTATGTTGAGCGCTACAGCGATTCGCCGCGCGTCGTGGTGGATCTGACGACAAGCGATACGGAGACCGCGCCGAAGTGACTGTCGTGGCGTTGACGAATGATATGCTGAGCGGTTCGCGTGCGGCGTTGGCGCGAGTGCTGTCACGGGTCGAAAATTCACCGACGGGCGCGGATGAGGCGCTGCGGGCGATCGGGAATCGCATTGGCAAGGCCGTGCGTATCGGTTTCACCGGACCGCCCGGCGCGGGGAAGAGTTCGCTGGTGACATGCTACACGAAACTCTTGCGCAAGCAGGGCAAGCAGGTGGCGATCCTGGCCGTTGATCCGACATCGCCGTTTTCCGGCGGCGCCCTCTTGGGCGACCGTGTGCGCATGAACTCGATCGGGTTGGATCCCGGCGTGTTCGTGCGTTCGTTGGCGACGCGCGGTGATTTGGGCGGGCTGTCGCAAGCGGCAGGGGACATGGCGGATGTGATGGACGCCGCGGGCTTTGACTTCATCTTGTTTGAAACGGTTGGCGTGGGGCAATCCGAACTCGAAGTGGTGCAATATGCCGACACGGTGGTCGTCGTGCTCGTGCCGGAGTCCGGCGACGCGATTCAGGGCATGAAGGCCGGTTTAATGGAAGCCGCCGACGTGTTTTGCGTCAACAAATCCGACCGCGAAGGCGCCGACCGTTTCATCGGTGATTTGCAGGGCGCGATGGGGCTGAAGATGTGGGACACGTGGACGCCGCCGGTCGTTACGACCGTGGCCACCCGCGATCAGGGAACACCTGAGCTCGCCGAGCAGATCGAAGCGCATTTGGACACATTGCGCAAGACCGGCGAATTCGAGAAACGCCGTCACGCGCACGCCCGCCGCAGGATTCAGCGCATGCTCGAGAAGCGCCTTCTGGCGCAATTCTGGACCAAAGAAAAAGCCGCACTAATGGATGCGGCTCTGGCAAACGGGGAAAGCCCGTACGGGGTGTTGGGGAAGCTCGTCGGTTAGCGCTACTCGGTGTCCTTTTCCCAGGCCTTCGCTTTGTTTGGCTTGAACGGTTCCTGAGTAAACAGCATCCCGCACGCCGCTTCGTCTTCCACGCCGCGCGACTCGCGCAATGTGCAGCGGATGCCGGCGTCCGTGAGCCAGCCCATGAACCGATCTATCGCCGCGTCGCTCGAGGGTTTGAGGCCTGATCCCGTAGGATGCAGGCGAATCAAATTCACTTTAGCGGGAATGTTCTTCAGCCAATCTTCAAGGTTGTCCACATCCTGGCCGCGGTCGTTGAAATCCGCGATCATGATATATTCGAACGTGACATGATCCCTCGTGTAATGCGCGAATCGGCGCAGCGATTTGAACAGCATGTCGAGCGGATAGGCCTTGTTGACCGGCATGATCTGCGCGCGGCGTTCGTCGGTCGTCGCATGTAGCGAGATCGCCAACTTGGCCGGAGGATCGTCCTGCATCCAGCGTTCAATGCCCGGCACCAGCCCAACCGTTGAAACTGTGATGCGCCGAGCGGATAGCCCGACTCCGTTGGGATCGGCCAGCAACCTGACTGCCGCCACGACGTTCTCATAGTTATGCAGCGGCTCGCCCATGCCCATAAACACCACGTTCGTGAGCTTGGTCTCGGCGCGCCGCTCGACCTCCAGAACCTGCCCGACGATTTCGCCCACCGTCAGATTCCGGAACAGCCCCATCTTGGCCGTGGCGCAAAACTGACAGCCCAGCGCACAGCCCACCTGACTCGAAATGCACACCGTTTCCCCCGGCGAATCGGGTAGATAGACCGATTCCACCCGCAGGCCGTCAGCCAACGTAAACAGGAATTTCTGCGACCGATCCTGCGTTAGCTTGACAGGACGGGCCAATTCAAGACCGCCCACTTCCGCCAGTTCGGGCAGTTTAAGCCGCCACGCGGCGGGTAGATCGGTCATCTGGTCAAAGCTCGTTGCACGCTTCTGGTAGATCCAGGTGTAAAGCTGGCGCCCGCGGAACTTGGGCTCGCCCTGTTCAACCGCGAAACTTTCCAGTTCCTCGCGCGTTAACCCGATAAGTATTTTCTTTTTCAATAACATGTGGCCTCGTGTCCGGTTGCTTCAATCTACGAAGCCAAACACCGCCGCGCAAGCCCAACTCGAAGGAATCCCTCCGCTATGGCGTCCGATCTTGACGCGTTGAAACAGCTCAAAGACTCCCGCGACGTAATGCTCAAAGAGGTCGGCAAAGTGATTGTCGGTCAGGAGCAGATTATTGAGCAACTTATGATGACCCTCCTCGCCCGCGGGCATTGCCTGCTCGTCGGTGTGCCGGGCCTGGCCAAGACGCTCTTGATCTCGACGATGGCGCGGATGCTCGATCTCAAGTTCAGCCGCATCCAGTTTACGCCCGACCTGATGCCGTCGGATATCACCGGCACCGAAATCGCCGAGGAAGACCGTGCCACGGGCCGCCGCAGCTTCAAGTTCATCAAAGGCCCCGTGTTCGCTAATATCGTGCTGGCAGACGAAATCAACCGCACGCCGCCCAAGACGCAGGCCGCGCTCCTTCAGGCCATGCAGGAGCACGAGGTCACGGCGGCAGGGGAGACCTATAGGCTTGAAGAGCCGTTCTTCGTGTTGGCCACGCAGAACCCGATTGAGCAGGAGGGCACCTACCCGTTACCCGAAGCACAGCTCGACCGCTTCATGTTCAATCTGTGGGTGGATTACCCGTCGTTCAAGGAAGAAGAGCAGATCGTCAAGAGCACAACCTCGGCCGCCACGCACACCGTGACCAAGGTGCTCAATGCGCAGCAGATCGCTACGCTGCAGGACCTGGTGCGCCGCGTGCCCGTGGCGGATAATGTCGTCGAGTACGCCGTCAGGCTCGTGCGCAAAACTCGCCCGAACAGCGACGAAGCACCGAAGTTCATCAAGGATTACGTGAGCTGGGGCTGCGGCCCGCGCGCTTCGCAATACTTGATTCTCGGCGCCAAAACTCGCGCCGCGCTGCACGGTCGCCCGACGCCCGACATTGACGACGTCCGCGCCGTCGCGCTGCCCGTCCTGCGCCACCGTATCGTCGCGAACTTCACCGCCGAAGCCGATGGCATGAAGGCCGAGCATTTGGTGGATCGCCTGTTGAACGAGAAGTAGTTCCTTGTCTTCCCCTCTTTCCTATCTCGACCCCGCCTTCGTCTCGCGGCTGAAGAACATGCAGCTGCGCGCGCGCATGGTCGTCGAAGGGTTCATGGTCGGCTTACACAAGTCGCCCTATCACGGCTTCTCCGTTGAATTCGCCGAGCATCGTCCCTACATGGACGGTGATCCGCTGCGCAATCTCGACTGGAAGGTCTATGCCAAGACCGACCGCATGTACGTCAAGCAGTACGAAGAAGAGACCAATCTCAAATCGTACATTCTGCTCGACGTATCGAATTCGATGAACTATGGCTCGGGCAAGATCACGAAGTTCCAATATGCGTCATATCTCGCCGCCGCGTTATCGTTCCTGATGATTCAGCAGCGCGATGCCGTCGGATTGGCCGCCTACGACACGGAGCTCAAGACCTATCTGCCGCCGCGTTCGGTACACACGTACCTGAACGTGATTCTGGCGCAGCTCGAGAAGCTCCAGCCCAACGCGCAAACGGACATCGGCAAAAATTTGCACCGCGTCGCCGAACGAATTTCGCGGCGCGGCTTGATTATCGTCTTGTCTGATTTGATGGATGAGCCGGAACAGATTCTCTCAGGCCTGCGCCACTTCCGCCACAACGGCCATGAAGTGCTCGTCCTGCAAATCCTGGATCCGCGCGAAGTGGACTTCGCATTCAGCGGCGACGTCAAATTCAAAGATCTCGAAACTGGCGTCGAGCTGCCGACCCAACCCTGGCATATCCGCAAAGAATACCAGAAGATGATGCACGATTTTGTCGAACGCATCCGCCGCGGCTGTCAGGAAGACAAGATTGACCACACGCTGCTGCAGACCGATACAACGTACGATCAAGCCCTGATCTCATATCTCACCAAGCGCCGGGCGCTGCGCTGACATTCGGCGCATGAGGTTGGTTGAAACGACTTACGAGGCAGGCTGCGGTCTGCCTCGCGTTTGTTTAGTCCTTTTCGTATCTGAGCACCCCGATGCCGAAGCCAATTGCAAAGAAGACCGTTGCCCACTGGCGAAGCCCCATATTACCCAAGGGCAAGCCGGTCCTTCCCGCAACGAGAAGACGCCCAATGCGAGTCCGGGCGATGAAAGCCCATTTCGGAAGTGTCCCGCAAGACCTTGACTTTCCACGAAATCATGACAATATTTGACATATTAACAGTAGTGGCCCGTTTTGTCTCGACAGGGCGGCGTAAGAAATTGAAACAATTGAATTAAGGGGAAAGTGAATGTCACGAAGTGCTCTGATTCTGTGTGCCATCGCGATGATCGTGTGCCTCCAAGGGACCGCGCAAGCGGCCGGGCAGTCGGCCGTGAAGTTCGGCAAGTCCTCGCCGCAGGAGATTCTCGATGCGGCGCTGGCGCATATCCAGCAGCTTGAAGCAGATGGCTGGGACATCGGCGATGATACGTATGAATTCTACTTCCGGGGCGAACGCCTGCTGCATCCTGAGTTCTACGCCACCCGCCATGACCGCTCGGAGTCCATGGACCAGTTTCTGGACACCTGTCCCGGTGGTTTGATTGTCGGACCCGAATGGGAGGACGACGCGGCTCGCGGCTTTGGTGGTACGTATATCGTCTCGACTTGCGGCCAAACCACGACCGCCCGCAACGACTGCTCCTACCCGCGCTGCCGGTTCGGACGCGATGTGGTGGTTACCCTCGAAGTCCCGTCGTTCACGGGCCTGTACATCCGTACGGCGGGTTCGTCATTCGACACGTACCTGTGCCTGTATGAAGACGAGTGCTGCTCCAGCGACAACGACTATCTGGTCGAAAGCAATAACAACTTCCCGGAATTGAACTACGGCCAACCCTTGGCCGCCGGTATCGCTACCTGTCTGCCCCCCGGCACCTATTATCTGATCCTCGACGGCGCGACCACCGCCGCCCGCGGCAGCTATTGTGTGCAGTTTGAATTCACGGAATTCTGCTTTTAGTAGTTTTCTAATAAGGGTTTGAAATGAATTCATACCTTTTTCGCACGTGTTCGATCGTCGTGCTTTTCTTGGTCGTGCTGGCCGGGAACGTATGGGCGGCTGGACCTGTTCGCGGCGTAGCGTTTGGCAAATCTACGCCTCAAGAAATTCTGGACGCCGCCTTGGCCAAGATTAACCAATATGATACGGATGGCACGGACGTGCCGGACGATGTCTACGCGTTTTACTTCCGGGCCGAAGCGTTGCTACATCCCGAGTACTACAGCGAGCGCAATCCGAACTCCCAGGCCTTGGATCAGTTCTTGGACGTCTGTCCCGGTGGCACAATTACCGTGCCCGATTGGGAAGACTCTGATGACGACGAGTACCATATCACGTCGTGCGGCCAGACATTCAATGCAACGAACAATTGTACCTACCCGACGTGCCGCCTTGGCCGCGATGTTGTGGTGACGCTGGAGATTCAGGATTATACCGGCGCCCTGATCTATACGCGGGGTTCGATGTTTGATACCTACCTCTGCCTGTATGCGGAATCGTGCTGCGGTAGCACGGATGACCTCTTCGCTTGGAATAACAACGCGCCGTGGATGAACAACGGGCAGCCGCTGGCGGCAGGTCTGATCGAGTGCCTCGAGCCCGGGACCTACTACCTCATACTGGACGGAGCATCCGTTGCCGCGCGCGGTTCGTACTGCGTCCACTTCGATTTCTACCAGGACTGCGACGGTTGACCGGCGTCTGCGAGTTTGTCACAGAACGTGAAGAAGCCCTGAGTTCGCTCAGGGCTTCTTTATTGAACTATTGTAAACACAATTGCTAAGATAATCGGTGCAATCGCGCAGAATTTGACCAACAGATTGTCTATCTGTATCTTTACGAAACAACGCGCAGGCGCAGCAATGCGCCTTTTTCGGCTTGAAGTTTGTGAAGTAATTCACAAACGTGTTTGTTCACCTACAGAAAGCTCTGGAGATCACTCATGTCCAACAAAGTCGCTGATCTGGCCGGACCGGGCATTGGCACGTATGAAGAGGTCGAGAAAGTTCTCCCGACCGATTACGCCTCGCTGCTGACGCCTAAAGAAACACAGCTGGCACTGGCCAAGCTGAAACGCTTCATCGAAGACGGTATGTGCAAGTCGCTGAATCTGTTCCGCGTCGAATGTCCGCTGATCGTGGACACCACAAGCGGCGTCAATGACTATCTCGACCGCGACGGCTCGCGCACGCCGATTGACTTCCACATCAACAACGACTACAACAAACATCCGATTGATGCGCAGGTCGTACAAGCGGCTACGAAGTGGAAACGAGTCGCGCTGAAGCAGTTTGATTGCGCCGTCGGCGAAGGTATCATCACGGATATGCGCGCCGTACGCAAAGACTATTTCCTCGATCATGATCACAGCGCGTACGTAGATCAGTGGGACTGGGAGCGCGTTATCACGGCTAAGGACCGCAATCTCGACTTCTTGATGGACATCGTCAAGAAGGAGTGGAAGGTCCTCACCGACGCCGAGGATTTCGTTCAGAGTGAATTCCCCAAGCTGAAAAACTCGAAGTGGCCGAACCTGCCCAAAGAACTGGTGTTCCTGCATGCCGAAGAGATTCTCGATATGTATCCCGATCTGCCCCGCAAGCAGCGCGAGACCAAGATTCTGTCCGAGAAATATCCCGCAGTCTTCATTATTGGCATCGGCTGGACGCTCAAGGACGGCTATCCGCACGAAATGCGCGCCGCGGATTACGATGATTGGGTGACCCCGACGATTACCAAGAACGGTCAACTCATGCACGGCCTGAATGGCGACATTCTCGTCTGGAATCACGTCACCAAGCGCCGTCACGAATTGACTTCGATGGGCGTGCGCGTCACCAAGGAAACGCTTAAGCAGCAGCTCGAAGCGACCAAGCAGATGCACTTCCTCGACTTGCCGTATCACAAAGCGATTCTGAATGACGAAATCCCGCTGTCCATTGGCGGCGGCATCGGCCAAGCTCGTACTTGCATGAGCATTCTCAAAAAGGCGCACTTGGGCGAGGTCAGCGTCACCGTTTGGCCGCAGCGGCTGAAAGATATGTGCGCCGCGCGTAGAATTCACGTGCTCAACTAAACATAGCTAAGACCATAATTTCGGAACTGGTGCGGCGGTCCATTCGGGCCGCCGCGCTCAGGTTCGCCCGACTCCCAGGCGGTCCGTAGTCGCTTGTACATCTTGGGAATTCGCCCTACCTTCAATCATCGGACAATCCGTTTACCAGACGAATCAGGGGTGTCTTATGCTTCGAACCATCGTTTTGCTTGCTCTAATTATGATAAGCGTGGGCCATGCGGAAATTCATGTCTGCGGTTCCGTCACAGGAGTGTGGACCCTCGCCGACTCGCCGGTTTATGTTGATTGCGATATTGACGTACCTGTCGCGCAGGCGCTCACAATCATGCCGGGTGTTGAGGTACTGTTCACCGGTCACTTTTCGCTGACAGTCTACGGTGAATTGCAGGCGGTCGGCGCGCCGACAGACTCGATTCTATTTTCCCGGGCCGAGCCCACCGAGCAAAGCAATTGGGCGGGGATTCGCTTCTGGGATACGGCCAATGACGACAGCCGCTTAGAGTACTGTATCCTCGAATATTCTCAGAAGGGAGCAGGTAACGACGAACATACGAACGGCGGCGCGGTGTACGCGTGGGCGTCGTCGCCGACGGTAACCCGCTGCACCTTGCGCTACAACGAAGCGTCCCGCGGTTCCGCGATTTGTGCTTTCGATTTCTCGAACATGCACATTGACCACTGTCTGTTCTATGGCAACGTGTCGCCTGCTGGCATGCGCACCGTGTGGTTTTCCATTAGCTCGGGTGAGATGGACCGCTGCACCCTTACGGACAATGAGGGCGGCGACCTGCACAGCTACTCGACCGCTGTTCATGCCACGAATTGTATCATCTGGAGCGGAACGGAGGGCATTGATGGGCCGGTCGTTCGTTACAGTTGTGTGCAGGGCGGCTATGCTGGCACGGGAAACATCTCGAGCAATCCGCTCTTCGTGGATGCCGCGCAGCTCGATTTTCATCTTCAACCGGATTCACCGTGTATTGATACCGGAGACCCCACAGCCGATCCTGACGATGACGGATCGCGGGCGGACATGGGTGCAATTCCCTATGGTGAACTGCCTCCAATGGGTATTCGCATTGACAATCCGGCCGGCGGCGACACGCTGGTGATCGGGGCGACAGCTTCGATCAATTGGATCACACAGGGATTCGCGGGCGGAGTATCCATTGAGCTGAACCGAACCTATCCCGGCGGGACGTGGGAGACGTTGACGGCCCTGACGCCAAATGACGGACAGTTCCCGTGGACGGTGAGCGCACCGCCAAGCGCAAACTGCCGTCTGCGAATCTGCTCGGTTCAACAGGCTGATGTCTGCGGTGAATCGAGCGCGGACTTCGCAATACAGTCGGGGCAGGGTTTTGTCGCGTTGGTGCGGGCAAGTGAACCGGAAACCGCGCTCCTAACGTGGAACCCCGGCAACATCGAATGCCCCGATGCGGCGGACGAGTGGTTCCGCATCAAGAACTTCGGCAATGCGGCGGCGCTGGTCTATCGTCCGCAGGAACCGTCTTCGGCTGAGTTCTCAAGAGGATCAAACTGCCCGCCGCTATTCGCGCTGGGAACAGGTGAGATGAGCGCGTGCTCTGTGCAATTGGCGTTTCTATCTCAAGTGGATGGCCTGTTCAGCGACGTTTTGCGAATTCAAAGTGATGCTGGAAACGCCGTGAATGGCTATGTGCAAATAGCGCTAACGGCGCAGCGGCTAACGACACCGATGGCGCCTGACCTGGCGGCGACGGCAGTCGGCGAAGATGTGCGATTGTCGTGGCAGCCCGTGACCCAGTCGGTCGGAGGCTGCGCGGTCAATGTCACGCGCTATCTGGTCTTCTATTCGCCGACGACCGACGGTCCGTTCTACTACCACGGCTGGACAAACCACTCGCCGTATTTCCATCTCGGCGTCATTACCTTTGCGCCGACGCAATACTACCGCGTCGTGGCCGTGGACGCGCCTGCGGCGGCGCTGGCCGAATTGCGACTGGATACGGAGATGCTGCAACTTCTCAAGACACTGCGTCACCGTTCGACGAATTAACGACTCGACCGGATTTGGCGTCTCACCTTCACGATCATAGCATGAGGTTTAGTGATGCGCGGTTTCCTTGTCTCGCTACTCACCATTCTCTATACCTCCCTGGCGGTCATTGCTCAAGACGTGGCGCCGCTTGTGTGCCCGGATGGCTTCAACCAGTCAAAATTGCCCGTAAATCCCCTCGCGGATGCTCAGCCTGACACGCTGCTTTACGACAACAACGTCCCGGCCATTCTAAGCACCATGTCTAACGCCTGGCACCGCGTCCGGTTCACTCCGCCGGCCGACTTCACGATTCGGAGTGTCTACGGCTTCGTGATAGATGGAGTGGCCTCACCTGCGGCTTGCTCGCTCTTTGTCTTTACAGCTCCACCTGCGCCGGGAACCGAGCGGGCCTTTGCGTACGAGCCAGCGCCATTACCCAATTTGGGTTGGTTCGACGCCAACTTCAATACTCCTGTCGACATCCCGGGCGGTACGGACTTCTGGATTATTATTGGTCCGATTCCCGGCGGCCCGCAAGGGGACGCCAACTGGAATTTGATTGCCGATAACGGCACGACTACCAGCCGGAGTACGGTCTCCACGTCGAAATTCGGCTCGCAAACTGCATTTAACTACGATCTGATGCTGCGCGTCGGCGGCACTTTAGGTGACTTCCATCAATGCGCTGAGGGCGAGCAGCTATGCATGTTATCCCCGAACGGCGACGAGACGTATTCGGTCAGCGATGCCGTGACGATTGAATGGCTGGCGGATATTCCGGACAGCTATGTTAGCCTGCAAATCAACCGGAATTCTCCGGCTGGCGAGTGGGAGACAATTTCCGACTCCGTTCCCAATACGGGGAGCTATTCATGGGGCGTGACCGATCCGCTGTCGGACAATTGCCGCATGCGAGTTTGCACCAGTCTTGATCAAGTATGCGATGAATCCGATAATAGCTTCTCCGTCTATTCCGAACTGCCGTACATCGCTTTGGTGCGTCCCGCCGCGCAGAATGTCCCTGTACTCGGTTGGGACCTCGGGCAGCTTGAATGCCCGGCCTTTGAACAAGAAATATTTCATTGGAAAAACTTCGGACGGTCCCCCGGATCGGTCTTTGACTTCGATTTCGATACGGCGGAACCACCGTTCGACTTCGCCTGGGACTGCGGGGCGGTGATAGACCTGGACCCCAACGAAATGAGCACGTGCCCGGTCACCCTGTCCTTCAATCCGTCTGTGAACGGCGCTTATGCCGATGACTATGACATTCTGGCGGCGGCTGTCAATGGCTGGAATACGGATGGCTACATCTTTCCGCTCCGCGCCGAGCAAGTGGCCATTTTGACGACTCCCGAGCTTGTGGTGTCGCCCCGACTGGAGGACATCCGGTTAGACTGGGCGGTAGTAGACTCTTCCATTGGCGGTTGCGCCGTTTCCGTGGACCGCTATCTTGTGTTTTATTCGGAGTACACTGAAGGTCCGTTCTTCTTCCACGGGTGGACGCCTGACACGACTTACCTGCATACCGGTGTAGTGACCTACGCCGAAGCGCAGTTCTATCGCGTGGTCGGTGTAGATCTTTCGCCCACGCTGCTGGCTGACCTCGAACCCGGTACCGAGATGACCGAACTACTGGCGGGCTTGCGGAACCGGCATTCCGAATAGTCCGTACCCATTATCACGCACGCAAACAGCCCCGGGCACATCGCCCGGGGCTGTTTGCTATCGGCAACTTTTTTCCCGCGCCGTCGCGATCCGGAGCGGGCCACTCTCCAAAAACACCAAAAATTCAAACATTTAAGCGACATATTAGGACCAAAATTTCGTGGCATACGGCTTGCTAACTGTTATAGCACAACCTTTCAGAACCCCGGAGAAATGGCATGGACGCCACCACGATTGCCCGCAACATGATTCGCTCGGCGCGACCCAATTCCGATGACTTCGACGGAGGGCGCATCAAACGCCTCCGCGAAGAACTCAATATGACCCAGGAAAACTTCGCGCACGAAATCGGCGTGACCTTCGCCACCGTTAACCGCTGGGAAAACGGCCGGACGACCCCCAACAAGGTCGCACAAAAGGTGCTGCTGCTCTTGGAGCGCAAATTGCGCAAGACAAAGAAGCTGGACTCATAAAAAAGCCGGCTCACGCGAGCCGGCTTCTTTCCAATTGTTTCGGGTCTGCTTAAGCGGACGCCGCGCCGCCGCCGGTCGCGCGCTGAATGTCCAGCATCTTGCACAGACTGTCGAGTTCTTTCTCAGCGCCTTCTTCCAAGTCCTTGCCGTCGGCGTAGTCCCGCAGTTGCTTGGCGAGCAGTTCAATTCCCGTGGTGACAAAACTCATCGCCTTGGGATCCGCACCACGCTCCGCCAGAATCTGCGCGGACTTCCCCAGCATCGTCATGGCCAAACTGTAAGTCAGAAAGATCCGGCTGTTTTCCATAGTCTCTTCAAACGTGGACATCGGCTGCTCCTTACTTATTCGAAAAATCCATATGCATTTTGCGGACCCCGTCGGTCCCGTGAATTGCCCATCAAGCTGTAATAAATATACTGCTCATTACGGGTCCATGCAAGCGGAACCGGGTGACAACCAACAAAAGTATTCGGGTCTCTGAAAATGAAACCGCAACCTGAATTTGACCAGTGGACCGACCAGAATCACGTGCCGTTTTGCCGCTCGGTGGACGAGAAAAGCCCCGTGATATCAACAAGCTCCCATATTAGAAATTCCTTAAGCATGATATGGCATAGCGTAGTGCGCTGGTTTACTCCCGCGCCTACGTCCGGCTTCCATGCCGGTGCGAAAAAGCCGCGCACCTCCGCTTAAGCCTCTCCCACCCTGAACGCGTGCAGCCTGCACGCCCCCTGCGCAAGTTGCCCGTGCGCAACGCCGCCGCACTCCGTCTTTAAACTTCTCCTTTAAGTTCCAATTGCAGGTCACTCTGCTTTTGCGTATCTTTCGCCGTGTTTCAAACTCTCAACCAATACTCGAAGTTTGCCCACACGCGTGAATACCTTCTCTGATGTAGAGCGCTTCCTGGACTCGCTGATCAACTACGAGGTAGACACACCCCTTGGCAGCGGTCGCGATGCGCCCAAGCTCGAACCCGTGCGCGCCGCCGTCCGCGGAATGGGACTCTCAGTGGCCTTGCCGAACTGCCTGCACATCGCGGGCACCGTCGGCAAAGGTTCGACCGCCGCCTTTGCGCAGGTGCTGCTAAGTCTGAGGCATCGCACTTTGACCTTCACCAGTCCGCACCTCATATCGGCCCGTGAACGCGTGCAGCTCGATGGCCGGAATCTGCCCGACGAGGCCTGGTGCCGTGGCATGACTGCCCTGCGCGACGCGCACGCTGGCGGACGAACGCCCAAGCTCACTTATTTTGAAACAATATGGTTGTTCTATCTCTGGTGCGCGCGTGAACTCGGCACGACCGCGCATGTCGTCGAAACTGGATTAGGCGGCAGCTTTGACGCCACCAACGTGATTGACTATTCCACGGCCGTGCTGACGCGCGTTCATTTCGATCATACGCATATCCTTGGCAAGACGCTGACAGAGATCGCGCGCGATAAGAGCGGAATCATCAAGCCCGGCTGTCGCTGCGTCAGCGTCGCCCAGGAACCTGAGGCCCTCGCGCAAATCGAGGCGTCGGCGGGCCGCGCCAAAGCGCAGCTGCTGCTCGAGGACCGCGACTTCACGTGCACAATCGCGGGTGAACAAGTTCATCATTACAAGTTTGGTTCACGCGCCATCGAATCGCTTGACAATCCGCTGCGCGGCGAATTCCAGCGTCACAACCTTGGCGTTGCGCTGACGGCGGTGTTGGCGATTGAACCGGAATTGCATGACGATGAGATTCGCGCCGCCATCGCGGGATTGCATTTGCCCGGGCGCATGCAGACTGTGCCACGGCATCCCAATCTGCTGCTCGACGTCTGCCACAACCCGGCGTCATTTGAAGAGCTTGGAATTGTTTTGCGGCGCGAACGTCAATACTCCAAGCGCGTCGCTCTGCTGGCGATGATGAAAGACAAGGACGCGCGCGAATCGCTGGCGGGGCTGGCAGGCGTGGCCGATGAACTGTGGATAACGCAAGCGCCGACGCCGCGCAGCGCACAACCCGATGATCTCGTCGAATCCGCGCGCGAGATTGGCTTTCTGGCGCGGACGATTGACCGCGAGACGGCCTATCGCGAGTTGCTCCACTTGCCGCTCACTTCGCAAGGCGTTGTCTGCGGATCTTTCTATCTGGTCGGCGACTTCATGCGGTGGCTTGAACATGCCTGAACTTCCCGAAGTTGAAACATGCGTTCGCGAGTTGCGGCCGCGCTTGATCGGGCGCACCCTGCGCAGAGCGTGGGCGGCGGTGCCGCGTCAACTGGGCACGCAAACGCCGCAGCAATTGGCGCGCGCGATCAAGGATCAATCGGTGATTGCCGTCGAACGCCGCGGCAAATATATTCTCCTGCGGCTTGAACGCGGTATGCTGCTCGTGCATCTGCGCATGACCGGAAGATTGTACGTGGACGCAACAACGACGCCGCCGCCCGACTATGCCCGGGCCGGATTCACACTCGACGACGGTCGCGAATCACTCTATTTCCGGGATGTGCGCACGCTGGGCACGTTGCACTACTATCGGAATGCGGATCATGTTCGTGAACTGGCCGGACTCGGGTGGGAACCGCTCGACGTTCCCGTCACGCCCGCTCAACTCAAGGAGCGGCTGGCGGCACGGGCGCAGGCCATCAAAGTCGTGCTGCTTGATCAGAACTTATACGCCGGGATTGGAAACATCTATGCCAGCGAAGCCTGCTGGGTGGCCCGGATTGATCCGCGCACAAGCGCGAACAGACTTTCGCGCGCGCAATGCGAACGACTCTGCGCTGCGGTGCCGGATGTCTTGCGCACGGCCCTCGATCGCGGCGGGTCGTCGTTGCGCGACTTTATGAGTCCGGACGGTAACTATGGCTCATACCAAAAAGAGTTTCGCGTGTATGATCGCGAGAACGAAGAGTGCCTGCGCTGCAACGGAGCAATAAGTAAGATCGTGCAGGCTCAGCGATCAACCTACTTCTGCCCAAAGTGCCAAAAGAAGCGTTGATCGTAACGACCATGAGAAAAAAAAGGAGCCATGCGGCTCCTTTTCTTGTTCTTGATCATCTCGTTCTAACGCACGAGCAGCAGCTTCAGCGGACGTGATGATCGCTGATCACTCTGGAGTACCGCGAAGTAGACGCCGGAAGACTGTAACGGCTGCCAACTATACTCGCCCATCCCGTTACTCAACGCCGCACGATGCACCTCTCGGCCGAGCACGTCGTAGATGACCAGCGCGGCCTGCGTCGCTTGACCCACGGAGTAGTGAATGCGCACGCTGCTATTGAACGGATTGGGATAGGCAGTGTGCAAGTCAAAAGCCGTGGGCTGCACTGGCTGAAGGCGCCCGTCCTCGGCGGCCGATGTAGGCAGACCAGCCCACGCAAGCACATGCGCCAAAAACTCGGTGCGCGACTCGTTGCCGATGGGATCGTTATCGGCAATTGCCTCCATACCGAAGCCAAGGGTCAACGTTCGGCCGTTCGGACCAACGACTCCCGCGTAACTTGTTCCGGCAGGGCCATAACGCAGCACGGGCGTCGCGCCTGCCAACGGAGTCAACTTGGTCATACTATCCTGATTGGCAGCGCCACCGGATCCTGTCAATAGATAGGTGGCGCCCTCAACGAATGGATCGGTCAACGCGGAAGCCATACGCAGGCGCGTATATCCTTGCGGCTCGATGCCCAAGGTCTGCGCGGCGAAAGTCATGTTTGTGCCGGCCAAAATGCTCTTGCCCGACAAGACTACGTGACCACCGCTTGCGAGCAGATCATCGAGCTGTGCAATATCCGGAGAGCTTAAGTGCGACTGAGTGGCATCACCGGATAGCCAGATAACCAAGCCCGTATCCGGCAGCGCCGACAAGTCAAGTGCATCACCTTCGGCAATCCGCTCAAACTCATAAATCTTGTCCATGTCCCGCAATGCTGTGGTAACGTACTCATGCACGTCCGACTCCAACGAGCGCGTCACGACGCGGAGTTTCGGCAGGCCCACCGTAAACTCGATGGGAACGTAGAGCGGTTCGACGAGTTGGTCGGCATGGACTTCGAGATGCAGCACGCCCCAATGGTCCGTCGCGTTGGGCATGACCGCGATCTGCACAGGGCCCAACTCAAACTGCTCGCGCGGTCCCAGCGATCCGACGACGTACTCGCCGTTATCAATCACCAGTGTCGGATCGTCAGTTGTCAAGGTCAAAACGACGCCTGTCGCGGCGGGTGGAAACAACAACACATCATTGACGAGGCGAAACGACAACAACAGGCCTTCGCCGGCTTCAGCATAGCCATTGTTGTTGCCGGACTCGTCACTAATGTCAAGATTCTCGATCATGAAATTCGGCGCGGTACCCGGCCCGATGCCATGGATACCAAACGATGCGTAGATCTGTTCGCCGTGCGGCGTGCCGTTGGCGAGGTTTCCGTCCGTGTCGTCGGTTTCGAGTACTGAGACAAAATAGTCAAAGAACAACTCAGCCAGAGCGTAACGAGCGTAATGCGCGAGCGAGTCCGTATAGCCAATGCCCAGTTGGCCGCGCAATCGCCAGAGTGGCGCGGAAATGAATGGACTGTCGCTGTGCACTTCGCCTGTCCAGTTGCGCGGAAAGACCATGATGCTCTCGAGATTGCGCAGCGCCTGATGTGCGCTGCCCGTCAACCATTCTCCCATCAAGGCATCGCCGTTGATGGTGCAGCCGAAATAGTCCGACCACGCTTCGTTCATCGCGCCCGGTTGACTAACGTATGGGAGCATGTCGTCGGGATAGATGCCGTCGGTCGCGCCGTGCGTGTACTCGTGGTAAATGACGTCTGAGTACATGCCGAAGTTGTTGTAGTTCAATCCTGAACCATAGTACGTGCCGAAACCGTTCCAGAAGGCGTTGTCATATGCCGAGCCGTAGTTCGCCACCGCCGGCATCGCATAGTCGAGCGCGTTATAACTCGGATCAATGACCTTGTACCAGTCGTGGATAAACGTCGTATGGTAGTAGAGATTGTACTCGGCAGGCGAGGCTTGCTCCAGCGGCCAGGCAAACTGTTCGTCATTGAACGGCGCATCGAAATGTACGCCGTGGATAGCCTGTTCACCGTTGTCGTCGTTGGTCACTTCAACATATGTACCGACAAGCGTCGCCACGACGTCTGCCTGCGTGCCTGCTTCGACTGAAAGCCCGCCTGTTACCGAGGTGACATGTTGCGCGGCATTCACGTCCACGTTCTGATGCGCACAGGGGGCGCTGACCGGCTCCTCGTGTTCATACATGGGCCACTCCGGCTGAGTCACGCTCAAGTCGAGCACCTCGTGCGCGATGCCCGACCATTGCAGGAGCACGGCACCGGTTTCCGCGTCCACGATTCCATTGTATCGCTGGTGCGGGCGAGGTCCGGCGATACGGAGCCAATATGCCGCGCGCAATTCGTGCGACTCGACATCGGGGTACCAACAGGGGAAGCTCTGTTCGTCGGCAATCTGCCAATCGGCCGCTTCAAGTCCGCGGCTCAGGTGCATCCCTGCCACGTATTTCGTCAACGTGAACGCGCCGATCGCGGGCCACTTGGCGAAGCTTGTCTGCGAGATGCGCGTCACCTGATCAAACTTGTTGAGCACGACGTCCGTGCGCCCACTCACGACGGGTAAATTGTCGCGTAGTTCGCGATAGATGAGATAGTCCCGCGTCGGGGTAGTATTCCGTTGCCGAAATTGTAACGGAACGGCCGTGCCCAACTCACGCTGCACCGCTTCGCCGATCACCTGCGGATCCAGGGCGTCGCCCAAACTCACCGGCGTGCCCCACAGCATGCGGTAGCCGTCGAAGTCCGGCGCTTGCAATGTCTGCCAGCCAGCCAATTTGCCCGATAATACCGGTTCGCCGCCGACGCGCTCCGCGAGCAGCGCTTCTACCGGATAGGTTGCGGCCTGAGCGAAGAGCGCACAAGCACAGATCATGGTCACAGTAAGAAGATGCGTTCGCATCAGGCACTCCGATTTCAAAAGTAGGTAAACAGTGACACCCGCAGAGTTGTCGCGTCCGCATTCTGGCCAGTCGAACGCACTTCCTCGGCTACCGCAACGTCAGGAGTCCATGTGTAATAAGCATGCCGAACTTCGGCCCGCAATCCAAGTCCGTTCCAACCGGACTTTACACCAATGCCGACGTCTATCAAACTGCGCGCGTCGTCGCTGGTGGTTTCCACCAGACCGGCGCGCGGAACTTCCAAGGCACCACCGCCGCCGACGTAGGCGAACGGTATCCACGACGATCCCATGTCCAGCGTGCCAACGACATGCAGGGCGACCTGATACCCGAAGCGCAAGGCGTCGTAGTCCTTGTCCGTCTTGTGGGCGAACGGGGCGGAGAAATCCGCTGCAATCTCGGTACCGAGATACTTCGTGATCGCATAGCCGCTTTGTACCGAGAACTGCATCAGGTAGCGACGCTCGTGAACGCTCGCCGCCCACGTTTGAAAACTGAGACCGCCGCCAATTTCAAGCAGACCCGAGTGCAAAGTATAGGGACGCGCGGCACTTTCGTGCGGCGGGGCGCCGAGCCAAACAGATTCAACCTCTGAGCGCCCGAACACTTCCATATCAGGTTGGCGAAGATGGCGTTGATCCCACGGAGCAAGATAGACCGCCAATGTGTCTTGGCGAATCACCGCGCCTTCGACGACGCGACCGTCGCGGAGACGCACGAAATCCATCCCGGTCGCGGGAAGTACGACCAGGATGTTGACGAGCAGGATGAGAATTACGTGCATGCGGGTCAGTCAAGTTGTATCGCCGGGATCCTGCTTATGTTACGGATTTTTCAAACAAGTCTCTACTGTTTCACGTGAAATTGCCCTGTTGAGTGGTTTGCGAGAGGCAACATCCCTCTGGTCATCTTGATTATTACAGGCAAACTTTTTCAAAACAACGTGATAATCAATTCCGTTGTACGTGCATTTATGCGATTCGTGGTCGGTATAGAATTAGAATCCTTGTGTTTACGCCGGGCACGAAGTATATTACTTGATATAGTTAGTAGAACCATCGCTGCAACTTTGGCTTTCTCCTCAGTAATGTTCGAATCGTCCCGCGCCCTACATCCCTTCACACTGCAACTGGTGCAACTCACCGGGAACCCGGCGCTCCTCGGAGCCGAGCAGGTTGCCTGGCGTTTCATGGGGGGAGGCGTGCACGTGGTGGCCGGAGGCAACGGGAGCGGAAAGTCGCTGCTGTGCGCCGCCGTACGAGCCGCGGCGACCCCGACGCATACCCGGGAATTGCAGGAGAGTTTGCGCGAGGCCGGATTGACGGAAATTGCTCTGCTTGGCCAAATGGGTGAGGCGCGCGTCGAGTGGTCTTTAGATCTGATGACCGGCCTGACGACATGGCGACCCGCAGCGAACGGCAACGGACTGCCCAGCACGCCCTTTGAAACACTCCATGAAGACGCAGCGGCCGTCGGACCGACGCCGCATCTTGTCGTCAACGGCGACTGGTTGATTCCCGGCACTGCGCAGTTGGCGTGGGCGGAGCGCATGGTGTGCCAGCCGCTGCTGCGCGAGCGCGATGCGTGGCAATTGCGGCGCGAGCAATTGGAGGCAGGCGTCGAGGGGCGGCCCGGCCGAGTGGCGATGCATGAAGCGCTCGACGAGCTGGATGCAAGACTCGATATGGTCCGCGAGAGCAAGATGGAACTCGAGCAGATGGAAGCGCGCGCGCTTGAGCTGCGCAGTCAAATCGGCGAGGCAGAAATGGCGCGGCAGATCGCAGCCGCCGAAGAGACCGAACTTGTCGCCAAGGTTGAACTGGCCGAGCGAGTGGTCCATCTGGAGAACTGGGCGGCCGAGCTGGGTCAATCGTGGACCGCCGCGGAAGGCGTGCGCGAACGCTTCGCCGAATTGCAGGAACGGTTGGAAGAGTTGCAGCAGCAGACGCGCGGATTGCCGGATCAGGCCATCGCGCTGGCCCAGGAATACGCGCAGCTTGAGCAGCAGCGAGCCATCGCCGAGGCGCAGGCACGTGATCTGCATGACCGGGTCCTGCGCCTGACCGAAGAGAAGAACGCACTCGCTGGGCGTTTGTCGGAGATTGAAACGACCATCGAAGCGAGTGAGGCGGCTCCGGCGGAGCAGGAAGCTCGCACGGGCATCGAGCGCTGTGAGCGCGAGCTAACTGACCTATCACGGCGCCGGATTGATCTCGTGCGACGACGCGAGGGCATTGAATTGCAGCGGCAGGAGCGCTTCCGCGAATTGCTGCAATTGAGTCCGGATGAGTGGAACGCGTTAGAGAGCTATCTGAATTCCGCCGCACAGGCCGCCCAGCCGGATTCAGGCGAGCACGAGGCCCGGCGCCAGGAACGGGCACGCATCGCCGAACGATTAGGGCATGACTTCGTAGGCTTCGACCACTTGGGCCGCAATACGCGTGAACGGCTGGACCGGCTGTTCGCTATTCGTGAAACGGTTGCCGCGCGAGAGGCCGAACTCGCTCAACTACGCAGTCGCATCGTCGCGCTGCAAACGCGGCCCCGTGGCAATGGGTTGAAGAGCGTGCTCGCGGTCGTCGGAGCCGGCGCGGCTGGTTTCCCCGTGGGCGCACTTCTGGGCAAGGACATCGGTTTCTTCGCGGCGGTTATCGGGGGCGGATTGGGCTACGGTCTGGCCGCGTTGATGTTACCGAGCCAGGACGCTGATACGTCGTCTGTATTGAAGTCACGGCTTGAATCACTGATGCCGATGCAGCAAGAGGACCTGCACAAACGGGAAGTGCTGCGCTTGGAGGTTGGGCCCCTCGGCGAGTGCCTAACGCTTGAGGCTGCGGTGGACCGTTGGCAGGAGTTTCAACTGCTCGCCGGTAGGTTGCGGTCATTGGACGAGGAGTTATCCAAGGCCCCCGTGGAACATGAGCCCGTACAGGTGCCCGCTATTCTGCGCCGATTGGAACGCGATGAAATGCGGCGGCGTGTAGATGAATTCCGCGAACTGTCACGGCAACTGACCGAAGCTGATCGGGAGTGGGAGCACTTCACGAATGAACACGGGAGTGCGGATCGCGTCGCCGCGCTGGAAGCACAACTGGGTGAATTGCGCGCTGCGTTAGGTCAGGCCGAACTGCAGCGGCAGCAAGCGGCACGGCAGGCCAACGCGACCGCCGCCACGGTGCGCGGCGACATCGGACGGCTTGAACAAGAGTTACGCAGCGTCAGCGACGGCAGCGCGGAGCTTGCGACGTTGAACGATCTGACAGACCGCATGTCGCGGCTGGATGCGCAAGTTCAGCAGGCCTTCTCCATGCGCGGTGCACAGTCCGTCGTGGATGCATTGACAGAGCGCGCGGAATTGCAGCGTGATTTGCGCGAAACAAAGTCGCGCCTTAGTTCCGAACACCCGCCGCAGGAGCTGGCCATCCGCACGCGGGTCATTGAAGAAGAATTGCGGCAGCTCACCGAGCGGTTGCAGGAGATTGACCCGTTGTTCGCGACGTTGGAGTCCCGCGCGGAAGGGCTCGAAAAATACCGTGAACAGATGCAAGTGCTCTTTCAGATGGCAACCAACCACGAACAGCGCGCCGCTGAGCTTAAACATGAATTGGCCGCGTTGGGGACGGAGGATCGCCGGGCTGCGCTGGCTGATTTGCCGGATGAAGACACACTGACCCGTGAACGTTCTGAGGTGCAAGGGCGGCTCGACGAGCTGGACCGCAGCATTCACGCGGCGCGGAATATGGCGGATGCCCTGACCGTTGAACTGGCCGAGTTGCACGGCAGCGCGCGCGAGCGGGTCATGGGCGCAATCCAAACGACCCTTACCGATGCGATCGGCGAGCGCTTTGCCGGAATTGAATGGACTGACGGCGAGTGGCGAGTCGTGCAAGAGGACGGACAGCGACGCGGACTCAACACGCTCTCCCGCGGTATCGCCGAATTGGTCATCTTGTGCATTAATGCCGGACTGCTGGTCGCCAGCACCGAAGCGGAAGGCTGTCCTGTGCTATGGGACGACGTTCTGGCACAGTTGGACGACCACTACCTAAGCGTGGCACGCGGAGTCATTGAGAAACTCGCGCGATCGCGGCAGGTGGTGCTCCTGACGCGAGATGCGCGGATGCGCGCTTGGGGTCGGCCGGTTGAGGTGTTAGCCGGGCGCTATCGGCCTGACGCGCTGATCAGCTAATTCAAGCAGCACAGAAAAATGAACGGGCCGTCCATGCGACGGCCCGTTTGCGCTCCGGGCCGGTGATGGACATTCACGACGTGTGGTTGAATTCCCCAAGCGGTGTGTGGATATGTCGAACGCCTGCACCCGCGCCGCAACGACGTAGGCACAAACTGTCAATTGCGTACGGAATCATTTCGCCGCTCCGCATTGCCGCTCATTGTGGCGAAGTGCACGAATTCCGTTGCATCTGCGCAAACGACCCGCCATGTTGGGCAAGTTGCCAATCTCGTGTTCGGGACCGGCAACGCCAAGCGCCGCGACCTGCACGACCGGTGGTTCAACAATGCTTCGGAACTGGATTTGCAATTGTCGGCAACGACGCGAGAGACGATGCGCGGTCTGAAAAACTGAGCGAGAAGGAATGAACGTGGAGTTGAAAGAGACTCATCAGCAACAGCAAACTGAAGCGACCCCCGGCAACGTCGCGGGAGCGCCTGATTTCGAAGCATTGGAGCGCGAGTTCCTCGGCAGCATGCTGCCGGGCATCGTGCATAATCTGGCCACTCCGCTATCGGGCGTCATCGGCGCGACTCAACTTCTGGAAATGCGCGTGGGCGAGCAGGACCGTCTGCTTGGCGAACTCGAACGCGGCGTCTCACAATCGGCTGAGGCGTTGCGCACACAGCATCATAAGAGCCGCAGCAATTTGGATATCATGTCCCGCAATGCGCGACATCTGACTGAGTTGCTGCAGGTGATCATCCGGAGATTTCACCGCGCCGCGCAGGAAACCACCGGGCCAATGTCGCTTTTCGAATTGGTCTCAAATGAATTGCAGTTTCTGGACGCGAATCTGACGTACAAACACAAAGTGCGCAAACGGTTCGATCTGGCCAAGGATCAATATACCGTGTTCGGCGTCTTCCGCCATGTCGTAGCCGTGATAGACGAATTCGTGCTGTGCACACTGGCCGTCCATGATTTCTCGCGCGGACTGGTGGAAATGAACGTGACGACAAACTTCGCCAATAGCTCGGGCGAGCTTGAGCTGGAGGCCAAATACTTCGAAACGGACGAAGAGCCGCTGCATATCACTGCCCTCGAAATGTACTTGGCACGCACGGCCGAAAACGGCGCCACTTACGAAATCGAACAGCACAAGGGTTCCCTGCGCGTCAAGCTCACGCTGCCGCGTAATGCCAACCGGACTTGATTGTCTCCCCGCGAAGTCGTATTGTTAGGAGGAAACAGACAATACGAAAGCGGTGAGTTCCGATGTATCTGACCGAACAACACGACGACGCGCGCGCGTTGGTGCGAGACACCGACGAGTGCGCGTCGTTAGCATTCGAGGCCTGCCAACTGGCCGGAGGCGTTCTGATGCGCTACTGGCAGGCGCTGAACGAGGCCGACGTGCGCGAAAAATCGAAGGGCGATCTGGTGACCAGCGCCGATCTCGAAGCGGAACGCGTTGTTTCCGAATTCCTGCTGCGCGAGATGCCCGAGGCCGGAATCGTCTGCGAAGAGGGCACGGCCCGGGCCGGAAACGGGCTGGTGTGGTTTCTTGATCCGTTGGACGGAACAACGAATTTTGTGCAGCGCTTCCCGGCGTTTGCTGTCAGCTTGGGTTTGGCCCGGTTGCGGGATGCCGCAGCGCCTGAGCTGTTGTGCGGCGTGGTATTCAATCCGCTGTCAGGACAGCTATTCTGGGGCGCCAAAGACAAAGGCGCATTTTTGGGCACGCAGCGCCTTAGTGTCGCGCGGAAAGAGAAGCTCAGCGAGGCGATGCTGGCCACCGGGTTTCCGCGCCGCTACCATGACGAACTGCCGGCGTTTTTGCGCGAGTTTGCCCTCATCTTTCCACGCTGCCGGGCGATCCGCCGCGCAGGTTCGGCGGCCCTCGATCTGTGCTGGACTGCCCAGGGGATCTTCGATGGATTCTGGGAGCACAAGCTGTCGCCGTGGGATATCGCGGCGGGCGCCCTAATTGTGCAGGAGGCCGGCGGTGTTTGCAGCGACTTCATGGGCGACGATGCGTTTCTCAACAGCGGCAACATCGTGGGGGCGGCGCCGGTGATTCATCAACACATATTGGCCTGCATCGCCGAGGCGCGGCAGCAAGGTTAGCTTTGGAAGTTACGAATGCAAAAGAGCCACTCACGGGAGTGGCTCTTCTCATTCTGGCGCTGTCCAAAGTCAGCGCAGCGGCCAACTGACCGTCTGTTCGAACGACGGACCGATTGTGACTTTGAAGGTCTGTGCGGGACCCGTCGAGTTGATCTCAAAGACGCCCGCCGAAAGTGTGTCGTCAATGAGGACTTTCGCGTCGGGCAAAGTGCGCTCCAACTTGATGTGCCCGGACTTGCGCACGTAAAGTCGCATGTTCTTGCCGGGCAAGACGAGCGCCGGTGAATCTTTGGACTGGCCGCCCAACACGCCCGCCAGCGGCAATCCCGCGGAGATCACTACAGGGAAAACCGACTCGTTCAATTGTCCCTGTGCCGCCAGCTTGTAGTAGTAGGTCACGCCGGGGATTGCCGAAGAATCGTTCAACAGGTACTCGGCGCTGCCCGCGTGAAACGGCACCTCCGTCAGCACGGAGAAGGCGCCCAGTTCTTCATAGCCGCGATAGATGCGGAACTTGACCACGGCGGGCGACTGTTGGTCCAGAGACCAGTTTAGCCGGATGTTGCCATCGTCGGTTGCGTTGGCGCTGAACAGCGATAACAGCGTCGCCAGTTCGGGCATGTCGTCCGCCTGTGCACTGGACCAACCACAAAGAAGCATAGCCACCAAAACAATTCGCGCAATGTGCATGAAGACTCCCGGGAATAATATACGATGGCGGATTAGTCGGACGAGGGTTCAAAGGCCAGTGCTTCGGCGCGTCCCCGCTCTTCAGAAACGCTCCATAAGAGCCACGCACCCAAAACAAAGAAGATTAGCAGCGAGAGCATGCCCGTGCGCAAACTGCCTGTGATCCAGACGGCCAGTCCGAAGATCGCGGGACCGACGGCGCTGGCAAATTTACCGGAAATAGCGAAGAAACTGAAGAACTCCGCGGATTGCCGCGGCGGGATCAAAACGGCTTGCAGCGACCGCGATGCGGCTTGCGTTCCCCCCATCACCAATCCCGCCAGCACGCCAAGGTACCAATATTCGAGGCGCGCATTGCCCAGCCATCCCAATTGCCAGCCCCATAACGACACGATGCTCCAAATCGAAATCCCAATGAGAATCGCGCGCCGATTGTCAAAGCGATTGGCAAGCCAGCCGAAGACCAGGGAACCCAGGAAGGCCACGCCCTGGACCATCAAGAAGAACAGCACGAGCTCGCCCGTCGCGAGTTTGAGCTCTTGGTCGCCAAAGATCGAGGCCATGACAATTACCGTCTCCACACCATCGTTGTAGAGCAGATACGCGAAGAAGAAACGGGCGAAATTGGGCAGCTTCTTCAGTCCCTTCACGCTCCGGGATAGCGCTCGGAACGCATCGGCGATGCGCACCGCGCGCCGCTCAACGGGCGCTCGATAGCTGAACGCCAACGGCAGGGTGAACACGCCCCACCATACTGCGGCGGTCAAGAAACAATGCTGCACAGTAAACGTGCCCGGCGCTGCGCCGAGCAGTTGCGGATACTGCAGCATGACTAGGTTCAGCGCGAGCAGCAAACCGCCGCCGAGGTAGCCCCAGGCCCAGCCGACGCTCGATACTTTGGCGTAGTCTACCGGGTCCGCGATGTCCAGCAGCATCGCGTTATAGAAGATATTCCCGCCTGCGAAACCAAACTGCGCGAACATGAACCACAGGCCGCCGATGAGCCAATCGCCGGCATAGAGTGTGGCGAGCATCCCTGTGGCGGCAATACCAACGGCGGCGTGTATCAGCAGCATCCGCCGCTTCAACTGACCCAGATCAGAAAGCGCCGATAGGATCGGTCCAAAGAGCGCGACCAGAATCATACTGGCCGAAACAAAAAAACTGAAGATCGTCGCGCCGGGTACGCGCGCCCCGAAAAGTTCGATTCCGGCTGCTCCGCCCGCGATCACACCGGCGTAATACTTGTTGAAGATGACGGCGAGAATCGTCGTCGCAAAGGCCGAGTTACCGAAGTCGTAGGTGGCCCATGCGGCAACCTGACCAGGATTGCGGCGGCTAAACGAAAAAAGTCCGGCCACGCTACTTGATGAACTGAAGCGGCTGCGTGAGAGAAACTCCCGGCGCCGTCAGCCGAACAAAGTACGGACCACCGGCGACGACGATGCCTGCATCGGAACGCGCATCCCATAAAGTGCGCTGCGCGCCCCCGTGTGCCCGACCGGAGAACAGGGTGCGCACCGCGCGGCCCAGGACATCATAGACGCGCAGTTGCACATCAGCACTGCCATCCGGTGCCAGCCAGCGAATCTCCACCGAACCGTTAAACGGGTTCGGGAACGCCGGCAACAATTCAAACGACGTCACTTGCTGCGGCGCAGCAGGTTCTACGGAACTCGTCTCCAACAGCCACGAGGCAGCGGAGTCGAGAAAGGCGGCCCGTGACGTGCTGCCGGCCATTCCCGATACGGCTTCCAAACCGAAACTTATGAACATGAAACGGCCGCCTTGATACTCACCGGCAATGCCGCAAACTTCTTCGTCAGTCGTGTCGTTGATGCAAAAGGCCGTGCCGTTGTCAAGCGGCAAGAGCGACGATGGACTGGTTTGATTCCCCGCGCCGCCTGAGCCAAGCAAGAGCAGAAACATGCCGTCCACGTTGGGTGCGCCGCCGAGCCCATAAGCCCACGGGCGATCCGAATCGTGCCGGTTCACGCCGGAGCGCAGGACCGTTTCCAGAAAAGTCGTTGTATTCTCGTCTTCCGTGATATTCTGGCCCGTCAAGAGCAAACCACCGCCCTGCGCCATGTAGTTTGTCAAAGTCGTCTGATCGGCGGCGGTCAGCGTCGTCGCGCTGTCATCTCCGGTCATCCACAGTATCCACGGTACGTCACGAAGTTCGCTAACCGCGCCGGAATCGCGATTCCAGACGCGCACCTCGTCGCCGTTCTGTGTGAGCGAAGCGAGTGCATACGTCTCGTAGTCTTCGCCCAGATCGTCGTCAACGAGCAGTACTTCGGTCGCGGTCAACCAGATGTCGAACGGATCGGCGTTTTCTTCGGGCGGGAGCGGGAAGAAGCTGCGTTCATCAAGGACATAGCGCAGCGGGCCGTGGATCACCATGCGATTGCCGCCCGCGAGCAGTCGGCGATTACCGTTAGTGTACACCTGCCCGGCGGCCACGTCTACGCTCGTCCAGAGTGAATCGGGATACTCGTCAGAATAAAATTCGATATGACAGGGCGGCGCGAAAAACGCATCGTATTCGCCGAGGATTGTGCCGCTGACAACCGCACCGCGGCGAATGTCAAAGAGCGTTGAGTCGAGGCGCCAAAGGGTATCATCTTCGACGACGACGCGCACGCGTTGATAGAGTCGCGGTTGGGCTGGCAAATCGGGAGCATCCGGCAGCGTCCAGAGGGCGGCGAGTGGTATCTCCACACTCGATCCGGGTTCGGCCGTGAAATCCGCGCTATCGGCATAAGCAGGCCCCCAGACCCAGACGCGGCCCGAGAGCGCTTCGGTGCCGGCATTGTTGACCACTGCCACCACGGCCAGCGGATCTCCGGCAAGGTGCGCGCGTTCCGGATCCGGCGAGGCAAAACCACCCGCGGAGAAATCCACAATCGGTCCCGCACTGATGATGCGTTCGAGACCCATCCAGCCCAGATACGCGCTTACCCACGAGTGATCGTTATCGTTGGCAATGCAACACGTGCCCGGCGGAATGCCCCCGTCATTGTCGTCGTCAAAACCCACCAATGAGTCGGCGAAGAAAACTCCGCGATGCCAATAAAGCGAATCGCCGGTAATCTCCCAACACCGAAAGGTAGCGTTGGAGTACCATGTGTTGAAGGCATTGTACCAGCTTGACGGAGCCTCCCAGGTTTCAAGCTGCGTGCCGTATTGATTGATCCACGTCGCGCCGCTGTCCGGGTAGGCTATCCATAGCGAATTGCATACGCCCCAGAGCGCTGTGCCGCCGCACAACGCCCACTCGGTGGCGTTGTTGAGGCGCGCCGGATTGGCTTCGAACCAGTTGCGGATTAGCCGGGCGCGGGACAGAGCGTGGTCGCTCCAATCCGTGCGATTGCGGTAGACCGCATGCGGATACAGCCCGCCGATGCCCAAACCTTGTGCGGCGTAGTTCAGTGTGCTGTTGAGCGCCAGCGGATGCGCCACAACCCAAATTGCGCAACTGTCCGCGTACCAGTTCATGCTCGTGTCGCCGTAGGCTTCGCGAAATTTCCAGGCCGCTTCAAAACCCCAGCCGCTGTTGTGCATGGCGTAGTAGCCGCCGCCTTCCTCGTCCCACGCGGGCCACTCCGCGCAGTACACCCACGCGTCGCGAATGTTCTGCGCGTAACGCGCCGTGTCGCCTGTCCAAAGGGCATATTGCGACCACACGCGGATCGCTTCCTGCGTGTTGTCGGTCTGGATGATGGTGAAATCGCTGCCGACCTCGCCCTCGCGCATGCCGCCGAAATTCACCCCGGGCGTCTGCACCTGCAAGCCCGCCAGAAAATCGCAAAGCTGGCGGTACTTCAGGAAGTACTCAATCTCGTCAAGCGAGCGCCGCGATGTGCGCAGCCCGGTCTCGACGTTCCGCTGAGCGTCCGGGTAGAATCCGCTTGTTCGCGCCGCAAGAATCTCCTCTTCCGTCCAGTAGGGAGTCGCCAATGCTGTGTGCAACGCGAACAGCGTCAGCAGCAGAATGTGCGGAAAATGGCGCATGCGGCCCTCAGTGGAAGCGTTGAAGGAAAAGGTGAAATCGGAATGAACGGAAGGTGCGGAAGCGGCCGCCGGTTCTCCCCCGCGATGGAACGGGGGAGAACCGCAAGTGTACTTACATGAAGCGCTTGAAGAACTTCAGAATGCCCTGGTTCCACGCAATGCGGTGCGTGATGCCCGAGCCTTGCGGAATCGTGTGCTTGTTGTCGAGATACCACTGGTAGCTGCGAATCAGCGCCTGCGCATTGGAATATTTGGGCTTCCAACCGAGTTCGCGTTTGGCCTTCTCAATCGAAACGAAGCTGTCCTGATCGGCCGTGCCGTACACCCACTTGTAGAGCGGCGAAAGGCCCATCGCTTCAAACGTCATCAAGGCGAGCTTGACCGGTCCGGCCGGCGTGCCCCACGGACGCGCGCCGTTGCCGGCGTACTGACACATGGCGCCCATGTCCTCGCGTACGGTCTTGAACTCTTCGGCGCCCACGTTAAACGTGTCGTTAGCGCGCTTGGCTTCAACCGTCGCGCCTAAATAGATCGCATCGGCCAGGTCGTCCACTTCCAAAAGCTGATAGCGATTCTTCCCGTTGCCGATCATCGGAATGCGCTTGCCGCTTTCCACCCAATCGTAGAGAATTTGGAAGACGCCCAGCCGATGAGTGCCGATGAACGTCTTCGGGCGGATCACCGGGACGCAGAATTCCGGCGTGCGGAATTCGACGCAGACCTGCTCCGCCTGGATCTTGCTCTCGCCATAGGGGCCGACGCCGTGTACGCGGTCGGTCTCAAATAGCGGATGGTGATCAGGAATACCGTAAACTGCCGTCGAGGAGACAAACACCACGCGGTCCACGCCCGCCTGCTTGGCGGCTTCCAGCACTCGACGCGTGCCATCCACGTTAATCTCGTAAATATCCTTGGGTTTCCACAACGGCAGGGCGGCCGCGCCGTGGACGATAACATCAATCTTGTGCTCGGACAGTATCTTGTCCAATCCGGCCTTGTCGCGGACATCGTGCTGGACGAACACGGAGCCCGCCGGGTATTCAGAGGTCTCGAACGGGGCAATATCGGTCAGGACGAGGTCCCAACCCTTTTCGGCAAAGCAAAGCGCGGTGTGCAATCCGAGGAAGCCCGCGCCGCCTGTAATCAGTACTTTCACAAAAACAGCTCCTGCTTGGTTCTATGTACGGCCCGGCCCGGGAGGGCTGGGCAACGATTAGCTTACTTCAAGATTTCTAAGATATAAAACTCGGGCGGGAGTTTCAAGCCGGGGAACGATTCCCCGATTTCTGCCCTCCGAGTTGACAACGCCGTCTAAGCGGGTTATATTACAAGTCTTATGTCACACCATACCGACTTTTTCGATGACAAGCCCCGCGATAAATGCGGGGTCATGGCCGTAACTGGCCACCCGCGGGCCGCAGAATTGACCTATTTGGGTCTTTATGCCTTGCAACATCGCGGCCAAGAGTCGGCGGGAGTCGTCAGCGCTGACGGCCAAAAACTGTTCGCGCACCGCGGAATGGGCCTCCTCGCGGACGTCTTCCGGGACCAGGGGAAGTTCAAGGACCTCGCCGGAGCCAGCGCCATCGGGCACGTGCGCTACTCTACGACTGGCTCCTCATCGCTCGCTAACGTGCAGCCCATCATGGTTAACACCAAGGACGGGCCGTTGGCAGTCGGGCATAACGGCAATATCACCAACGAACGGGCGCTGCGCTACCGGCTGGAGCAAGAGGGCGCAATCTTTCAGACGACCTCGGATTCCGAGTTGTTTGTCCACCTCATCGCCCGCTCCAAGGCCACGACCAATTCTGGACGGCTGGCGGACGCCGTGCGTGAGTTAGAAGGGGCGTTCTCGGTAGTCCTGATTACGAAAGACGAGCTTCTGGTCGCGCGCGACCCGCACGGCTTCAGGCCGCTCGCGATGGGCAGACTGGGCGACAGTTTCGTCTTTGCGTCCGAAACCTGCGCCTTTGATCTGATCGGAGCAACCTACGAGCGCGACGTGGATGCGGGTGAGATTATTACAATCTCGGCGCGGGGCCGCGAGTCGCTGCGTTATGCGCCCGCGCAGCTCAATATGTGCATTTTTGAGCTGATCTATTTCGCCCGGCCAGATAGTATGATCTACGGCACTTCGGTGGACAAAGTGCGGCGCAAACTCGGTAAGATCCTGGCCGACGAGTCGCCGGTGGACGCCGACGTCGTGATCTCGGTCCCGGATTCGTCAAACACCTCGGCAATCGGCTATGCGCGGCGCACGGGGATAAAGTTTGAAATCGGGCTGATTCGCAACCACTACATCGGCCGTACGTTCATCAATCCGTCGCAGTTCATGCGCTCATACAACTCGCGCATCAAATACAATCCGGTCCGCGGGGTACTCGAGGGGCGGCGCGTGGTCCTAGTGGATGACTCGATTGTGCGCGGCACGACTCTGAAGAAGCTGACCACCATTGTGCGCGATGCCGGAGCGACCGAAGTGCACGTGCGCATCGCGTCACCGCCGGTACGCTGGCCCTGCTTCTACGGGATGGACTATCCGACGCGCAAAGAGCTGATTGCGGCCTTCGCGTCGCCGACCGAGATACAAAACTACCTCGGTGTTGAGTCGTTGCGCTATCTTTCGCAAGAGGGCATGCTCTCCGCGACGCGCGACGCACCGTCGAACTATTGCACCGCCTGCTTCTCGGGTAACTATCCGGTTGCCCTGAAAGATCCGGCCCAATTGGCGGAGTTGGCCGAGCCCGACAAAGAGTGGGCGCGCGCCGAACTAGAGCGCGTTCTGCGCACGATGGAGTAACGCTTGACCGAACCGCGCCGACAAGAGTCCGCGCCCATGCAGACCTCGAAGTTCGTCTTCGCGCCAAAGCCACGACCGCGCAAGTTCCTGACTGTGCCCAACCTGATGAGCATCGGACGGATCTTGTTGCTCATTCCACTATTCTACTTCCTGGAGCGGGGACCGCGCGACAACGGGAATTTCTGGGCGCTCGTGGTGATGGCGATTGCGCTGGTCAGTGACATGGTGGACGGTTTGATCGCGCGCTGGTTTCATGTCGAGACCGATTGGGGCCGCGTCCTCGATCCGCTGGCCGACAAAGTCTGGCTGGGGGCACTCGCGGTATTTCTGGCGTTGCCTACGCGCGCGAATCCGCTGCCGCTGCCGTTTCTGCTGATGCTCTTGGTGCGCGATGCCGCGATTGTCTGCGGATCGTTCTATGTGTTTCGCAAGCGCGGATTGGTCGTCACGTCGAATTATATCGGCAAACTGACCATGTTCGTTGTGGCACTGACGCTGATCAGCTACACAATCAACTGGGCGCCGCCGCTATTCGGCTGGCTCACACCGCTGACGCTCTTGTGGCTTGCCACGGGCTTCGTTGTCATTTCGAGCGCCCAGTATCTGCTGCGCTTCGTGCATTACAGCGCGATGAAGCGCACCGGCTGACAGACGGCCGGCGCCGGAGCTGTCCGCACTGGTTTTCTGACCATCAATAATCCCCCCGGGAGCACCGAGGGGACATTCTATCTATGCCACTGCAACTTTACAACACACTGTCCCGCAAAGTCGAGCCGTTTATTCCGCGCGATTCCGGCAAGGCCACGATGTATACCTGCGGTCCGACCGTTTACGCGCGCGCCCATATCGGCAATTTCCGCACTTTTCTGGTCTCGGATCTGCTGCGCCGCTATCTGGAATACTCGGGCTTCGAGGTGAAGTGGGTGATGAACCTGACGGACATTGACGATAAGACGATCAAGGGCGCGAATGCCGAAGGAATTTCGCTGCGCGACTACACGGATCGCTATATCGCTTCATTTCACGACGACCGCAAGACGCTGCGGATCGTGGATGCGGACCTCTATCCGCGGGCGACGGAGCATATCGGCGAAATGGTGCAGATGGTCGAGGACCTGATCGAGCGCAAGCATGCTTACGTTGTCGAAGGTTCCGCCTACTACAAGATTGATTCGTTCAAGACCTACGGCCAGCTCGCGCGGTTGAATCCTGAAGAACTGCGCGTCGGCGAGCGCGTTGCCAGTGACGAGTACGAGAAGGAGGACGTCCGCGACTTCGCTCTGTGGAAGGCGTGGGACACGGTGGACGGACCGGTCGCGTGGGAAACCAGTTTAGGCAAGGGGCGGCCCGGTTGGCACCTCGAGTGTTCCGCGATGTCCTTGAAATATCTCGGGAAGAATTTCGACTTGCATCTGGGCGGCGTGGACCTGATCTTCCCGCACCATCAGAACGAAATCGCGCAGACCGAAGGCGTGACCGATTCTCCCTTGGCGCGCTATTGGGTGCATTCTGAGCATCTGCTCGTGGACGGCCAGAAGATGTCGAAGTCGCTTGGGAATTTTTACACGGTGACCGATCTGCTGGATATGGGATGGAAGCCGCGCGAGATTCGGTTCGGTCTGCTCGCCGGACATTACCGCCAGCGCACGAATTTCCAAGCGAGCGGTCTCGAGGGGATCAAGCAATCGCTGGCCCGATTTGAAGCTTGCGCGGTCAACATGCAGCATGCGGAAGGGCAGGGGGGGCTGGCGCAGTTGCAGGCCATCGTGGCGCAGCGCGAACAGGAGTTCCGCACTGCCCTCGATGATGACCTAAACTTTCCGGAAGCGCTCGCGGCTGTTTTCAATTTTGTCCGCGATGCGAACACGCTCTGCCAAGAGCGGAAGATTGGCGCCGCTGAACGCGAACTCGGTCTCGAGACGATGCGCAAATTCGACCGAGTGCTCGGCTTTCTCGATTTGGATGCCGAGGCCACCGACCCCGAAGCCGCCGAGATCGAGGCGCTTATCGAAACCCGCAACTCGGCTCGCAAATCCAAGAATTGGGCGGAAGCCGACCGCGCCCGCGACGAGCTCACCGCCCGGGGCATCATCCTCGAGGACCGGGCCGGGAAGACGGTGTGGCGGAGGAAGTAGGAGAGGCGTTTCGAGGAGGGAGGAGGCTGCAAAATCGCCAAAATGCCCCAAATCGGCCAAAACGGGGCCTCGTGACCCTTGACAGCCAGAAAACAAGTTCTTAACTTTGGGTCTTGGGTTTTCGGCGGTACCTAACTGCTGGCGTAGCTCAACTGGTAGAGCAGTTGATTTGTAATCAACCGGTTGCGGGTTCAAGTCCTGTCGCCAGCTCTATTCCCACCAGATGAGCGGCCCCAATACACATTTCCTCCTGGTGGCATGCCCGAGCGGCTAAAGGGGGCAGACTGTAAATCTGCTGGCAGACGCCTACGGTGGTTCGAATCCATCTGCCACCACCCGGTATCCCCCCGACTGAGACAATCTTAGTCCTTGTTCTTAGTGGCTTTAAGAATGGTCGCCCGTGCGGGGTGTACCCTTTTTTGAGCTGTTTACCCATTTCTGTTCGTATGCGGGCGTAGCTCAGTTGGTAGAGCATCAGCCTTCCAAGCTGAGGGTCGCGGGTTCGAGTCTCGTCGCCCGCTCGCAGTATATCCCGAATTCCGAGGTCAAATCCAAACCTGGAATGGTCCGCCCGGGATGGTGACACGCAACCGCTGCTCGTGTAGCTCAGATGGTAGAGCGCGTCCTTGGTAAGGACGAGGTCAGCGGTTCAATCCCGCTCACGAGCTCCATATCGCCACCCCCGAGTGGCCCCCGCACCGCACAAGATTGACATGAACATATAATGCTGCACCCTTAAGGAGGTTGTCCGGCAATGGCAAAGGCCAAATTCGAACGTACGAAACCGCACGTCAACATCGGCACCATCGGTCACGTGGACCATGGCAAGACCACGCTCACGGCGGCTATCACGCAAGTGCTCGCCCAGAAGGGTCTGGCGCAAGCGCGTAACTATGACGAAATCGACAACGCGCCCGAAGAAAAAGAACGCGGCGTTACGATTAACGTCCACCACGCTGAGTACGAAACCGAGAAGCGCCACTACGCGCACGTGGACTGCCCGGGCCACGCCGACTACATCAAGAACATGGTCACCGGCGCCGCGCAGATGGACGGCGCGATCCTGGTCGTGTCCGCCGCCGACGGCCCCATGCCGCAGACGCGTGAACACGTGCTGCTGGCCCGTCAGGTGAACGTGCCCGCCCTCGTCGTGTTCCTCAACAAGTGCGACCAGGTTGACGATCCGGAATTGCTGGACCTCGTCGAATTGGAAGTGCGCGAACTCCTGTCGTCCTACGAATTCCCCGGCGATACCTGCCCGGTCATTCGCGGCAGCGCTCTCGACGCGCTCTCGAACCTGACCGACGCGGACAAGACCAAGTGCATCCACGAACTTATGACCGCCGTGGACAACTTCATTCCGGAACCGGAACGCGCGCTCGACAAGCCGTTCCTGATGCCGATTGAAGACGTGTTCTCGATCACCGGTCGCGGTACCGTGGGCACGGGTCGTATCGAGCGCGGCAAAATCAAGGTCGGCGAAGAAATCGAAATCGTCGGTCTGGGCCAGCACAAGAAGACCGTCGTCACCGGCGTGGAAATGTTCCGCAAATTGCTCGACGAAGGTTTCGCCGGCGACAACGCGGGTCTGCTTCTGCGCGGCGTGGAAAAAGACGAACTCGAGCGCGGCATGGTGCTGTGCAAAATCGGTTCGATCAAGCCGCATAAGAAGTTCGAAGCGCAGGTCTACGTGTTGTCGAAGGAAGAAGGCGGCCGTCACACGCCGTTCTTCAACAACTACCGTCCGCAGTTCTTCTTCCGTACCACCGACGTGACGGGCGCCATTCAAATGCAGGGCGGCGCTGAAATGATTATGCCGGGCGACAACACGACCATCACGGTCGAGCTGATCACCGACATCGCCATGGACGAAGGTCTGCGCTTCGCTATTCGTGAAGGCGGCAAGACCGTCGGCGCGGGTCGCGTGACCAAGATCATCGAGTAAGTATCTCGCATTCACGGAACGGCCGGGGTTGCTCGCGGAACCCCGGCCTTGTGTTCCCTTTCGCTGCCGTCGCGCGAGTCGTTACGGCCGCCCATACGGCAGTAGCTCAACGGTAGAGTCCTGGTCTCCAAAACCAGTTGTTGGGGGTTCGAATCCCTCCTGCCGTGCCTGACTGGGGAAATCCTCACTCTCATTGCACTATGCTTAAGAAATTTGCGGACTATTTTGTTGACGTGCGTGCCGAGATGTCCAAGGTCACTTGGCCGACGCGCCCCGAAGTCGTGGAAAGCACCTGGATCGTCCTGGGCTTTGCCTTCGCGTTCGGTATCGCCGTGTTCGCCGTTGACCGGATCCTCAGCCTTGGTCTGCAGCAATTGCTGTAGGCTCGAGGGCGCGTGAACTTCGAAACCATCCCCTGTCCGGTGTGTACCCACACCGAACATTCACCGGAACGTATCGTCAGCGATCGCTTCCGGGTGCTTGGGGAACGAACCTACGCGCTGGTCCGCTGCCAAAAGTGTAAACTGGTCTTTCTGAATCCCCGTCCGGACGTCGGTTCGATCGGCGCATTCTACGACGTGCCCGGTTATGATCCGTTCGGATCCGCCGGCGAAGAGCCGCAGACGCTGTCCGCCAAGCTCTATAAAAAGCTGCGGCCCCTGTCCATCCGCAAAAAAGCCGCGCGCGTGGTGGCCGGACTAAAACCCGCGGACCGCTGCCTGGACGTGGGCTGCGCGACCGGCGAGTTCATTGTTGAATTGAAACGGCGCGGACTCGAAGCCGATGGCTGTGAGCCCAGCGCCAAAGCCGCCGATTACGCGCGTGACCATTACGGTCTGCGAGTGTGGACGGGCGGCATCGAAAGCGTGCCGACGCACGCCGGTCCGTATAAATTGATTACGATGTGGCATGTGCTCGAACATGTCCACAAACTTCGCGATACGCTCGAGACGGCGCGGCAACTGCTCGCACCGCGCGGGAAAATCGCCATCGCCGTGCCTAATCCGCAATCGCTCGACGCCAAGGCTTACGGCGACCGCTGGGTGGGATGGGACACGCCGCGGCATCTTTATCACTTCGATCCGCCCGTGATGTTAGACCTCTTGATTCGTGCCGGGTTCGACCCGCGCAGTCTGGGGGCGGTGGCCTTCGATGCGTTCTATCATAGTATTCTGTCGGAACCGCGCGGAGTCGCCGGGCTTCTGCGCGGCGGTACACGCGGCATGCTGAGCTACGCGAGCGGAGTCTTCGGCGGGCCAGGCTCGTCCGAGCTGTATTTGGGAATCAAACGACCGACCTGACGGTCTTACGAGAGGGCATGGCGCAAGTAACTGACGCTCCGATCCGCGAAGGAGAACTGGGATGGTATGTCATCCATGTGTTCACCGGGCAGGAAGAAAAGATCAAGGGCTTCCTCGAAGAAGAGTCCAAGCGGCTGGGCATTGCTGACCAGATCACGCAGGTGCTCATCCCCAAGGAAGACGTGATCGAAATGCGCGACGGCAAGAAAAAAGCCAAAACGCGCACGTTCTTTCCCGGCTATATGCTGGTCGAGATGATTCTCAACAAGACGACCGAGCATTTGATCCTCAATACACCGCAGGTCATCAATTTCGTCGGCCCCAAGAATCGTCCCGTGCCGCTGCGCCGTCACGAAGTCGAACGGATTCTCGGCCAACAAGACAAGGCCGCCGATACCGAGCTGATCGAACTGCCGTTCCAAGTGGGCGACACGATCAAAGTTATTGACGGACCGTTTAAGGATTTCACCGGCGTCGTGCGCGAAATCAATATGCCCAAGCGCAAGGCCAAGGTCATGGTGTCCATCTTCGGACGCTCCACGCCGATCGAACTCGACTTCCTGCAGATCTCGACGGAACTCGGCACCAGTTAAGTCCCCCTGTGCGACCGGAAGCCTCACCGGTTGCGTCACTTCAAATAGCAATTAGCGTATATCCTCCACTTCCGGCACAGGCGGCGGGGGAAATCAGAAGAGATACATCATGGCAAAGCAGATTACCGGATTCATTCGTTTGCAAATTCCCGCCGCCGCCGCGACCCCCGCGCCGCCGATTGGTCCTGCGCTTGGTCAGAAGCAGGTCAATATTATGGAATTCTGCAAGCAGTTCAATGCCCGCACCGAAAAGGACAAGGGAATGATTATTCCCGTCGTCATCACGGTGTACAAGGACAAGAGCTTCAGTTTCATCACGAAGACTCCGCCCGCCGCCATTCTGATCAAGAAGGCGATCAAGGTCGAACGCGGCTCGGGCGAACCCAACCGTAACAAGGTTGGCACGATCACGCAGGGCGCTATCCGCGAGATCGCCGAGATCAAGATGAAAGACCTGAATGCCAACACTGTCGAAATGGCCATGCGGATGGTCGAAGGCACCTGCCGCTCGATGGGCGTCAACGTTTCCAACTGATTCTTTTTTCATAACGGGTGGGAGTGCGGACGCCGCACGAACGAACCACCAAAGGAGCACATTTGCCCTATTCAAAACGCGTCAAGAAAAATCGCGGGCTGGTCAACCGCACGGCGGAGTTGCCTCTAACTGCCGCCATTGACACGCTCAAGAAATCCGCACCGGCAAAGTTCAACGAAACGGTTGAAGTTGCGGTGCGCTTGGGAGTGGATCCCAAAAAGGCCGATCAGATCGTTCGCGGGACGGTGACGCTGCCCCACGGCACGGGTAAGACCGTGCGCGTCGTGGCCGTGTCCAAGACCAAAATCGCTGAAGCGCAGGAAGCCGGCGCCGACCATGCGGGCTTCGAGGATATCCTCGAACGCATCAAAGGCGGTTGGACCGACTTCGACGTACTCGTTGCGTCGCCCGAGGTCATGGCCGACCTTGGTAAGCTCGGTAAGATTTTGGGTCCGCGCGGATTGATGCCGAACCCGAAAGCCGGAACCGTGACCCCGAACCTTGGCAACGCCGTGCGCGAAGTCAAGAGCGGTAAAGTCGAGTTCCGTGTGGACAAGTACGGCATCCTGCATCTCGGCGTCGGCCGCATCAATTTCACCGCGCAGCAGCTCTTCGACAACATCGAAGAGTTCTTCAAGAATATTATGCGCGCCAAGCCCGCCACGGCCAAGGGGGTTTACGTCAAGTCGGTGTTCCTGACTTCCACGATGGGACCGGGTATCCGCGTCCAGCGTACCGAAGTCGAGAACGCGAAGCTCCACTAAGCCCTGAGGAATTACGATGTCTTTAGCTGAACTCGAAAACCGAACGATACGACCCGAGAAGATCGCCAAGGTCGCGGATTTCCGCGATCGCGTCGGTCGCGCTGCGGGTATCTACCTGACTGACAACCTTGGGTTGTCGGTCGAACACATGACCGAGCTGCGCCGCGAGTGCTTCAAAAATCAGGTTGATTTCATGATCATCAAGAACACCTTCTCCCGCCGTGTGCTGGAAGAAAAGGGGTTCGCTGAGATCCTGCCGCACCTGAACGGACCGACCGCCATCGCGATCGGCTACGAAGACGGAGCCACGCCCGCCCGCATCCTTGATAAATTTATGAGCACGCATGACAAGCTCAAGATCAAGGGTCTGATCTTTGACGGTAAGGTGCTGCCTGCGTCCGAAATGGCCGCCATCAAGGACCTGCCGACGCGCGAACAGGCGCTGTCGGGATTGGTCGGCGCGATCTACGGACCGGTGCAGGGCTTCTACAATGTTATCAACGGCATCTTGCGCGATTTCGTGTCCGTCGTGGACCAGATCGCCACCAAGAAGCAGGGTTGAAACAAGTCACTTTTTCCTTTCTGAGATTTTAACAAAACCATAACGGAGACTAACCGTGCAGCAGATTATCGAAGCCATCGAAAAAATGACCGTGCTTGAGTTGGTGGAACTCAAGAAGGCGCTCGAAGAAAAATTTGGCGTAACCGCCGCCGCCCCCATGATGATGGGTATGCCCATGATGGGTGGAGCCGCGCCGGCCGCCGCTGTCGAAGAGAAGACCGAGTTTGACGTCGTGCTCCTGGAAGCCGGCTCCAATAAGATTCAGGTCATCAAGGTCGTGCGCGAATTGACCGGCCTCGGTCTGAAGGAAGCCAAAGACCTCGTGGACGGCGCGCCCAAGACCGTGAAAGAAGCCGTCTCGAAGGACGAAGCGGCTAAGGTCAAGGCCAAGCTCGAAGAGCAGGGCGCCAAAATCGACATCAAGTAAAGCGGTTGCTGGTTTTAGCAACCCCGCGCTGTCCCGACACACAGTAGTCGGGTTGCCGAGTCCCTTCTGAGTCCGTTTGTGACCCGGAAGTCAGACTTGGCAATTTGCGTTTAATAAGCCCCGTCCATCTGTCCCCAATTTCCCGGTATTTGACGCCCGCGAACGCCGCGCAACATCGCAGTTGCACGCGAGCAACGGCGTAACCATCCCGGGCCGGTACGAGCATCCACGCGGTCATTCCAAGGGAGCCTTTCGTGCGCGATACGCAGCGAACCATCCAGCGCATTAACTTTTCGAAAATTCCCGAAGTTCATGAGATGCCTGACCTCCTCGAGGTCCAGCTCAAGAGCTTCCGGGACTTTTTGCAGGCCGATGTGCCGCCCAATCGCAGACGGGCCGTCGGCCTCGAAGCGGTGTTCCGCAATATTTTCCCGATTATTGACAATCGGGAAACGCACATTCTCGAATACGTCGAATACCAGGTCGAACGGCCCAAGTACGAAGAAGACGAGTGCCGCGAGCGCGGCGTCACGTATCAGGCGGCGCTGAAAGCCAAGCTGCGCCTGTCATCACGCGACGAAACCAGCGAAGCCGGCGCCTTCGATTCAACCATCGAAAGCGACGTCTATCTCGGCAACCTGCCGCTCATGACCTCGTCGGGCACGTTCATCATTAACGGCGCTGAACGCGTCATCGTGTCGCAGCTGCACCGCAGCCCGGGTGTGTTCTTCGGCGAAGATACGCACCCCAACGGCAAGAAGATCTACTCGGCGCGCATCATTCCATTCCGCGGTTCTTGGATCGAAATCTCCACGGACATCAATGACGTCCTGAACGTCTATGTGGACCGCCGCAAGAAGTTCCCCGCGACGACGCTGCTGCGCGCCATGGGCTATCAGAATAACCGCGACATCCTCGATCTGTTCGGATTCGTGGAAACGCTGCCGACCAACCGCAAAGATTTGAACAAGGAAGTTGGCCGCCGCCTCGTGAGCGACGCGCTGAACGCTTCCACGGGCGAAGTCGTCGCCACCGCGGGCGCGGAACTCAGCGACGAATTGATCGCCAAGCTGATCGAAGCCGGCGTGCAGATGGTTGACCTGGCTAAGCCCAAGAAGAAAGATACCTCGTACGACATCCTGATCAATACGATCAATAAGGACAAGTCGCAATCGAGCGATCACGCGCTGGAAGTCATATACCGCGAATTGCGCAGTGGTGACGCTCCCGACATCGAAACCGCCCGCAAATTCCTCGAACGACTGCTGTTCGATGAGAAGCGTTACGACCTCGGTGCCGTGGGCCGCTACCGCCTGAACAACAAACTCGAACTGAACGTGCCGCCGGATTGCGCCGTACTGACCGTGGACGACATTGTCGCCATCATGAAGCACGTGCTCAAGCTGCGCGTGGGCCGCGCCGCGCCGGACGACATTGACCACCTCGGCAACCGCCGCGTGCGTACGGTAGGTGAGCAGCTCGCCAACCAGTTCAGCGTCGCGCTCTCCCGCATGGCGCGCACGATCAAGGAACGCATGAATCTGCGCGACTCAAACGCGCTGACGCCGCAAGACCTGATCAACGTGCGTACGATCACGTCCGTGATCAACAGCTTCTTCGGAACCAATCAGCTTTCGCAGTTCCTCGACATGGTGAACCCGCTGACCGAATTGACGCACAAGCGCCGCTTGTCCGCGCTCGGCCCCGGCGGTCTGACCCGCGAACGCGCCGGCTTCGAAGTCCGCGACGTGCATTACACGCACTACGGCCGCCTGTGCCCGATCGAAACGCCGGAAGGTCCGAACATCGGTTTGATCTCGTCGCTGTGCACCTATGCGCGCATCAACGAGATGGGCTTCGTCGAAACGCCGTACCGCGTCGTGAAAAACGCCAAGGTGTCCAAGTCCATCAAGTTCCTGTCCGCCGACGAAGAAGACCGCGTGACCATCGCGCAGGCCAACACGCCGATCAACCCGAAGGGTGAGTTCCAGACGGAACGCGTGAAGTGCCGTAACCGAGCCGACTTCCCGATCGCGCATCCGGACAACATCGAATACATGGACGTGGCGCCGTCGCAAATCGTCTCAGTCGCCGCGGCCTTGATTCCGTTCCTCGAGCACGACGACGCCAACCGCGCGTTGATGGGCTCGAACATGCAGCGCCAGGCCGTCCCGCTGCTGCGTCCCGAAACGCCGTACGTGGGTACCGGCATGGAGCGCAAGGCGGCGATTGATTCGCGCACCATGATCGTCGCGCCGAGTGACGGCGTCGTCGAATACGTGGATAGTGACAGAATCATCTTCCGCCCGAACCCGACGCTCGACGAAGAAGGAAACATCGTCGCGAACGGCGAGTCGGTGTCGTACCGGCTGAAGAAGTTCGTGCGCACGAACCAGGACACTTGCATCAACCAGAAGCCATCGGTTTACGAAGGCGAAGAAGTCAAAGCCGGCACGACGCTCGCTGACGGCTGCGCGACTGACCGCGGTGAATTGGCGCTCGGCCGCAATACGCTGGTGGCCTTCATGCCGTGGCACGGTTACAACTTCGAAGACTCGATCATCGTCTCTGAACGCATCGTTTACGACGACATCTACACCTCGATCAATATCGAAGAGCTCGAGCTGCAGGTGCGCGAAACGAAACGCGGCGAGGAAGAGCTGACCCGCGAAATTCCCAACGTGTCCGAAGAGGCCGTCAAGAACCTCGACGAGATCGGCGTGATTCGCATCGGCGCAATCGTGCGACCGGGCGACATTCTGGTCGGTAAGGTAACACCGAAGGGCGAGACCGACCTGACGCCGGAAGACAAACTGCTCAAGGCGATCTTCGGCGACAAGGCCGGCGACGTCAAGGACGCGAGCCTTAAGGCGCACACCGGTATGTACGGCATCGTCATCAACACGAAGCTGTTCAGCCGCAAGAAAAAAGACGCCAAGACGCGCAAGGAAGACAAAAAGCTGATCGAAGATCTCGAGGCGCGTTTTGACCGCGAACGGCAGCGTTTGCGCAAGCAGCTCGCTGAAGAGCTCTACGCGGTTCTGCGCGGCCACAAGGCCCGCGAAATCCGCGACCGCGATCAGACCGAAATCCTCGTTGCCGAAGGCGCAGCGTTCAGCGAATCACTTCTGCAGAACGTCAATATCGAACGCATCGAGTCGGGCTTCGATTGGACGCACAACGAAGGCATCAACGAGATGATCGCCCAGTCGTTCGATAAGTACCGCGAACGCCTGTTCGAGCACGAGACTGAACTGAAGAACGAAAAGTACCGCATTGAAGTCGGCGATGAGTTACCCCCGGGTATCGTGCAGCTTGTGCGCGTTTATGTCGCGCAAAAGCGCAAGCTGTCGGTCGGTGACAAGATGGCCGGTCGTCACGGTAACAAGGGCGTCGTCGGTAAGGTCGTGCCCGTCGAAGACATGCCGTTCCTGTCCGACGGCACGCCGGTTGACATCATTCTGAATCCGCTGTCCGTGCCGTCCCGTATGAACATCGGCCAGCTGTTCGAAACGACGCTCGGCTGGGCGGCGCACCGTTTGGGTGTGCATTTCGCGACGCCGGTGTTTGACGGCGCAAAAACGGCCGACGTCGAGGAGTGGCTCGACCGCGCCGGTCTGCCGAATACCGGCAAGACATATCTGTTCGATGGACGCACCGGCGACCGCTTCAAAGAAGAGACCGCCGTTGGCTTCATGTATGTACTTAAACTCTCGCACTTGGTGGATGACAAGATTCACGCGCGCTCGATTGGACCGTACAGCTTAATTACGCAGCAGCCGCTTGGCGGCAAGGCGCAATTCGGCGGTCAGCGCTTCGGTGAAATGGAAGTCTGGGCGCTCGAAGCCTACGGCGCGTCGCACATCCTGCAAGAGATCCTCACCATCAAATCGGACGACGTCAACGGCCGCGCGCGGACCTATGAAGCGATCGTCAAGGGCGATAACCTGCCCGCGCCCGGCATTCCCGAGTCGTTCCACGTGCTCGTCAATGAGTTGCGTGGCCTGGGTATTGACGTGGACTTGCGCGAATAACGCAGCGCTACGCCTCGATCGTTCGTCGTTCGTCCCTTTTAGTGTGTAGTTTTCCGGTCGCGGTTACGCGGCCTTCATCGAAATAAGGAGCCATGCATGCTGCATTTCGCTGCTGCAACCGAGCACGAACCCCGCAGGTACTCCGAAATTTCCGTAAGTCTGGCTTCCCCCGACACGATTCTATCGTGGTCCCATGGTGAAGTCACCAAGCCCGAAACGATCAACTATCGCAGCTACAAGCCGGAAAAAGACGGCCTGTTCTGCGAGAAAATCTTCGGTCCCGTCAAGGACTGGGAATGCCATTGCGGTAAATACCGTGGCATCCGCTACAAAGGTATCGTGTGCGACCGCTGCGGCGTGGAGGTCACCAAGAAAGACGTCCGCCGCAAGCGCATGGGCCATATCGCGCTGGCGGTGCCCGTCGTGCACATCTGGTACTTCCGCAGTCTGCCGTCGAAGATCAGCTACGTGCTCAATATGAGCACGCGCGAACTCGAGCAGGTTATCTACTACGAATCGTATTGCGTCATCCAGCCGGGCCGCGCGGACTTGCGCCGCAAGGACCTGCTGTCCGAAAACGAATACCTCGAAGTGATGCAGCAGCTCGGACCGCAGGAAGCGCTGCCGCCGGAAGAACGGTTCATCGCCAAAATGGGCGGCGACGCAATCCGGGATCTGCTTTCGACTGAAGAAATTAACAACCTGTCCGATGAACTGCGCGCGCAGATCAAAGTCGAAACCAGCGCCCAGCGCAAGGCCGACGCGATCAAGAAGCTGCGAGTAATCGAGTCGTTCAAGCACGCCGAGAATGGCAAATTGAACCGTCCCGATTGGATGGTCATGTCGGTCGTGCCGGTCGTGCCGCCCGATCTGCGTCCGCTGGTGCCGCTCGAAGGCGGCCGCTTCGCGACGTCTGACTTGAATGACCTGTATCGCCGCGTCATCATTCGCAACAACCGCCTCAAGCGCCTGATCGAAATTCGCGCACCTGAGGTGATTCTGCGCAATGAAAAGCGCATGCTGCAAGAAGCTGTGGATTCGCTGTTCGACAACGGCCGCAAGTCCGTCGCCGTGCGCTCCGACGGCAACCGTCCGCTCAAGAGCTTGTCCGACAACCTCAAGGGCAAGCAGGGCCGCTTCCGTCAGAATCTGCTCGGCAAGCGCGTGGACTATTCGGGTCGTTCCGTCATCGTCGTCGGTCCGGAACTCAAACTGCATGAGTGCGGTCTGCCCAAGGAAATGGCGGTTGAGCTGTTCAAACCGTTCATTATCCGCAAGCTGATTGAATACGAATATGCAAAAACGGTGAAGTCGGCCAAGCGGTTGGTCGAGCGCAAAACGGACGAAGTCTGGGCGATTCTCGAAGAGATCATTCAGGATCACCCGGTGCTCTTGAACCGCGCGCCGACGCTGCACCGACTCGGTATTCAGGCGTTCCAGCCGCTCTTGATTGAAGGCAAGGCGATTCGTCTGCACCCGCTCGTCTGTCAGGCGTTCAACGCCGACTTCGACGGCGACCAGATGGCCGTGCACGTGCCGCTCTCGTTCGAAGCTCAGGTGGAAGCGCGCTTGTTGATGCTCGCGAGCAACAACATTCTGCATCCGGCCAGTGGACGACCGATTACCGTGCCCCATCAGGACATGGTGCTCGGACTGTACTACCTGACCAAGCGCAGACTCGGCGAGCCGTTCCAAGGCAAAGTCTTTGTCAGCCCGGGCGAAGTCGTCTCGGCGCGCAACGACGGCCGTATCGGAACGCATACCGTGATCTTCCTCCGTGTGGAGGGCCGCCTGATTGAAACGACGATCGGACGCGTCATCTTCAATCAGATTCTGCCGCCGCGCGTACGCGCCAAGCGCTATTTCAACGAAATGCTCTCGAAGAAGCGCATTGAAGAGATCATTCACTATTGTGTGCAGACGGTCGGCATCGCCGATACGTCCGTGTTCCTTGACAACCTGAAGAAACTCGGCTTCGAGAGCGCGACCGCGTCGGGTATCTCTATCGGCCTCGATGACATCGAGATTCCACCCGAAAAGGACCGTCTGATTCAGGCCGCCTACAAAAAGGTGGATGAGGTCCAGACACAGTACGAAGACGGTATCATCACCGACGGTGAGCGCTACAACAAGATCATTGATATCTGGACGCACACCTCGACCGACATCGCGGAAGTGATGTTTGCCAAGCTGCGCGATTCCAAAGACGGATTCAATTCCGTGTTCATGATGGCGGATTCGGGAGCTCGTGGTTCGAAGGAGCAGATTCGCCAGCTCGCCGGTATGCGCGGACTGATGGCCAAGCCGCAGAAGTCGCTGACCGGACAGAAGGGTGAGATCATCGAAAGCCCGATCACGGCAAACTTCAAAGAAGGTTTGACCGTGCTCGAGTACTTCATTTCCACGCACGGTGCCCGCAAGGGTCTGGCCGATACGGCGCTCAAGACCGCCGACGCGGGTTACCTGACCCGCCGTCTGGTGGACGTGGCGCAGGACGTGATCATCCGTGAGTTCGACTGCGGCACGCTGCGCGGGATCACGCTTGAAGAGGTGCAGGAGGGTGAAGAGGTCACCGAGCAGCTCCATGAACGTGTGATGGGCCGCGTACTGGCCGACGATGTGTTCGATCCGGTGTCGGGCGAGAAAATTCTGGACGCCAACACGCTCGTGCGTGAGGCCGAAGCGAATCATCTGGCCAAAGCCGGCGTCACCAAGCTGCGCATTCGATCGGTGTTGACCTGCGAATCGCCGCGCGGTGTTTGTGCACGGTGTTACGGTATTAACCTGGCCACGGGCCGCATGGTGGATCAGGGCGAAGCCGTCGGCGTCATGGCCGCCCAGTCGGTAGGTGAGCCGGGCACGCAGTTGACGCTCCGCACGTTCCACATCGGCGGCGCAGCGTCGCGCGACGTGTCTGAATCGCAGCGTATCGCTAAGAAGTCAGGCCGAGTTGTCTTCGAAAACGTGGACTTCATCGTCCGCGAAGACGGCACGCGCATCTCGATTCGTCGTTCCGGTACCATTAAACTGCTTGATGAGAACAACCGTCAGGTCGCTCGCTACAAGCTGCCGTATGGTGCTTACGTCTATGTCGAAGAAGGTGAAATCGTCGCGTCGGGACATCTCCTGTTTGAGTGGGACCCCTATGCCGATTCGATCCTCGCGTCCAAGTCCGGTAAGATTCACTTCATTGACATCAAGCAGGACCAGACGTTCCACGAAGACGTGGACGAAGCGACGGGCATGAAGCACAAGGTGATCACGGAAGCCCGTGATCGCAAGATGAATCCGCATATTCTCATCGTGGATCCGGACGGCAATCGTCTGGCCAACCATGTGCTCCCCATCGGCGCGCACTTGCTCGTGGAAGACGGCCAGAGCGTGAAGGTCGGCGACCCGCTCGCTAAGATGCCGCGTAAATCCCAGGCGATCCGCGACATTACCGGTGGTCTGCCGCGTGTGACCGAGCTGTTTGAAGCCCGGCGCCCGAAGGATCCGGCGATTGTGACCGAGATTGACGGCGTTGTCCGCTTCGGCGGTATGAAGCGCGGCGTGCGTATTGTGACTGTGACGTCGGAAGACGGTTCCATGGTCAAGAACTATGCGATCCCCTACGGTAAGCACATTCTCGTCCACGACCACGACCGCGTGTCGGCGGGTGAAAAGATCACGGAAGGGTCCGTCGCGCCGCAGGACATTCTGGCAATCCAAGGCCCGAACCGCGTGCAGGAATATCTGGCCAAGGAAATTCAGGAGGTCTATCGTTCGCAGGGCGTTTCGATCAACGACAAGCACATTGAAGTGATCGTGCGGCAGATGCTGCAGAAAGTGCGCATTGACGATCCGGGTGATACGCGCTATCTCGAAGGCGATCACGTGGACCGAATCAAGTTCACGCGTGAAAACGAGCAGCTTGTCACGAAGATCGTTGTGGAAGAGATTGGTGATTCTGCTCTGCGAGTGGGTCAGATTCTCGAGAAGAACGAATTCAACCGCACGAACCGCCAGATCAAGGCGGACAGCGGGACGCCGGCCAAGTCGCGCGGTGCGCGTCCGGCGACATATTCTCCGGTTCTCTTGGGCATCACGCAGGCCAGCTTGTCTACGGACAGTTTCATTTCTGCAGCGAGCTTCCAGCAGACGACCAGTGTGTTGACCGATGCGGCTATTGCCAATAAGACTGACATGCTGTCAGGTCTGAAGGAGAACGTGATTCTCGGCCATCTGATTCCGGCGGGAACGGGTTTGACCAAGTATACTAAGCTCGAGGTCGTCCGACCGGTGGAAGAGGATGAGGAGCTGGCCCGCGATTTCCGGATTGAAATGTCGGAGCTTATGCAGAGCCTCGAACGCCGGGCGGGAGGCGCACAGGAGGACTTGGGCGCTGAAGATCCGCAGGGCGCAAACCCTGTCGTTCCGCAGGAATAATCCCAACCGTTTGTTTTTCTTGGTCTTTTGACGTACATTAGACCCCGGGCGGTGTAAAAGCCGCCCGGGGGCTGTTTTCCCGGTACTTGACATTACAATGGCGGTTGATTAGATTAGCTAATCTACGCCCCAATTTTTTTACTCCCTTGCCAACGATACAACAACTCATCCGGTCCGGCCGGGAAGCGGTCCAGTTTAAGTCCTCCGCTCCCGCCCTGATGAACTGCCCGCAGCGCCGCGGCGTCTGCACGCGCGTCTATACCACGACCCCGAAAAAGCCCAACTCGGCCCTCCGCAAGGTGGCCCGCGTCAAGCTGACCAACGGCGTGGTGGTCACGGCCTATATCCCGGGCGAAGGCCACAATCTGCAAGAGCACTCGTTGGTCATGATTCGCGGCGGCCGCGTCAAAGACCTGCCGGGCGTTCGCTATCACATCATCCGCGGTATTCTGGATACGGCCGGTGTTGACGGTCGTAAGCAAGGACGGTCTAAATACGGCACCAAGAAGAAGCAGGCCGTACAGACCAAGGGCGGCAAGAAGAAGTAGTCTCAACCTGAGTTCCCATGCCTCGTCGTAAACGCATATTCAAACGCGAAATCCCCGCCGACCCGAAATTCGGTTCGTTGCAGGTAGCGCAATTCATCAACGGCCTGCTCAAGCGCGGCAAGCGCTCGACCGCCGAACGCATGTTCTATGGCGCGTTCGATATCATCGAAGCTAAAGCCAAGTCCGATCCCCTGGACGTCTTTAACAAAGCGATGAAAAACGTGGCGCCGGTCGTTGAAGTCAAGAGCCGCCGCGTCGGCGGTGCCACCTACCAGGTGCCCGTCGAAGTCAATCCCTCGCGCCGCCAAGCACTGGCGATCCGCTGGATTATCGGCTACGCCACCTCACGCGGCGAAAAGACGATGGCCGAAAAGCTGGCCGGCGAAATGATCGCCGCCGCTAAAGGCGAAGGCAACTCGGTTAAGAAACGTGACGATACGCACAAAATGGCCGAAGCCAACAAGGCCTTCGCCCATTTTAGATGGTAGACGCAGCACTCTATGAATTTGAACTGTACCCGGTGAACCAATTTTGAGCACGAACGCTTCCACACCCTCCACCACGTCTAAAGCGAATCCCGCCGCCGAGTTTCTCGCCCGGACGCGCAATATCGGCATTATGGCCCATATTGACGCGGGCAAGACCACGACGACGGAGCGCATTCTATTCTATACGGGCCGACTGCACCGCATGGGCGAAGTCCATGAAGGCGGCGCCACGATGGACTGGATGGAGCAGGAAAAAGAGCGCGGCATCACGATTACTTCCGCCGCCACTACCTGTGACTGGCGCGAACACCGGATCAATATCATTGATACGCCGGGACACGTGGACTTCACCGTTGAAGTCGAACGCAGCCTGCGCGTCCTCGACGGAGCCGTCGCGCTGTTCTGCGCCGTCGGCGGCGTCGAACCGCAGTCCGAAACGGTTTGGCGCCAAGCCAACCGCTATAAAGTTCCGCGCATCTGCTTCGTGAACAAGATGGATCGCTCGGGCGCCGATTTCTTCCGCGCCGTTGAGATGATTCGCACCCAGCTTCACGCCAACCCCGTCCCGATTACGATTCCGATGGGCGCATCGGATATGTTCCAAGGCATTATTGACTTGATTTCCTTCAAGTCCATCGTGTGGGTCGAAGATTCGCACGGCATGCACTTTGAAGAATATGACGTGCCCAAGGACATGTTCGACGTGGCTAACCACTGGCGCGAAAAACTGCTCGAGTCGGTGGCCGAATTTGACGACCATCTGCTTGAGAAGTTCCTCGCCGGCGAGCCGTTGCTGCCCGAAGAGATCATGGCCGCGCTGCGCAAGGCAACCATCGCCCTGAAGTGCTTCCCCGTCCTCTGCGGCGCGTCGTTCAAGAATAAGGGCGTGCAGCGCCTGCTCGACGCAATCGTCGAACTGCTGCCGTCGCCGCTGGACAAAGACGTAACCGTCGGTATCAACCCGACCACCGAAGAAGAAATCACGCGCGAACCGAACTCAACCGAGCCGTTCGCCGCGCTGGCGTTCAAGATCATGACCGACCCCTATGTGGGCCGTCTGACTTTCTGCCGCGTCTATTCGGGCAAGCTCGATGCTGGTTCCGCTGTCTACAACTCGTCGCGCGATAAACGCGACCGCATTTCGCGTATCGTGCGGATGTTCGCTGATAAGCGCGAAGAAATGTCCGCGGTGGAAGCCGGTGACATCTGCGCCGTCGTCGGCCTTAAGGATGTTCGCACCGGTGATACGCTGTGCGACCCGAAGTCGCCGATTCTGCTTGAGAAGATGGAGTTCCCGACGCCTGTGATCGAGATCGCCATCGAGCCCAAGACTCGCGCCGATCAGGACCGCATTTCGGAATCGCTGGGCCGCCTGGCTGAGGAAGATCCGACCTTCCATGTGAAGTTCAATGAAGAGACGGGCCAAACGGTCATCGCCGGTATGGGCGAGCTGCATCTTGAAATCATCGTGGATCGGCTGATGCGCGAGTTCAAGGTCGAAGCTGTCGTCGGCGCGCCGCAGGTGTCCTATAAAGAGTGCATCCGCAAGGCGGCCACGGTCAATCACAAGTTTGTCAAGCAGTCGGGTGGCCGCGGCCAGTACGCGCATGTTGTCATTAACATCGAGCCTGCCCAGCCCGGAACTGGTTTGACTTTTGAGAATAAGATCGTCGGTGGCACGATTCCCAAGGAATATGTCCCGGCGGTGCACAAAGGTATGGAAGAGGCCATGAACAACGGACCGCTCGCCGGATTCCCGATCATGGACGTGAAAGTTGAGTTGGTTGACGGTTCGTACCACGAAGTGGACTCGAACGAAATGGCGTTCAAGATTTGCGGTTCAATGGCGCTGAAAGAGGCCGTGCAGAAGGCCAATCCCGCGCTGATGGAACCCATCATGAAGGTCGAAGCCGTCACCCCGGATTCGTATCTCGGCGGCGTGGTAGGCGATATTAATTCGCGCCGCGGCCGTATTCAGGATATGCACCCCCGAGCGGACGGGCAGGTGGTTAATGCAATGGTTCCGCTGTCTGAGATGTTCGGCTATGCGACGAGCCTGCGTTCGTTGACGCAGGGTCGAGCCATCTTCTCGATGCAATTCGACCACTTCCAGGAAGTGCCGAAGTCCATCTCTGAGAAGATCCTCGAAAAGAAGTAGTCCCCCGCCGATCCGCACCCAATTCCCACCTCAGGTATGGCACAACAATCCTCCATTCGGATCCGTTTGAAAAGCTACGATCATAATCTGATCGATAAGTCAACGGAGAAGATCATCCAGACGGCTAAGCAGACGGGCGCGGTCATTTCCGGTCCGATCCCGTTGCCGACGCGCCGCAGTGTCTATACGGTGAACCGCTCACCGCATTCGGACAAAAAATCACGTGAACAGTTCGAGACGCGTATTCATAAGCGTCTGATTGACATTCATAATTCCTCGCCGCGTACCATTGATGCGCTCATTCGCATCGAGTTGCCGGCGGGTGTGGACATTGAGATCAAGACATGACCGGGCTGATAGGCAAAAAAGTGGGCATGACGAGAGTCTTCGATGAGAAGGGCGCCGTAATTCCGGTGACCGTAATCGAACTCGGCCCCAATCAAATTACGAATATCCGCACCGTTGATAAGAACGGCTACGCGGCCATGTGCCTCGGATTTGGTCAAAAGCGCGATAAGCTCGTGACCAAACCGCAAAAGGGACACTACAAGAGTCTCGGCATTACGGCGCCGCGCGTGGAACGCGAATTCCGCGACATGGTCGTCGAAGGCAAGAAGGTTGGCGATTCGCTCTTGTGCGATCTGTTCGTCACTGGCGAAAAGGTGCAGGTGACTGCTACGTCCAAAGGACAAGGCTTCGCCGGCGTGATCAAGCGTCACAACTTCAACCGCCAGACCATGACCCACGGTACCCACGAGTTCTTCCGCCATGGCGGTTCGATCGGTTCGAACACCTTCCCGGGCCGCACCCTGCCGGGTCTGCGTATGCCGGGCCGTATGGGCGCGGATCGCGTGACCGTCAAAAATCTGAAAGTGATCCGCGTGGATGCCGACGCTAACCTCATCATGGTCTGCGGCGCGATTCCCGGACCCAACCATGGTATCGTGATCGTGGGGAAGCAGGCGCGATGAATCTGAAAATTTATAAGCGCGACGGATCGCTGTCTACGGACACGATCGAGTTGCCGGATACGCTGGTGGCACAGGAGCCGAACGAGCACGCCATTTGGCTGGCTGTACGCGCCGAAGAGGCCGCCGCTCGTCAAGGTACCCACAAGACCAAGAACCGCATGTTCGTGCGCGGTGGCGGTAAGAAGCCGTTCAAGCAAAAAGGCCGCGGTGTCGCCCGTCAGGGTACCAGCCGTTCGCCGTTGCATCCGGGCGGTGGTACGATCTTCGGACCGATGCCGCACAAGTATTCGGTCGGCGTGCCGCAGAAGGTGAAAGTGCTGGCCCGTCGCAGCGCGGTGATTCTCAAAGTCCGCGAAGACCGTTTGCGCGTCGTCGAAGATTTCAATATCGAGACACCCAAGACTCGCGACATGGCTAAGATGGTCGCCAATATGGCGCTGGGTGATCAGAAAATTCTGTTCCTGACGCCGGACTTCAACGACTCGATTTCGCGCAGCGTGCGCAATCTGCCCGGAGCGGGCGCGACTAAGGCCGAAGCGGCTTCGACGCGCGATCTGCTCAACTGCTCGACGATTCTGATTCAGAAGAGTGCAGTTGCGGGCTTCGTGAAAGGACTGACTCATGCTGCATAAGCGGAGTGTGTTGCGCAAGCCGCTCTTGACCGAGAAGGTCGCCGCGGCGCAGGATGCGCATAATCAGTATGCATTCGTCGTGGATCCGGCCGCCAACAAGGTCGAGATCAAGCGTGCCGTTGAGAAGAAGTATGAAGTGAGCGTCGTCGGCGTCCAGACGATGAACGTGCGCGGTAAGGTGAAGCGACTCGGTCGTTTTGCGGGCCGCCGTCCCAATTGGAAAAAGGCGATTGTGACCCTGAAGAAGGGGCAATCCATCGAACTGGCGCAAAACGTCTAAGCGATTTACCCTACAATGCCGGTAAAGAAATTTCGCCCACTAACTCCCACATTGCGCTACCGCACGGTCCTCGTGCGCGAAGGCCTGTGGCAAGGTGAGCCTGAGAAGAGCCTGCTTGCCCCGCTGAGTAAAACCGGCGGCCGCAACAACCTCGGACGGGCCACCAATATCAACACCGGCGGCGGACATAAGCGCCGTTACCGCGTGATTGACTTCAAGCGTGACAAGTTTGACATCGCGGGCCGCGTCGAGCGCCTCGAATATGATCCGAACCGCTCGGCTAATATCGCGCTGGTATTCTACCCTGACGGCGAGAAGCGTTATATCCTCGCGCCCGACGGTCTGAAGGCTGGTGACAAGGTCACTTCGTCACGCAAAGAAGCGGACATCCGCGTGGGCAACGCGCTGCCGCTTAACAAGATTCCGCTGGCAACCTTCGTCCACAATGTGGAAATGCGAGTCGGCAAAGGCGGTCAAATCAGCCGCAGCGCCGGCGCCGCCTGCCAGTTGATGGCCTTCGACGAGAAGTATGCGCTGCTCAAAATGCCGTCCGGCGAAGTCCGCCGCGTCCCGGCAGGATGTTTGGCCACGATCGGCCAGGTTGGAAATCTCGATCACGAGACCGTCGTGTCGGGTAAGGCCGGTCGCACGCGCTGGCTGGGTCGCCGCGGTCACGTCCGCGGTGTCGTGAAGAATCCGGTGGACCACCCGATGGGTGGTGGTGAAGGCCGCAGCTCGGGTGGACGCCATCCGTGCACGCCATGGGGCAAGATTACCAAGGGTCTGAAGACGCGTAACCCGCGTAAGCAATCGAATAAACTGATCGTCCGTCGCAAGCGCGATAAGACGCAACTTTCATAACCTCCGCCAATGGCCCGTTCGCTTAAAAAAGGTCCCTTCATCGATGCGCGTCTCGAAATGCGCATTCAGACGATGAACGACCGCAATGAAAAGAAGGTCCTCAAAACCTGGTCGCGCCGCAGCGTGATTTCACCGGATTTCGTGGGACATACGTTGGCCGTGCATAACGGTCGCAAGTTCCTGCCGGTATACATCACCGAAAACATGGTGGGCCACAAGCTCGGCGAGTTTGCGCCGACGCGCACCTTCAAGGGTCACACGGAAAAGAAGGCGGAATCAGCCGCCAAGAAGAAGTAGGGTCATCTGATGGAAGCTCGTTGCGTAGCTCGTTATATTCGCGTCACTCCGCGCAAAATGCGGCTGGTAGCCGATCTCGTACGCGGCAAGAACGTGAACGATGCGATCAATATTCTCAAGTTCACTCCGCGCTCGGCCTCCGGGCCGACGCTCAAGGCGATTCAATCCGCCGTGGCCAACTACGCGCAATTGCACAGCGCCACGTCGGTGGAGATTGACTCGCTGCACGTCCGTACGATCTTTGCCGACGAAGGTCCGACGATGCACCGCTTCATGCCCCGCGCTCAAGGCCGCGCCACGCCGATCAAGAAGCGCATGACGCACCTCACCGTGATCGTCAGCGCCCCGGCCGCCGTCGCAACCAGCGAACCGGCCGCTGAGACCACCGCCGATGCAGCGCCCAAGGCTGATAAGAAGACCGCGGCTAAGAAGAGCGCGGCGAAGAAGTCCACCAAAAAAACGAAGCCGGAATAATCCGTGGGCCAGAAAGTTAATCCTATCGGTTTTCGCGTCGGCGTCATTCGCACCTGGAATAGTCACTGGTTCGATGAACGCAATTTCGCCGACAAGCTTGAAGAAGATCTGTACCTGCGCAAGTATCTCATGCAGCGTCTCAAGGGCGCGTCGGTCGCAGGGATTACCTTCGAACGTACGCCTAAGATGCTCACGCTGACGATCCGCACGGCACGCCCGGGCATCGTCATCGGCCGCAAAGGCGCGGAGGTGGACAAGCTGAAGGCCGAGCTGAAGAAGCTGACCAAGCGCGAAGTTCAGGTCAATATCTACGAAATTAAGCGGCCGGAACTCGAAGCCAAGCTCGTCGCTGATATGATCGCCCAGCAGCTCGAAGGCCGCGTGTCCTTCCGCCGCGCGATGAAGAAGGCGATCCAGACCACGATGCGCATGGGAGCCGAAGGCATCAAGGTTCTGGTCTCGGGACGATTGGGCGGCGCGGAAATGTCGCGTACGGAAGGTTACAAAGAAGGTCGTACGCCGCTCCACACGCTGCGAGCGGATATTGATTATGCGTGCTCGGTCGCCCGCACGACCTACGGCACCATCGGTTGCAAGGTTTGGATTTGCCGCGGCGAAGTCATCGGGAAGGGTAAAGTCAATATGCCCGGCGGTGAAATGCGCCACGAAACGCTGGGCGATGCGCCCGAGCGCCGCGATCACGGCCACGGCCGTGGCGATCGCGACCGCGATCATGGCCGCGGTGACCGCCGCCCGCATCATAAAAATTGATCTGATTTAACATGCTGACCCCGAAACGACTCAAATTCCGCAAGCAGCAGCGCCGCCGCCGTAAAGGCTACGACTACTGCGGTTGCGACATCTCCTTCGGCGAATACGGCCTGAAGGCGATGGATGATTGCTGGATGACGTCGCGCCAGATCGAAGCCGCGCGTATCGCGCTCACCCGCCATATCAAGCGCGGTGGAAAAGTCTGGATTCGCGTCTTCCCCGATAAACCCGTCTCCAAGAAGCCGCTCGAAGTCCGTCAGGGCAAGGGCAAAGGCGCTACGGAGTTCTACGCGGCGGTGATTCGTCCGGGCCGCATTCTGTTTGAAGTCGAAGGAGTCAGCCGCGAGCTGGCCCAGGAAGCCATGCGTCTTGCAGCGCAGAAGCTGCCCATCAAAACCAAGTTCGTTGAACGCGACGTCGTTCACGCCTAAAGTAAAGACATGGCCAAGGGATCCGCAAAACCCACTAAGATGCTCGAGCTGCGCGAATTAACCGAGCTCGAACTCAAAAACCGGCTGATCGAAGCCGAGGATAATCTCGAAGCGCTGCGCTTCCAGCTCGATGCCGGACAGCTGCCGAGCACGTCGCGCGTGCGCACTGTGCGCCGCGACATCGCTCGCATCCGCACAATGCAGCGCGAATTTGAACTCGGTCTACGCACCCGGAAAGGCGGCCAATAATGACCCAGATCGCGACAGCCGCCGCCGCTGAAACCCGCGGACTGCGTAAGACGCGCGTCGGCGTGGTGGTGTCCAACAAGATGCAGAAGACGATCGTCGTTAAAGTCGAACGCCGCGTCAAGCATCCTCTGTTCGGCAAGTATATCAAGCTCTCCAAGAAGTTCATGGCCGAAGACAGCCAGAACGAGTGCAACGTCGGCGATAAGGTGCGCATCATGGAGACGCGCCCGATTTCCAAACTGAAGCGCTGGCGTCTGCTCGAAATCATCGAGAAAAAGAAGTAAGCCATGATTCAGGAATATACTGTTCTTAACGTGGCCGATAATACCGGCGCCAAGAAAGTTCGCTGCTTCCGCATCTACGGCGGAACCGGTCGCCGCTCGGCTTCCCTCGGCGATATCATCATGGTTTCCGTGCGTACCGCCATTCCCAATTCGAATATGAAGAAGGGCTCGAAGGCCCGCGCCGTCATCGTCCGCACGACTAAAGAAGTGCGCCGCCCCGATGGATCGTACATCCGCTTCGACGAGAACGCGGCTGTGCTGATCAATAAGGACAACGAGCCGATCGGAACGCGCATCTTCGGACCGGTCGCCCGTGAATTGCGTGAAAAGCAGTTCATGAAGATCGTGTCGCTGGCGCCCGAGGTCATATAAGGAAACGCCATGAAAATCCATAAGAATGATTTGGTGCAGGTCGTCGCCGGCAATGACCGCGGCAAGCGCGGAAAAGTCCTCAAGGTCTTTCCCGACAAACAGCGCGTCATCGTTGAAGGCGTCAACTTCATTCTGCGCCATACCAAGCCCAACCAGCGCAATCAGCAGGGCGGTATCGTGAAGCGCGAAGGCACAATTCACGTTTCCAATGTAATGCTGATTGATCCCAAGAGCGGCAAGCCGACGCGCATCGGTCATACGGTCCTTAAGACCGCGGATGGCAACAAGCGCGTGCGCGTCGCGAGAATCTCTAACGAAATGATCGCCGAGTAATGAGCGCAGATAAGGCTAAACCGAAGGGCGGAGCACCCAAAGCGGGCGCGCCGCAAACCAAGACGGCCAAGCCCGGAAAGGGCGGCGGACTCAATGTCGCGGGCGAACGTCCCGCACTGCCGAAGGGCTACGAGCCGCGCATGGTCAAGCACTACAAAGAAGTTGTCGTTCCCGGCCTGACCAAGGCGTTCGGGTACGAGAACCCGATGGAGCTGCCGCGCCTGAAGAAAATCACCATTAACGTGGGCTGTGGCGACGCCACGCAAAACCCGCGTGTCGTGGAGAGCATCGTCAAGGAAGTCGCGATGATCACCGGCCAGAAGCCCTCCGTGGCCAAGGCGCGTAAATCCATCTCGAACTTCAAGCTGCGTGAAGGCATGCCCGTCGGTGTGTTCGTTACGCTGCGCCGCACCACGATGTGGGAATTCCTCGATCGCTTCATCGCACTGGCCACACCGCGCATCCGCGACTTCCGTGGCCTGCCTGATCGCGGTTTCGACGGCCGCGGAAATTTCTCCCTCGGATTGCGCGAACAGATTCTGTTCCCGGAAATTGACCTCGATAAGGTCGAGAAAATTCGCGGCATGGACATCACGTTCGTCACGAGCGCCAAGTCGGATAAAGAAGCCTACGAGCTGCTCAAACTGCTCGGTCTGCCGTTCCGCAAGCGCGAAGATAAGAAAGTCGCCGCCGCGGCGTAATCCCACGATCAATTCATCATGGCCAAAGCCTGTTTAATCGCGAAAGCGAAAAAGACCCCGAAATTCAAAGTGCGTGCCTACACGCGCTGCCGCCGTTGCGGCCGCCCGCGTTCGGTCTATCGCAAATTCGGCGTGTGCCGCCTCTGCCTGCGCGAACTGGCGCACGCGGGAGATATTCCGGGTCTTGTCAAATCCAGCTGGTAGCAAAGTACACTCATGCCGACGACCGATCCGATTGCTGATTTCCTGACTCGCGTGCGCAACGCCCTCATGGCGCGTAAAACGTACTGCGACGTCCCCTTCTCGCGCATCAAGCTCGACCTGGCGCGCGTGCTCCTCGAAGCCTATTACATTCGTGACTTCGTGCAGGTGGACGAAGGCCCGCAAGGCTTCATTCGTGTCTATTTGAAGTACACCAACGGCCGACCCGCTATTCAGGGATTGCGCCGTGTGTCCACGCCCGGCCTGCGGCAATATGTCGGCAGCCGCGATATCCCGCGCGTGCGGAACGGACTGGGTACCGCCATTCTCACAACGCCGAAGGGATTGCTCACCGGCAATCAGGCCCGACGCGCTGGGGTTGGCGGCGAAATCCTCGCCGAAATCTGGTAAGTTAAGTTTACGGAGTAATTGACGTGTCGCGCGTTGGCCGTGCACCTATTAAGCTGCCTAAAGGCGTTGAGCTGAAGCTCAACGGTCCCGATGTGTCCGTCAAAGGACCTAAAGGGCAACTCTCGCGGACGTTCCACCGCGATATCGAAATCAAGCTCGAAGACGGTACGGTGACGTGCCATCGCCCGAGCGACCGCAAAGAGCACCGTGAACTTCACGGGCTTACGCGCGCCCTGCTCAATAGCATGGTCGTCGGTGTCACCGACGGCTTCAAAAAAGAACTGCAAATCGTCGGCGTCGGCTTCAAAGTCGAAGCCAAGAAGCGCGGCGTGCTGCTCTCCGTGGGATACAGCCACCCGGTGTTCGTGTCCATGCCCGACGATGTGAAGGCCGAAGTTACCGGCCCTACCACGATCGTCATTACCGGCGCGGACAAAGAAGCTGTCGGGCAGGTTGCCGCCACGATACGATCGGTGCGCAAACCCGAGCCGTACAAGGGCAAGGGCATCATGTACACCGGTGAGCGCATTCACCGCAAAGCCGGCAAGACGGGTAAGTAAGCCATGTCCAGAATCATTGCCATTCGTAAGCGCGCGCGCCAGCGCCGCAAGTATCACATTCGCAAGGTCGTCAACGGAACCGCGGAACGTCCGCGTATGGTCATCTATCGCAGCGTGGGACATATGTATGCCCAGCTCGTGGATGACAAGTCCGGTCAGACCCTGCTCGGAGTCTCGTCGCTGTCGCCCGACCTGAAGTCGGCTATAACCGGCAAGAACCCGACGCAAATCGCCGAGCTCGTTGGCGAATTGTGTGCGCAGAAAGCTCGTGCTAAGTCTATTGAAGCGGTCGTCTTCGACCGCAACGGCTTCCCCTATCACGGCCGCGTGAAGGCCGTCGCGGAAGGCGCTCGCAAAGGCGGATTGAAATTCTAAACCAAGCGAATTGATGAACGGCAGCAGTCCACGCCGCGGTCGCGACCGCGATGATCGTCCCGCCGAATATTCCGGCGGCGAAACACTACTCGAAAAACTGGTCGCGGTCAACCGCGTCGCCAAGGTCGTCAAGGGCGGCCGCAACTTCTCGTTCAATGCCATCGTCATCGTTGGCGATGGACACGGTCGTGCCGGCTTCGGCCTCGGCAAGGCCAACGAAGTTGCCGATGCGATCCGCAAGGGTACCGAGGCGGCCAAGCGTTCGATGAAACGCTACCCGCTGCTCGGACAGACCCTGCCACATGCCTCGCACGGCAAGTTCGGCGCTGGCAAAGTCTTCCTGCGTCCTGCCTCGGCTGGTACCGGCGTCATCGCCGGCGGCTCGGTGCGCATGGTTATGGAATGCCTCGGTGTGCGCGACGTGCTGACCAAAGTCATGGGCACGAATAATCCGCACAACGTTGTGAAAGCCGTGTTCCGCGCTCTCGAAGATCTTAACGATGCGCGCATGGTGGCGGCTCGCCGCGGCATCACCGTTCAAGAAGTATTCACCCTCTAACGACAACGAATCGCTCGGGCACGGCACCGGCCGCGCACGCGCAACCGTTCGCAATATGGCAAAGCAGCTTCAAGTTACTTTAGTTCGCAGCACCGCCACGCGGCCGCACTTCCATCGCAAGATAGTTGAGGCCCTGGGCTTGCGTCGCTTGCACCACACGCGCCTGATACCGGATAACGCGGCCATGCGCGGCATGATCGCCAAGATTCCGCACATGCTCGAGTGGAAGGAAGTCCAGGAAGGAGCCTCCAGCTAATGGGTATGCATAAACTCACGCCCGCGCCGGGCTCCACGTTCACCAAGAAGCGCTTGGGCCGCGGCCCGGGTTCGGGTACCGGTGGTACAGCCGGTCGTGGTGAAAAGGGCTACTATTCGCGCTCGGGTTCCGTCGTCAGACGCGGTTTTGAAGGTGGTCAGATGCCGCTCTATCGTCGTCTGCCCAAACGCGGCTTCACCAATGTTTGGGCGACCGACAATGAAGTGGTCAATCTGCGGGACCTCAAAGCGCTACCCGATACCACGGTTACGCCCGATGCACTGAAGCAGGCCGGCTTGATCCGCCACGCGGATTCAGCGGTCAAAATTCTTGCCACCGGCGACTGTGACCGCGCCTACGAAATTTCCATGTGCGCTGTCTCCGAGGCGGCCGCGCAGAAGATCACCGCCGCCGGCGGCAAAGTGGTTGCCGCCTGATGCTCGACCGTTTCGCAAATATTTTCAAGATCCCTGAGCTGCGTGACCGCATCCTGTTCACGTTGCTCATCTTGTTGGTGTACCGGATCGGCGGCCACGTTCCGCTGGCCGGCATCAATGCGCAAGCGCTCGGCGAGTTCATGGATCAGAACCGCACGACGCTCTTCGGACTCTACGACATGTTCGTCGGTGGCGCATTTGAACGCGCCACGGTGTTTGCGCTGGGTATCATGCCCTATATTTCGGCCTCGATTATCTTCCAGCTCATGGGAACGGTTATCCCGTATTTCCAGAAGCTCCAAAAGGAAGGCGAAGAGGGCCGCAAAAAGATCACGCAGTTGACCCGCTATGGCACCGTCATCCTGGCTGCAATGCAGGCCGGTGGTGTGTCGGTCTTCCTCACGCGCCTGGTCTCGCCGTCGGGATTGGCCGTCGTGCCGGAACCGGGACTCGGGTTCAATTTGCTGACCATGATCACGCTCGCCGCCGGAACCACGTTCATCATGTGGTTGGGTGAACAGATAACAGAGCGCGGCATCGGAAACGGTATTTCGCTGATCATCATGGTCGGGATTATCAATACGCTGCCCTCGGCGATTCTTGAAGAGTACCAGATGGTCGCGACCGGCCAACGGCATATCGTCATGGAGGCCGTCTTCCTGATCCTGCTGTTCGCCGTAACCGCGATGGTCGTGCTGCTGACGCAGGGCGTGCGTAAGATTCCGGTCCAGTACGCGAAGCGCAACGTCGGCCGCAAGCAATACGGCGGCGTCTCGACGCACATTCCGCTGCGCGTCAACTCGGCCGGCGTGATGCCGATCATCTTCGCCCAGTCCATTATGTTCATCCCGTCCTCGATCGCGACTTTCCTGCCGGAAGGCGGCTTACGGGATGCGGTGACCAATGCTTTCGGTGTGCAGAGCTTCGTCTATTCGACGTTGACCTTCATGCTCATCGTCTTCTTCACGTACTTCTACACGGCCATCATTCTGAACCCGGTGGACCTGGCGGATAACATGAAGAAGAACGGCGGCTTCATTCCCGGTATCCGTCCGGGTAAGCAAACCTCAGATTTCATTGACAACATTCTGTCGCGTGTGACCCTGCCCGGCGCGATTTTCCTTGGCGTGATCGCCATGCTGCCCACAATCTTCATCCGCCAGTTCGGGGTGTCGTATAACGTGGCCCAGTTCTTTGGCGGCACCGGCCTGCTGATTGTCGTCGGCGTTGCGCTTGATACGCTGCAACAGATCGAATCACACCTCGTGATGAGGCACTACGACGGACTGATGAAGTCCGGTCGAATCCGCGGCCGCCGCCGCATGTAATTTAGCTATGGCCGCCCGCAGCCTGCTGTCCGTGAATCGCTATTCGATTATTTTGCTTGGTGCCGTCGGAGTCGGAAAGGGCACGCAGGCCATTAAACTGGTCGAAGCGCTCGAAGTGCCGCAAATTAGCACAGGCGACATTTTGCGCGCTGAAGTGCAGGCGCAGACGCCGCTGGGCAAGCAGGTACAGGATACGATGAATCGCGGCGACTTGGTCGCGGACGATCTGCTCATTGAATTAGTACGCGTGCGATTGACCAAGCCTGATACGGCCCGCGGCGCGATCTTCGACGGATTCCCACGAACCGTGCCCCAAGCAGATGCGCTGGAGAAGCTGCTGGCCGACGAGGGCATGCCTACGGCAGTGGTCGTCTCTATTGAAGTGCCTGACAATGAAATCGTCGAGCGATTGGCCTCGCGGCGAGTCTGCCTGACGTGCGGCGCGACGTTCAATCTTACCCTGGACGAGAAAGCCATCGCCGCACACAAGTGCCCGGGCGGTGGACTTCCGAATATCGTGCAGCGCGAAGACGACAAGCCGGAGACGGTTCAGAAACGTCTCCAAGTCTACCGCGACAAGACCGCCCCGCTGTTGGACTACTATCGCCGTAAACGCGCCCTGCGCGTGGTGTCCGGCACCGGAACGGCCAACGAAGTCTTTGCCCGTGTGCTGATTGAGCTGGATAGCGCGAACGAATGATTCATATTAAGTCGGACGCCGAAATCCGGCTGATGCGCAAGGCCGGCGGAATTCTCGCCAGCGCCTTCCGCGCCGCCGAACCACTGATGATCGCGGGCACAAATGCCGATGAAGTGGACCGCGTCGTTGAAGAAACGATTCGTTCGCAGAATGCCATACCCGCCTTCAAGAACCATCCCAACGGCGACGGCGTCAAGTTCCCCTACTCAGTTTGTTTTTCGATTGACGCGGAAGTCGTACACGGCATGCCGCGCGGCCGCATCATCCAGAACGGTCAGATAATCGGACTGGATATCGGTGTGATCTATGAAGGCTACTATTCAGACAGCGCCAAGACCTTCGCTATTGGACAGGTCGGCACACGCGAAGCAGAATTGATCCGCGTGACGCGCGAATGCCTGGAGAAAGCGATTATTGAAGCCACGGCTGGCGCCCGCCTGTCCAACATCGGACACGCTGTGCAGACGCACGCCGAAGCACATGGATTCTCCGTCATCCGCGAATTGGTTGGTCACGGCATCGGCCGCAATCTGTGGGAAGACCCGCAGGTGCCGAACTACGGACTGCCCGGCAAAGGCCCCGTATTACGGAAGAACATGGTCATCGCAATTGAACCGATGATCGCGCTGGGCGGACCGGAAGTGGACATGATCGGCGATTGGGACGTGCTTACGCGTGACCGCAAACCCGCCGCGCACTTTGAACATACGCTGGTCATCACAGACGGTTCCGCCGACATATTAACGATCTAATCCATTGCAACGCAAGGTTCTCGTATTTCAAAAGAACAGTCCATAAAAGTTGACGGGGTGATCGAGGAGTGCCTGCCCAACGCGACGTTTCGAGTCGTGCTGGAAAACGGACACAAAGTCCTCTGTCACATTTCAGGGAAAATGCGCATGCATTTTATCAAAATCCTGCCCGGCGACAAAGTTACCGTGGAACTGTCGCCTTACGATTTGAACCGCGGCCGTATTACCTACCGCTACAAGTAAACCGACCAATCTCGGAACAACGACGATGAAAGTCCGGACGTCCGTCAAAAAGATCTGCGAACACTGCAAGATCGTCCGCCGCCGCGGCAGAGTCTTCGTCGTGTGCGCTCGCACCAAAAAACACAAGCAGCGCCAGGGCTAACCCCCGCGCCGTAACCTCATCAGGCAAGCAGAAGCATGGCACGTTTAGCCGGCGTAGATATTCCGCGCGACAAGCGCATCGAAATCGCCCTCACCTACATTTTCGGAATCGGTCGTCCCACCTCGCAGAAAATTCTCTCCGAGTGCAAGATTGACTGGAATAAGCGCACACACCAGCTCACCGACGATGAACTCGCCGCAATCCGCGCCGTCATCGCCGAAATGAAGCTCGAGGGACCGCTCCGTTCCGAAGTGCAGCTCAACATCAAGCGCCTGATGGACGTCGGCTGCTACCGCGGCATGCGCCATCGTAAGGGTCTGCCCGTTCGCGGTCAGAATACCAAGAACAACGCCCGCACGCGCAAGGGCCGCAAGAAAAACTTGATGGTCAAGAAGAAGGGCAAGTAATGAGTTTCCCCGACCGCGATCGTGCGGCGTTAGCTTACACGGAGTCATACCTTGGCGACTAATACCAAGAGCAAAAAGGGCAAGCGCAAGAAAGAACGCGTCGAAGACACCGGCGTTGTGCACGTCAAGTCTTCGTTCAATAATACCCTGATCACCATCACCGACAACTACGGCAACACTATCTCGTGGGCGTCCGCCGGCAAAATGGGCTTGCGCGGTTCACGCAAGAACACACCGTTCGCCGCGCAGTTGGCCGCCGACAATGCCGCCAAGGCCGCCATGGCCCTCGGCTTGAAAAAAGTGTCCATTGAAGTGCGGGGACCCGGTGGCGGTCGTGACGGCGCCGTCCGCGCCATTGCGGCGTCCGGTCTTTCGATCAGCACCATCCGCGACGTGACGCCGCTGCCGCACAACGGCTGCCGCCCCGAAAAAGCGCGCCGCGTTTAAGCTCTGTCTGTTTCGTTCATAATTCACTCAACATAGCTTCGTACATCTATGGCAAGAAACCGCGGTCCCACAGACAAGATTTGCCGCCGAGTCGGCGTGCAGCTCTATCTTAAGGGCCAACGCGTGCGCAATGGCAAGTCGGCGTTCGACAAAAAGGGCTACCCGCCCGGTATGCATGGTCGTAACCGTCGCCCAAAAATCTCCGAATACGGACGCCAACTGCTCGAAAAGCAGAAGATCCGCGAATCGTACGGCCTGCTCGAACGGCAGTTCCATCGCTTCTTCACCGTGGCGCAGCGTCAAAAAGGCGTCACCGGTGAAAACCTGATGGGCATGCTCGAAAGCCGTCTCGATAACGTCGTCTACAGACTGGGCTTCGCTTCGACGCGCCGCCAGGCACGCCAGCTCGTTGTGCACTCGCACTTCACGGTCAACGGCAAGAAGGTCAATATTCCGTCCTACATCCTGAAGGCGAACGACCGCGTTCGCGTCCGGGACCGCTCGCGCAAGATGGAGGTGATTCACGCGGCCATGCAGCTCGCCGCGCACGGCAAAACGATGCCGAATCTGGATGTCGATCGCGCTAAAATGGAAGGCGTGTTCCTCGGACCGCCCGCGCGCAACGACATTCCGTTCGAGGCCAACGAACAGTTGGTTGTCGAACTCTACTCGCGTTAATTTCACCTCGAGGAGACCCATGAACGGTTTGAACTTCCAAATGCCGGAAGCGGTGGAAATTGATGAATCAACCCATACCGATACCTATGGCAAATTCATCGTCCAACCCCTTGAACGCGGCTATGGAGTTACCATTGGCAACAGCCTTCGTCGGGTTCTGATCTCCAGCTTACAGGGTGCGGCGATCGTCTCCATCAAAGTGGATGGCGTACTGCACGAATTCTCGACCATGTCCGGCGTATCCGAAGACGTGACTGAGATGATCCTGAATCTGAAGGGGGTGCGCTTCAAGCTCCTCAACAAAAAGCCGGACAAAATCTACGTCCAGCTTAAAGGACCGAAGGAATTCACAGCCCGAGACTTGCAGATCGGAAACAATGATTTCGAGATTCTGAATCCCGACCATCTGATTGCCACGCTGAACAGCGACGCGGAACTGAAGATGGAATTGGCGATCAAAAAGGGCCGCGGCTACGTGCCCGCCGAAGAAAATCGTCCCGCAGACGCGCCTATCGGCACGATCCCGCTCGACGCGATCTATTCGCCGATCCGCAACGTTACCTACACCATCGAGAACACGCGCGTCGGACAGCGTACCGACTACGAAAAGCTGATTCTCGAAATCTGGACCGACGGATCGGTCACGCCGGAAGACGCGCTGTCCAACGCCGGCCGCATCCTCCGCGACCACATCGCCCTCTTCATCAGCTTCGATATGAAGCCTGAAAAGGAAGATGAAGAGGACATTGACGAAGAAACTCTGCAAATTCGCAAACTGCTCCGCAAACCGGTCGAAGACCTGGAACTGTCGGTGCGCAGCGCGAACTGTTTGAAGGAAGCCAAGATTCGCACGATTGCCGATCTTGTGCGCCGCGACGAAAACGAAATGCTGAAGTTCAAAAATTTCGGCCGCAAGTCGCTGGTCGAACTGAATGAAATCTTGAAGGCTAAGGCACTGCATTTCGGTATGGACGTTGACAAGTATCTTTCCCCGGAACTCGATAAGAAATGAGACACCTTAATAAGGGACGGCAGCTTTCGCGCTCGTCCAGTCATAAGAAGGCGCTGCTTGGCAACCTCTCGCAGGAGCTGTTCGAGCACAAGCGCATCCAGACGACGCTGGGCAAGGCCAAAGAACTGCGCCCCTTCGCTGAAAAGCTGATTACCAAGGCCAAGGCTGGTTCGCTGGCAGCACGGCGCGATGTCGCCCGTTTCTGCTCGCGCAAATCCGCCATTGCCATGCTGTTTGACGATGTGGCTCAGAAGATGGCCGAGCGGCCCGGTGGTTACACGCGCATCATCAAACTCGGCTTGCGCCGCGGCGATGCCGCTCCGATGGCGATTATCGAATTGGTCGGCTATGAAGGTGCCGTCGTGACCTCGGCGTCTCCGGCCGCCGATGAAAAGAAGGCCGCCAAGAAGACCCCGGCCAAGAAGACTGCGGCCAAGAAGACCAAGAAGGCCGCCGCTTAAGCCTCTCCTTCCGCTGAATTCAAGAGGCCGCTTGAGCAATCAGGCGGCTTCTTTGCGTTGGTAAATTCCCCATTTCCCGCACAATGCGAGACTGACCCGGCGGCCAAACCCGAGTTTATTGCTGATTCGTGAGAGACCATTCAGCGGAAATTCCTTGATAAATGGGAAACGCTATGGTAAATTGGTAGTAATGCCTGTGCTATTCCATACGGAGGGCCTACCGATGCTGCGTTGTCTATTGATTTGTTCGCTACTGCTGGTAGCTGGGAATGCGTTCGCGGATTATCAGTACGTGATCTATAATTCGACGGGCATGACAACCTGTCCTCCGGAGAGCGCGCCCTTGCCACTTGACTGCATGGGCATGATCTACTGGGATCAGAACGAAAATGGACCGGACGCCGCCGACGCACCACCTCCGGTCGGTGCGTTGCCCGGCCAGTGCAACTTTAACACTTTCCCGTTGAACGGTGAAGCCGGCGGATTTCCACCGCACGCCTTTCTCACCGATCCGATGTTCATCTACCATGGTTCATTCCCAGTCCCTGTTTTCTACGTTGTCTTTGAGTGCGCGGGCGTGCGTTTGACCTCCCGTACTTTCACGGGCAATGGTGCAATCATGGATGTTCAGCTTGACGACGCATGGACCTGTGAGGCGATCGTGGACACCTGCCTGCATGCGGTTGAATTGTATCTGTGGGATATTCCGTCCCTGCCCGAAGACCATCGCCGTATTGTGTACACGGACTGCATTTGGCTTTGCGCTGGTGTGCCGGTAACCATGCATGTCGCCGGGCTGGATGATTTGTGGGGCGTGCGCCATGCCTATGCGACGATTGCTGCCGGATGCGGCGGCGAGACCGCCTGTAATTCCAATGTCGTTTCCCCGGCGGCCAGCCCGCTGTGGGAAAACGGCCAGACGACAGTTGATTTTACTGAATTCTGGCAAGGCACTTCGTTTACATTGAATTCTCCCGTAGCCGGCTGGGCCTGCTTGTACGTGGATATCTTCCTGCCCGTCGAGCAAGGCAGCATTGATGCCGTGGCCGGTGACGGCCGCGTTACGTTGAACTGGAACACCCTTTCGGAAACGGGCGTGGACCGCTTTGAAGTGCTGCGCAAGACTGTGACTTCCGAATATGAAGTCATCGGATCAATTCCGGCGGAGAACAATGCCGCGGGTTCGCACTACTCGTTCTTAGATGAGCAAGCCATCAACGATGTAAGCTATGCGTACACGCTCTCGGTCGTCAACCTCGACGGCTCGCGGCAGGAGTGGGGAGTGGAAGTCAACGCGACGCCGCGCGCCAATATCGTCAGCCAGTTCGCGTTACATCAGAACTATCCCAATCCGTTCAATCCCGAAACACAAATCGAGTTTGATCTGGCTGCCAGCGAACACGTCACGCTGACCGTGTTCAACACCAGCGGCCAGACGGTCACGGAGCTCGTCAACGGAACCCTCGAGACCGGTGCGCACACCGTCAACTTCAACGGATCAGTGCTGTCCGCCGGAGTCTATTTTTACAGACTTCAGGCCGGAAGTTTCACGGAAACCAGAAAGATGCTGCTGCTGAAATAGCGCATTCATCGCTGTAATGAACAAAAGCCGCTCGAGCAATCGGGCGGCTTTTGTGTTACGGGAATCGAGTGGCGCTTACTTCAACATAATCATGCCAATCGTCTCTGCCTGTGTTGCGGTGACGAGATGGCAATAGTAGGCGCCGCTCGCAAGACCTGCGCCGTCGAATCGCACCGTATGCTCACCTGCGGATTGAACGCCGTCGAGAAGTGTGGCAACCTGTCGTCCTAACGCGTCAAACACGGATAGCGTGACGTGCGCCGCGGACGGCAGTTCGTACGTGATCAATGTCGTAGCGTTAAACGGATTCGGGAAATTCTGGCTGAGCGCCCTATCCTCTATCATTGCGGCTGGACGCTGGCGCACTGTGTTCGGCGTCCGGCCGCGAAAGCAGCGTACGTCGGTGCCTGTGCCGCACACGATCATATGCCCGAATTGACCGATCGCCGGATTGCCGATATTTACATTGGGTATCTCTTCGTCCCAGAGAAACTGGAGATTAGCGTCAAACGACAAGAGCTTTCCCTGCGAAAATCCGCCGTTCGTCAGAAACACGACGCCCGCCGTGTCAATGGCCATGCGCGGCTGATAGAAGTCGGATTCGATGACTTGTGATGAATCCAGCGTTGCACCCGTGAGCGGATTGAGCCTGAGCACACGGAACTCACGCGAATAGCTGTAGACGCTGCCGTCAGGACCGATACCCAGTGTCCCGAACGGCACAAAACCAAGTGGAACGCGCCAAAGATCTTGAAAGGACGTGCCATTGTCCTGCAGCGCGACGAGCGAATCTGAAACCACGTTGTTCTGTGTGCGCGGCGCGTAGATTGTTCCGTTAGGACCAATTAGCAGGCTCAACTGTTGAATGAAACCGCCGCCGATACCGCGGCTGGAATAGAGTCTTGCACCGCTCGTCAGATCAAAGGCCGTCACCTTCGGGCCCTGCGGTGAGGCTTCCCATAGGTAGGCCCGCTCGCCAAACACCGCCGCTTCGCTGCCCCCTGAGGTGGGGCTGGTGCGGGCGCTGCGCCACACGCGCGATCCGTTCGTCGCGTCAACCCGCGGATCGCGCTGAAGCCGCCGACAATCAAATCACCGTTGTCCGCAAACGCCGGGCTTTCGGTCGAGCTGTCGTCGAGTGAATCTTCCGATTGCCAGAGAAACTCGCCCGTTTGTGCGTCGAGCGCATAGTAGTAAGAGTAGTTCGTATTCCCCGAGCGGCTGGCATAGACGCGCCCGTCGCGAATCGCCAGCACGCGGCTGCGCCAATCCGTCGCCGGGAAATCCACTGGCAGTTCAGCCGTCCACAGCGTGTCGCCCGTTTCCAAATCGTGCGCGACCATCAGCGTCCCGTGCAGCGGATCCACGATATTGAACGTGCGCGACATCACCGCAATATTGCCTTCAATCACCGCCGGCTGCGCGAACTGCGACGGCAGACTTTCATTCCATAAAATCTGACTGCCATCCGGCCCGAATTCGCTGGTCATGCCGTTACGCTGCGGATTGCCGCCCGTACCCGCATTCCAATCAGCAGCCCAAAGCAGAGCAGGGAAGAGGAGAAGAAGAAGGAGACGCATGGGAGAAATAGAAAATAGAAAATGGAAATAGGAAGGAGGAAACGTGTTACAAAAGAACCATGCCATCATCTCACATCTGAGGGGAACCCGCAGCGGTTGCCGCCGTGGGGAACTCAAACGAAACATTTCCCACAAAGTTCGTCCACGTCGGGTCCCAAACGAACCCGGATCTCCCCAACAACAAAACCGCGAACCCCACCCGCTTCAGAAGTCTGAATCCAGATAGAATTCGCGTTGACATGTTCGTGGACTCCAGGCGGGGCGGCAGGGTGGATCGGCTTGCGAGAAGGTAGCGACCGCCAACCGAATTGTCAAGCCGCTACCCCTTGACTTTTCCCCTCTGATGTCGTATCTTATCCCCTGAACAGACGTTCATCTCCGGCCTTCCCTTGCGCCGGATTTCTTTGACGGGTCATTTGAACAGATGTTTAGATAATCATGAGTGATACCGAACTACTTGATCCCATAGAAGTTATCGCGCTGTTCCAGCACGGTAAGTTGACCCCGATCAAGTTCCGCTGGCGCGAACGGGTGTACCGGGTGTTCCGGGTCAATGGCACGTGGAAGCAAAAAGACGGTACCGCAATGTACCACTTTTTCTCCGTCCACTGTGACGGGCCGGAGGTCTATGAACTCTCCTTCAACAACGAATCCCAGGCCTGGCGCATGGAGCGAATGCGACTCGGAGCGTGAGGGCGGAGGGGATGGGGGATGAATCAGTAGCCTTTCCGCCGTTTCCATTTTGAACTTTTCTATTTCCGTATTCTGACTTTTGACTTCTGATTTTTGACTTCTGATTTCGTATGAGCAAAACCCTCTTCCACCTCGACCTTGACCAATTCTTTGCGGCCGTTGAGATTCGCGACAATCCGAATCTGCGCGGCAAGCCACTGCTTGTCGGCGGATCCCCCGGCGGGCGCGGTGTGGTCACGACGGCGTCCTACGAGGCGCGTAAATTCGGCGTGCGCTCAGGGATGCCCATGCACGAGGCGCTGCAGAAGTGTCCGCAGGCCGTCTGCGTGCGCTCAGATACCGGGCGCTACGTGGATGCGTCGCGCCGCGTGCGCGAGATTCTGGTGGACTATACGGACCGCGTGGAATTTATCTCGATTGACGAGGCCGCGCTCGACGTGAGTGATGTGGTCTGGCAATGGCCCAGTGTCAAAGCGCTGGCCGATGAAATTCAAGAGCGCATCGAGCATGAGGTGGGTATTACCGCTTCCATTGGTGCGGCCGCCTCGCGCTGCGTCGCCAAGCTCGCCAGCGGCATGCACAAGCCGCGCGGCTTTACCCACATTCCACCCTCGAAAATCGCCGAGATCATGGGACCCTTGCCCATAGAAGAAATGAACGGCATCGGCCCGGCCACGAGTCACGTCTTGCACGGGCTCGGCATTCGCACGCTGAATGACTTAGCAATTTACCCGACGGATATCTTGCGCAACAAGCTCGGCGTGCGCGGACCTGAATTGCAATTGCTCGCGCGCGGCGGCGGCAAGAATACCGTCTTGCGGGCCGAGGACCTGCCGCCCGAGAAATCCATGAGCCACGAGACGACGTTCCACGAGGACCAAACGTCCGGCGATGCCATTCTGGGGCGGATGATGCTGTTGTGCGAGAAGGTAGCGCGCCGACTGCGCAATGCGCGGTTGACCGGGCGCGTAGTGACCGTCAAGGTGCGCTACAAGGGCTTCGAGACGCATCATCAGCAGCGAAAGCTCGCGCGCTTCGTGCATCTGGACACGGATATTTTCGTCGCGGCCAAGCTGATCTTCGAGCAGATCTACGATCCAACGCGGCCCGTACGGTTAATTGGTGTGGACATTTCGGATTTGGTGCCGATGGGACGGGTGCTGCAGGAGGAGCTGTTCGCGCCGCGGCAGGACCGCGATGCGCTGACGCACGCCTGTGACGATATCAAGGAGCGCTTCGGCGCCAACCTGATCGGTTATGCGGGACACATGACCGGACCCAAGGATCGCTATCATTCGGCTCGGCGGGGCCGCGAGTTTGGTTCGATTTCCTTTCGCTATCCCGGCATGAACGGCCGATAGCGGGGGAGAAGCTTTCGTTCGAGAACAGGATGAAATGCGGCCTGGGTGTATTGCTTGGAGGTACTCCCGGGCCGCGACCAAATTCAAAACTCCCGGTGTGCGGCACCGGGAGTTTTTTGTTCGAAAGCACACGGCATACTCGGCGCAGTGCAACGGGCTTATGTAGCGGATGGCCATCTGCCCGCATTGGACCGAAGCCAGATAATACTCGTACGGTTCATTGCGCCAATTCAACGAAATCTATTTTAAGATAATATTAATCAACATATTATAAAACATATCTTTCGCGCTCGCAATTCTTGACCAGTGGTCAGTTCGGCCTTATATTATAGGATAAATAATTCTGGGAATTGGGGGTCACTATGTCTTTTCTGCTCATTCTTCTAATTGCCTCGTCGTTGTGCGCCGCGCCCATTGACACCGTCTGGACGCGCAAGTTCGGCACGACACTGACCGACTTGGCGCAAGGCGGCAGCGCAGACCTAAGCGGTGGCTACATCACGACAGGATACTATCAGCATCCTGCTCCGAGCCCGCGCGGACAGGACATGCTGGTTGTGCGCGTGAACTCATCCGGCGACACCATCTATGCGCGCACCTTCGGCGGCAATTCCTCAGACAACGGTACCGACGTGCACGTCTCACCGTCCCAGACTCTTATCGCCGGAACCACATCCTCGTTCGGAGCAAATCCCTCCAACTTATTTGTCGTTGCGCTGAATGACAACGGAGATTCCCTCTGGACGCGCAACTACGACTTCGGCGCAACTGATGTTGCATTCGCACTGAAGCGCTCCGTCTCAGGTGACTACTACATCGGCGGCTACTCAATTGCATCCGGCAACTCCAGCTTCTTGTTGTTGAAGATTGACTCCACCGGTAATTTACTATGGTCGGAGACGCTTGGCGGGAGTGGCATTGACTGGGCCTTCGATGTTGAGCCGTTAGCCGATGGCGGCTGTTTGATAGCAGGCGGCAGCGCCAGCTTCGGTGCTGGTGCGCCGCCGCGCATGAACGGATGGCTCGTGCGCTATGATTCAACCGGTGACACCGTTTGGACACGCACCTACGGCACCGCGGCCCTTGATGAGCGCATCAATGACATCGAACCGACAAGTAATGGCGGTTTCCTCTTAGCAGGATATCAAGACGATCCATTTGGCGATCTGGATGTCTTTGTCGTCAAGGTTGACTCCAACGGCATCGAAGAGTGGAGCAACGTCTATGGCGGATCAAGCGATGACGATGCCCTCGGAATTGTTGTTGACTGCGACCGCTACATGGTCGCCGGCCACACAACGTCATACGGAGCTGGAGGTCGCGATGCCTACTTCCTAACGCTGGATCAAAATGGCGACACGCTATGGACGATGACCTTAGGCGGCACGCTCGATGACATGTTGTACGCAATTCACTCCGGCTGCACGACCGGCGAGCATCCGGGCTACTATGCCACAGGCCTCACGCGCAACGGCACCAGCGGCCCGCAAGACGCATGGCTCGTCAGGCTTGCCGCCGAACCGCGTCTTGAGTTTACGGCGCCTCAACCGTGCGACCGCTTTGTCTTCGGAGATATGATCAATGCGACATGGGATGACGACGGCCTGGAGGGATTCCCTGATGTTTCTCTCGAACTGAACCGTGACTATCCGAACGGCGCATGGGAAGTGCTTAACGCATCGTTCGTCAACAGCGGCTCGTTCAGCTTTGCGGCAACATCGCCGGCATCCTACCACTGCCGCTTGCGGCTGACGAAACTCGGCGGTGTCTCCGGTCAATGGATCAGCGACGAGTTCTCCGTTGTCCCACCTGGAGCGTTAACTCCGCCGCAGGTAGACTGGGACAGCAGTTACTTCCAAACCATCATCCGCGACATCGAGTATGTCGAGAGCGACGCCGGATTCGCTTATCCGCTCGGTGCATCCATCACCAAACGCGACTCGATCGGCGGATTCCTCTGGGACTACGCGCTTCCTAATCCCGGGAATGTCTATAACTACGGCGCAGCGGATATTGGCGAAATGAACAACGGCGACTTGTTAGCTGCGATAACCATGGATTCCGCCGGCACGTCCGATCCATCGTCTATGTTCGTGTTGCGCCTGACTTCAACGGGCAGCGTTTCTCCGCTAAACGTTGGAGGAAGGCCGATGGGAAGATCCGCAGTGGCAACGGAAATCCTCCCCGATGCTTCGGGAGGATTCTGGCTATTGGGCAACACCTATCCCGACGGTGGAGGTTTTGGGCCTCTACCTGCCGTGATTCACTATCCCGACACGAACGTGCCGCAGCTGCTGGATATGTACTTCTGTTCTGCGCAGGGCGCTGCACTCGCGGACAGCGGCGTTCTGTTAGCGGCATACTCAGGTGATCCCTTTGCATCCGCCGTAAACGTGCATCTTGTCCTGGTCAACGAATCGTACGACACGGTGTGGACGCGCACATACGATTTTGGTGGGAACGATACGCCCGAGCGCGTGCTCCGGCATTCAAGCGGAAATCACGTTGTGATGGGGAACACCTCGCCCTTCATCGGCGGCTCCAACACGGCATTCTTCCTCGAAGTGGATGCCAACGGCGATTCGTTGCGGTCATGGACTTACAGCGAGCGCAATAACGTCGAGCTGCACGGCCTCGCCGAAGACGGTGACGGCGGAATCATTGCTGTTGGCACCACAAATTTCACGGCCCAACCAAGCGATTTCGTATTGGTGAAGTTCGATTGCGACGGCGCAATCATGTGGGAGCAAATCTACGGCGGTGCCAACAGCGAGACGTTCTGGGATGTTGCCGTGACCAATGACGATGGCTACCTTGCCGCCGGATCGCGCTTCTTCCCGTCGGGGCCGGGACTCGGCGATGACCGAGGCACGGCAGTGAAGTACGGCAGCGAGACATTCTATGTTCCGCCCGCATGCGTCGCGGCGGATAGTCTCGTGATTCTCCACAACGCAGGTGCGAACTCCAACACGTTGACCTGGGTCGGCCCGGATAACGGCGCATTCTTCATCTACAGCACGACCGATCCGCTGGCCGTTTACCCAGCGGGCACATGGTCGCTAATCGGCTGCACTGAACCCGGCCCGCCGCCAGCCGCATCCGTCATGAGTTGGACCGACTTCGATCTGTCCCCCGCACAAAAATTCTACGTCGTCGTCCACGCCTGCAACCAATCCTGCGGCGGCGGCAGCAGCTTGGGCCAGTAAACATGGCGTATCATGGTGGAGAGCCCCCGCCTTGACTTTCCCCCCCAAATTCGCTATATTCCGCGTTCAACTTCGAGGATTTTGTATATGAAGCCTGACATCCATCCCGCTTATCACCTTGTTACCATTGAATGTGCGTGCGGAAACTCGTTCCAGACACGTGCGTCCCGTAACGAAAACCCCTGGAAGGTCGAAATCTGCAACGCCTGCCACCCCTTCTTTACGGGTCAGCAGAAATTGCTGGATACGGCCGGCCGTGTTGATAAGTTTCGCAAGAAATATCAGAAGTTTGCGACTAAGTAGTCCGCAGCTAAGTCTTTCCAGTAGGCGGTGTCTCGTGCGAGGCATCGCCTTTTCTGCATTCTGGGGGGTAAAGGAATCCCGTCAATGACCAATAATCCCACAGATTCGTCCGTCAACCGCCAGCACATGTCCACCGAACTGGCCATGGGCGGTCAGGCCCTGATCGAGGGCGTCATGATGCGCAGCCCGCACCGCGTCGCCATGGCCGCCCGCACGCCGGACGGCGGCATCGCCCTCCGGGCCTACCCCTATCGGCCCATCACCCGGCGCAATAAGTTCCTCGGCCTGCCCATCCTCAGAGGGGCTATCGGCATGGTCGAGGCCATGAAAGTCGGGGTGGACGCCCTGAACTGGTCGGCCGACAAATCCACACCCGCCGATGAAAATGCCAAGCCCGCCTCGTTCAAGGACAAGCTGCTCGGCGCGCTTTCTACGGTGCTCGCGATCAGCCTGGGCGTCGGTATCTTTCTATACCTGCCGTACGTCCTGGCTCGCGTGGTCGTAGGCGGGGAAGAGAACCAGATTCCCTTCCACCTGATCGCCGGCGGCGGACGGGTGATTGCCCTGATCGGCTATATGTGGATTATCTCGAAGTTCAAAGACATCTTTCGCGTCTTCCAGTATCACGGTTCCGAACACAAGACGATCTTCGCCTACGAACAGGGCCAGAAGCTCGAACCGGCCCAAGTCTTGAAGCAGACGCGCTTCCACCCGCGCTGTGGGACGAGTTTCCTGCTGATCGTGGCCATTCTCGCGATTATCTTCTTCGTGGTCGTAGACTCGATTGTAGTGGCACTGTGGGGACCCTACCGCAACGCCGCCACGCGCTTGTTGGCCCATCTGCCGCTGATTCCGCTGGTGGCCGGGGTGTCCTTCGAATTCCTGAAGTTTTCGGCCAAGCACGTCCGCAACCCGTTCATCAACGCCCTGATCCAGCCCGGCCTGTGGCTGCAGCGGATCACGACCAAGGAGCCCGAGGCTCCGATGTGCGAGGTGGCCATTTGTGCCCTGGAAGAGGCTCTGCGCGACCCGCAGGACAATGTTGAGGTCGAGACCGTCTTTCCGCCCGGCACGCGCCCCCATTCGCGGGCTGCGGCTCCTCTGGCCGCGATGTTCTAAACAGTGGCGCGGGAATTGCGCCGTTCCGTGTGACCAACATCCCTGTCTGTGACGCTCCGCGCTCCAGCGACAACGGGTCCGGTGTCCACGCCGGGGGGGCTTGACAAAGTGTGAAGAGAGTTGTATCTTCAAAAGTTAGACAATCCATCTGAACTGCCGCAGGCAGGCAAGACCATGAAATATCTGCTGATTTTGATGTTGGGGCTGGGCCTTTTGGGACCGGCGGCGTTGGCGGGGGACTCGTGCTGCAAGTCCAGCAGCAAGTGTTGCCCGGAAGATCCGTATGCCAATCCGGACTGGGGCTACAGCTACCGCAACGCGCATTATCTGCCGGACAATCCGCCGGCCGAACTGGAAGCCTTCTGGCACAAGCTGATTCCGATGCTGGAAGCCCGGCACACGGCCGAGTCGGCCTATCTGCGCGAGTATTCCAAGGAATTGCTCACCTATGCCCGTGATGTTAAGGGTTCGCTGGACGAGGGCACGCGCTATCAGAAGCATTTCTACAACGAAGCCGCCGCCGATCTCGTGCGCGCCTGCAAGGAATTGCATGTGCTGAGCTACGGTGCGCCGTCGCCGTCGTTGTATGCCGAGATGCACAAAGTCGAAGAAGCCTACGTGCGCCTGGCCAACCTGTGTGAATAAGAAAGTCCTTTCGATAATTTCGCAAACTTAGGTCGGGCCTCCGGCCCGACAAGGTCAAGCGAGACTGGGAAGATCAGCCCGCCCTTTTGGGCGGGCTGATTTGCTAAGCCTGGAGGCCACGAAAATGTCAACGCGAATTCTATCTGCATTCAATCTTTTGAAGCGGGTGGGGTTCGCGGTTTTGTTGTATGCGCGTTGCGCCTTTGCGCAGCCCTACGAGCCGACTTATTTGTTGGATGTTACGGGAGGGTACTTGGATTCAATTTGCAATCCATGGGATCAAGACGGAGATGGCTTTGAGGATTTTTTCGTCTATGCAGCTTCCGAAGAAGTGCAGGTCGGGATTATTGGCAAGGCTCACGAGGAGTTAAGGACTTTTGAGTTTGGAAGATTTGACTCGCTGTCGGGTTTGGCTGGTTTGATGCGGCCTTTGATGCGGGATTTACAGTTCCGGCAGGAGATGTCAATGGAGATGGGCATGCCGACATCATGCGCACGTTGTGCGTTTGGTACGATGGACTGTGACCTCTATCCCTATTGGGCGGTCCGGGCGTTTCGACACCATACCGGACTGGAATGGACCTGTCACAAGTCTGGATCACCAACGTAGGCGACTACAACGGTGATGGCCGTGATGATTATACGAGTCGTCCGTTGAGTGCGCAGTATTTCGGGTTGTATTTTGGGCAGGAACCGCCGCTGTCGCAGGAGTATGAGTGGGAGCACACTCCCAACCGGAATCACATGGGGTTTGGCGACGTGAACGGCGACGGGTTCTGGATTTTGGAATGAGCTACTTCATTCACGACTCGCGGATAGAGATGTTCTTGGGCTCGGCGGATGCGACTCCATGCCTTTGGTTTCTACCAATATGGACCAGACGATCCAGGCCTAATAGAGGCCGGATTGTGGGTGACATTAATGGTGATGGATACGACGACATTGTCGCATACTTTGCCATTTGAAATGGCGCGCAAGCATGTCTATTACGGACAGCCGAGCTTGATTTTTACTGGGGAAACGGGAATGAAATCGCCGGTTATGTCACACCGCTGGCGCGCGGACGGATTTGATGACTATGCACTATGACGCCCGAGGTTGGCTGCGGGACCCTCTGAACTCCGGCGTGGATCTGAGTCCACCGAGGCGACCGCCGGTGAAGGGCGTGGGTGGCTCGGCGCGTGGCGCGCCGGAGCGCACGCGTTGCGGCGGAGGCTCCGGCGGAAATCCCAGCAGCTCGCCTCCGTCCTGGAGATTCCGCTGGAAGTAACGGGAACGGGAACGCACACGTCACGCTGACCATGCCAACACGCTTGGCGATCGCCACAGTTTTTCGCAAACGGAATTCACGGTCTAACCTGCGGCTCGAGGGACCCCGCGGAGCGGCGCTCCAAAATTTGCAAGGATACCAAGACGGGGGGCTTCGTGACTTTGACTTCAATCCTAAATCGAATGACATCGCGCTTCGCTCTATTAGGAACGACGTAAGTATCGCCACTTTCAGGTTGGGGACGAGTTTTCTGGTCGGAGCGCCGGGGGGACGGCCACCCAGTTTTGCGCCTATACCTACTATTTCTGGGCGGTCCCGGCGTGTTTGACACGCTTGCAGATTGGGTGGCGACCTGACCACAATGCGATTCACCAACGTAGGGGACTACAACGGTGAGGCCGGAGATAGTCGCCGTGAGTGCACATTTCGGGTTGTATTTGGGGCGGGCCGGCTGTCCAGGGATGAGGGGCACCCAACCGGAATCACATGGGGTTGGCGACGTGAACGGCGACGGGTTCTCGGAGGGAATGAGCCCTGGGTGCGGCTCTTTCGGTCCGAAGCAGACTCTGTCCGGTGTTATCCAGCCCAGGAGAGGTAGGGCAGGATGTTGGCGATGTCAAGGGAGGGTTGACGACGTTTAACACTGTCCTGGTCGGCCAGCGCTGGCCTTGTATCGGGGAATGAAATGGACGGACCAAGGCTCTGGGGCGATGGATGGCCCAGAGTATGTCACGCCATGGCGACGTCAGCGATGCCTTTGACGACTATGCTTTTACGATAATGAGGCTTGAATACCAAATCGAGGTCTGGCTTGGGCGGTAATCCGTTACCCACCGCACCTGCATGGGTTCTTGAGGCCCACGGCATGACTACCCATACCGCATCGGTGAAGCGGGCGATTTTAACGGAGACGGGATAGATGACTGGTTCTTCTCGGCGTATCACGGTCTCGAAGAGCGTGGCCGCATCATCGTGGTTGCCGGAGACCGCAACTTCGGCGTTGCGGCGGATGACAATCCTGCGACAATCCCCGCCGCATTTGTGCTCCATGCCTGTTATCCCAATCCGTTCAACAGCAGTGTGACGATTCCGCTGGAGGTTACGGGGCCGGAGTCGCAGCACGTCACGCTGACCATTGCCAACACCCTCGTACAGATCGCCTACAGTTTTTCGCAGACGGATTTCACTCCTGGCCTGCACACGCTGCGCTGGAACGGCAGCGACGCCGCCACTGGACTCTATTTCGTCACCGCACATTCCCATAACGCTCGGCACATACAGAAGATCCTCCTAATCAAATGAGGGAAATCATCATGCGGAACATGACATCCTCTGGCGTTGCCCAGACTCGCCCCTTGACACATCCGTTCAAATTTCGTATATTAAAGATTGCCCAAACAACTCGCGGCGGCGTGCGCTGCGCGTGCCCCGAACGCCTGCCTCATTAAAAACAGTCCCTTCCGTTCCGACAATTGTGAGCGTTTAACGCAAAAACAAGATTTTAGCTTCGTCCCGCTTCCGCTTCACACTTCTGACTTCAGACTTCATACTTTACCCCACCCGTGAATATCGGCCTAATCGGCGCCCCGCAGTCGGGCAAAACCACCGTCTTCCACCTTCTGACCGGCACTGAGCCGGATGCCGCCGCCGCGCACAAGCGCGAAACGCTGCGCGCCATGACGCATGTCCCCGACCCGCGTGTGGACAAACTCGCCGAAATGAGCGAGTCGCGTAAAATCGTCTATACCACCGTCGAATACCTCGACACGCCCGGTCTCGAAGAAGGCGCGTCCAAACAGAGCTGGTTCGAAGGCGTGTTCTCGGGCGAACTCAAGAATTCCGATGCCCTCGGTCTGGTCGTGCGTGGTTTCGAGTTGGATGGGGCCGATGCGCCTGACGCGCCGCGCGACATTCGCCGCATCCAGGACGAACTCATCTTCAGCGACCTCGTCGTCATTGACAAGCGCCATGAGAAACTCCTAAAGCAGGTGCGCGTCAAATCGCCGTCCGCGCAGGAGACCATGGAGCTGTCCGTCCTCGAACGCGCCAAAGAGCGGCTCGAGGCCGGGAAGCCGCTGCGCACGCTCGCCCTCGAGTTCCACGAGAAAAAGGCTCTGCGCGGCTTCCAACTCTTGAGCGAAAAGCCGATGCTCGTCGTACTCAACCTCGCCGAAGGGGACCTGAACCAGGCCGAAGCGCTCGCCGCCAAACTGACCGCAGAGTTCGCCGCCGACGCCATGGCCGTCATCGGCCTGTCCGCCGGTATCGAAGGCGAAATCGCCCGGCTCGATGACGAAGAGCGCGCCGTGTTCATGAGCGATCTGGGCATCACAACCTCCGCCCGCGACCGCGTCCTCCAGGCGAGCTACGCGCTGCTCGGCCTGCAGAGCTTCCTGACCACCGGCGACAAAGAGACCCGTGCCTGGACCATCCGCGCCGGCGAAACCGCCCTCGACGCTGCCGGCGTGATCCACAGCGATCTGGCCAAAGGCTTCATCCGCGCCGAAGTTGTCCACTACGACGACTTCGTCCGCGAAGGCGGCTATCCAGGCTGTAAAGGGAAAGGACTGGTCCGCCTCGAGGGGAAAGAATACGTCGTCAAGGACGGCGACATCCTCGTCATCCGGCACAGTGGTTGAAAGATACTTCAAGCAACACTCGCAAGACCCGCTGATTCGTCAGCGGGTCTTTTTTTGCAATGGTTATTTGCGGCGGTCGCGCGCCTTCAACGTTAGCCGGACAAACTGTCCGAAAAGCACGAGCTTGGCAGGAAAATCGGCAGTTCCGCGCGAAACGATGAAGCAGAATGCGATGTTTCCGTGGCATGCACTTTGCGAACAATTGGCGTGATGCAAAGGCAATCTCCCGCAACGTTGGAAACGGTAAACAGCAGGCACAAGCATTCATGAGTTCGCGGCTACCGAATCTGCTGATCAGTAACGAACTGATCACGCAAGAGCAGTATCTCATCTTCAAGTCGCGCCAGAAGGACTCCGGCAATTCTGTTGTGACCGAACTGACGAAGCTCGGGGTCATCAGCGAAGAACAGATTGCGCAGTTCATCAGCAGCTACTACAGTCTCGAGCTCGTGGATCTCGAAAAGACCACCGTGCCCGAGGCCGTGCTGAAACTGTTGTCGAAGGACTTCATCCAGAAGTACCAGGTGCTGCCGCTGACGCGTTCGGGCAAGACGCTGCGCGTCGCGCTGGTGGATCCCAGCATTGACTTCGTGCTCGAAGATATCAAATTCATCACGGGCTTCAACGTGCAGCCCGCGGTGTGCACTGAAACCCAGTTCCTGCGAGCGATTGAGCGTTACTACCAGATGGGCGGAACGCTCAACAAGATCCTCGCGGACATGGGCGACGACAGCAATGTTGAAGTCGTCTCGCAAAGCAACGACGCCGAGCTTGACCGGCTCAAGGAAGAAGGCGAGACCGCGCCGGTCGTCAAGCTCGTAGATGGCATACTAACCGACGCCGTCAACAAGCGCGCCTCGGACATCCACCTCGAACCCTACGAAAATCAATTCCGAGTCCGGTTCCGTATTGACGGTGTTCTCATAGAGGTCATGTCGCCGCCTTCGCACTTGAAAGCGGCGATTGTGTCGCGCATCAAGATCATGGCGAAGCTGAATATCGCCGAGCGCCGCGTGCCGCAAGACGGCCACATCAAAATGAAACTGGGCGACCGCGGCATTGACTTGCGCGTGTCGTCGCTGCCGACGCTCTTCGGCGAGAAGATCGTGATGCGTATTCTCGACAAGACGAATCTTACCCTTGACTTGAACGGATTCGGCTTCAGCGAAAAGGCGCTCTCGGATTTCGAGCGAGCGATCCGCCTGCCGCACGGCTTGATTCTTGTTACCGGACCCACGGGATCGGGCAAGACCACCACATTGTACAGCGTCCTTTCGAAGATAAACACGCCGACCGTCAACACGATGACGGCCGAGGATCCCGTTGAGTACAACTTCGCCGGATTGAATCAGGTACAGGTCAAGGACGACGTCGGTCTGACATTCGCGTCGGCGCTGAAATCGTTCCTGCGGCAGGACCCGGATATCATCATGATCGGCGAGATTCGTGATCTTGAAACCGGCTCGATTGCCGTGCGCGCCGCACTCACGGGCCACCTTGTGCTCTCCACGCTGCATACAAATTCAGCTTCCGCGACCATCACGCGTATGATTGACATGGGTATCGAGCGTTTTCTCGTGTCGTCGTCCGTGAATCTGGTGCTTGCGCAGCGATTGCTTCGTAAGATCTGCAAAAAGTGCAAAGTGCCGATTGACGTGCATCCGGAGGCGTTGCGCGAAGTCGGGCTTGATCCCGAGCAACTCAAAGGCCACACCTTCTACCATGGCGCGGGCTGCGCGGAATGCAACGGCAGCGGGTACCGCGGACGAACGGGTATATATGAGGTGATGCCGATGTCCTCTAAAATCCGCGAAATGGTGCTTGATGGCAAAAACACGTATGAAATAGAGGCGCTTGCCGTGAAGGAAGGAATGTTGACGCTGCGCATGGATGCCTGCGAAAAATTCAAGAACGGCATCACGACTATCCAGGAAGTGCTGCGGATCACGGGCGAAGGACACTAATCATGAGCACAAGGATCGGCCTCTACTTAGAGCGCCTTACGCTGGATGATCTGTTGTTCCTTGAGAGTGAGCTGGAGCGGCGCAAAGAAAAGTACCGGCGCCAGCATGTCGTGATGGCCGTCCAGAGCGAACAACGACTGCTGACGACACTGAAGCGTGATAAGCTGACGATCATCGCAAAGGAGATGCGCCGCTACGTGCATGAATGCGCCGTGGCCGGCAATGGCGTAGTCTTGGCGTTCTCGCCGGAATCGTCGCTCATGCTGTTTCGTGACGTAAAGAGCGCGGCTGCCACCGCCGCGCGGTTGCTCACGACGCTCGCCGATTTGAATGGCAGACTCAAAGCAGAAACATCCAGCATTGCTCTGAAGTTGGGAATGGCGACCGGAAGTGATGTACTGGCTGCGGGTTCGATGCGCTCGGTGCGACAGTCAGTGCTCGTTAAGCGCGCCGGGCATTGCGCGTGGAAGGCGCCGGCGGGAAGCATGCTGATGGACGAACACTGTGCGCAGCAATGGGAGCCGCGCAACGAGGCGCTGCGCTTACCCATGGAAGTTGACGGCATTACAATCTATCGCGCAAACCCGGCGGCGACCAACAATACCACGACCGGCGCGGATGACGACCGTCTAATCGCCTACCTGGATGCTGTGGTCAGTAAAGGCATTTCCACGTTGAAATACTTCCTGCTGCGTGAAGACACCGCCGATGACGCCGAAGCCTGGACGCAATCGAATGGGCGTGCTGTAATCACGCTCGAAGGATTTGATCCAAGCACCATGAAGAACTTGTCATTCACGACACGCTGCCCGTTGAATGACTACGCGAACAAGGTGGACGCCATACGCCGGCTAATCAGCGACCGCGGCTTAGGGCTTGTAAAACACGAAGAGTCAATGCCGATTATCGCGGCCTAATGAGGAGATAGAATGTCCGCTAAACTTGACATACGTAAACTTCTGGAAGAGCTCATCGCGGCGCGGGGAAGCGACTTGCACATCGCCGTGAATAGTCCGCCGCGCGTGCGAGTTGACCAGCAGCTCGTACCGCTGAAGTACGATGCACTTTCACCGGATGACTGCCGCGTATTGGCGTACAGCGTACTGACCGACAAGCAGCAGAAAAAGCTCGAGTTGGACTACGAAGTGGACTTTGCTTTCGGAATTGAAGGGTTGTCTCGTTTTCGCGGCAACATCTTCTTCCAGCGCGGCTCGTTGACGACGGTAATCCGCGCGATTCCGTTCACGATTCCGCAAATGGAGCAGCTTAGACTGCCGCGCATTTGCCAAGCGTTTCCGAATAAACCCAAGGGATTAGTGCTTGTCACCGGTCCGACAGGATCGGGAAAGTCCACGAGCCTGGCCGCCGTGATTGACCGCATTAACACCGAACGCCCCGTGCACATCATTACTATTGAAGATCCAGTTGAGTATGTGCATTCTCATAAGCGAGCGTTGGTCAATCAGCGCGAAGTCGGCGCAGATACGAAGAGCTTCGCAACCGCATTGAAGTTTGTGCTGCGCCAAGACCCGGACGTTATCCTCGTCGGTGAAATGCGCGACCAGGAAACGATTCAGGCGGCGCTTACCGCAGCGGAGACCGGGCACTTGGTGTTTGCGACATTGCACACCAATTCGGCGACCGAATCCGTCAACCGTATTATTGACGTGTTTCCACCACACCAGCAAGGGCAGGTGCGCGCACAGCTCTCCATGTCACTGGAGGCTGTCATGACGCAAAAACTAATACCCAAGAAATCCGGGCCTGGCGTTGTGTTGGCTGCGGAGGTGATGATCTTAACACCGGCAATTCGCGCGTTGATTCGCGAGAATAAGGTGCACGAAATGTACGGTTTGCTGCAAGTGTCGCAGAAATACGGAATGCAAACCCTGAACATGTCGTTATTCGATCTGGTTATGACCAAGCAAATCAGCCCAGAGCGCGCACTGATGGTGGCGAATGTGCCGGAAGAGTTGCAGCGCATGCTGGGATTGACTCCGCAGCCCGTGCAAGCTGGCGGATCACGCATTCAGCCGAAGTAAACAGGGAGACTTAGACCATGCCAGTCTTTGTATATAATGGCCGTGGCGCAGGCGCCCGACCCGTGTCGGGTGAAATTGAGGCGTCTGACAAGCAGGAGGCTATGTCGAAACTGCGGCAGCGGCGCGTCGTCGTTCAAGACCTGCGCAGCAAGCCGAAAGATCTCAAAGTCGGTGGAATGGGCGGCGGCGTCGGGACGAAGGACCTCAAGATCTTCGCACGTTTGTTCGGCACGATGATCAATGCCGGCTTGCCGATCGATCAGTGCTTGCAAATCCTTGTGGACCAGATGCAAAACAAGAGATTCAGACGCACAATCGCTGAAGTGCATAATCAGGTCGCAGGCGGCGAATCGCTCTCAGAGGCGATGAGCAAGCACAAAGCGGTGTTCGACAACTTGTTTGTGCACATGGTTGCCGCAGGTGAAACGGGCGGCGCGTTGGCCATGGTTTTCAATCGTCTGGCAATTTATCTCGAAAAGGCGGATGCGCTAAAACGCAAAGTCAAAGGCGCGATGATCTATCCTGCCGTGATCGCATGCGTTGCCCTAAGCGCGACGATATTCCTGCTGATCAAGGTCATCCCGGTGTTTGCAGGAATGTTCAAAGATCTTGGCGCGGAATTGCCGAAGCCGACTCAATTCGTGCTGGCATTGTCAGACCTCGTGCAGAAGACATTTCTACCCGGCATGGGTGTTTTGATTATCGCGTTCTTTGTCTTTCGCAAGTGGCACAAAACTGCCAACGGCAAAGCGACGGTAGATAAGTTTCTATTGAAAACGCCGGTGATCGGCGGTGTGATCCGCAAAACGGCCGTCGCTCGATTCACGCGCACGCTCGGCGTGCTGATCTCGTCGGGCGTTCCGATTCTACATGGGCTTGAGATCACGGCCAAGACGGCGGGTAACACGGTGATTCAAAAGGCGGTGGATCGAGTGCGCAAGGAAGTTAGCGAAGGTCGCAACATCACACAGCCGCTCATGGAGACCGCTGTCTTCCCGGCGATGGTGTGCCAGCTCATCGCTGTTGGTGAGCAGACCGGACGACTCGCGGAAATGCTTGAGAAGATCGCGGATTTTTATGACGAAGAAGTTGACGCCGCGGTCGCCGCGATGACGTCCTTGATCGAACCCGTTGTCATCGTGCTGATGGGCGCGGTCATCGGCGGTATGCTTGTGTCCATGTACTTGCCGATGTTTGACATGATCGGCGCGATTAAGTAAACCCAGAACTGCAGGACGCGGAGAATACATACATGCTACGAGAGAAAATCCTGCTGGTGGATGACGAGCCCGGTCTGGCGTCATTCCTTGAAGAGGTCGTGCGAGAGGAAGGATTTCGGGTGCGTAAAGCGCAATCGGCGGCCGAGGCTCTGAGTGCGCTGGAGGAAGAGGCCTTCCAGCTCGTGATCACCGACTTGCGCATGCCGGAAGTTGACGGGCTTGAGCTGTTGCGCCGGGTGCGGGAGCGTGATCCGCAGCTCGGGGTTATCGTCATGACGGCCTTCGCCTCACTCGAGACGGCGGTGGAGGCCCTGCGGCTCGGCGCCATGGACTACATCACAAAGCCGCTGCACGTTCAGGAGATTCAGGTCGTGCTGCGGAAGGCGGTTGAGAGCCTTGACCTCAAACGTGAGAATCGGCGGCTCAAGGCAAAGCTAAGTGAGGAGAGCGGAGAGCCTCGCATCGTGGGCAGTTCCATGGAGACGCGTTCGATGCTTGAGCTTGTGCGCCGAGTGGCGCCTTCGGATTCGACCATTCTCATTACGGGAGAATCGGGAACCGGCAAGGAACTCATTGCACAGGTCCTGCATTTCTTTTCGGAACGGGCACGCGGTGAATTCGTGACTGTGAACTGCGCGGCGCTGCCGGATACCTTGCTGGAGAGTGAGCTATTCGGCCATCGGCGCGGCAGTTTCACCGGAGCGGTGCGCGACAAGGACGGCCTTTTTAAAGTCGCGAGCGGCGGAACGCTGTTTCTGGATGAAATCGGTGATATGTCGGCCGCGCTGCAAGTGAAGCTGTTGCGAGCCTTGCAAGAGCGTGAAGTGCTGCCGATTGGCGCGACGAAACCGGTGAAGATTGATGTGCGGGTCATTGCTGCTACAAATGCCGATCTCGAGCGCAAACAGCAAACGGGTGAGTTTCGGCCGGACCTATATTATAGGTTGTCGGTGATTCCCATTCATATTAAGCCGCTGCGCGAGCGCACGGGCGACATTCACGAGCTGGCAGCGTTCTTCCTGGAACGTGCGTGCAAGAAGGCGGGTGTGAGCACGCGCCGCTTCGCTCCCGAGACGATGCAGCGACTGATGCAGTATAAGTGGCCCGGCAACGTGCGTGAGCTGGAGAATACGATTGAGCGCTTGGTGATTTTGAGTGACCATGAAGTCATTGAGCCAGCGAGCCTGCCGGAGCGTTTGGGCGGCGGAGTCGCTGCCGCACCGTCGCAGCCGTATGCAAGCTCTGCAAGTCGTACACTTGATGATATGGAGCGGACCTACTTGCTGCAGGTGCTCGAAGAGTCCGGTTGGCAGAAAAAACGTGCTTCGGAGATTTTGGGAATTGATCCATCAACCATCTACCGCAAATTGCAACGTTACGGAATTAAGCCTCCGGCAGGTGTATGATGTTGCGGCATTTGAACGCGACCATTCGCGTATCGCTGGCTTAAATCAACACTTCGCATTGTGCAATGTGTCCGTATCAGTGTAAGTAAATGATAAATCTGATCCGCGTATCGGCGCCAAGTCTGGCACATGTGTTGCTCAATGGTAAGCTGAACGTGGAAGTATCACCAAGTGCCCATACACAAGAGAAGCTAGGAGACCACCATGCTTAAGGCCATCCGTAACAAGAAGAACCAAAAGGGATTCACGCTCATCGAATTGTTGGTCGTGATCGTGATCATCGGCATTCTGGCCGCCGTGGCCGTGCCGCGATTCATGGGCGCGCAGGATCGCGCTCGCATTGGCGCCGCGCGTGCCGACCTTGACCTGTTCCGTCAGGCTCTCGGTATGTTCGAAATTGACAATGCCGACTATCCTGCCGCGTTAACGTTGGTCACCGCCGCGACCGTGCTGGTTGACCCGCAAGGCAACCCGTATATGTCACTGCCGACGGGCGACAACTTCGCGGCCTTCACGTACACCTATGACGGTGCCGCGAACCCGACGTCGTACAGCATTGACGTTGAGTGCAACGACAACCAGGGGACCGTGTTGACGGCGACACCGGAAGGCATTCAGTAATCCCTGACAGCCTTGAAGAGAGACCCGCGGTCGTGAGACCGCGGGTTTCTCTTTTGCAACATGCAAGAAATTGCTCGGCATTGACACGAAACTCGGCAAAAACTACGAAAGCCGTTGCGAGAACGACGGCGAAGCCGGAAAGGTCGGCCGCGAAGCATTTGAAAAATAGAGCTATACCCGGCAAGAGTTGCATGGCACATGCATTGCACTCGTAAGCTTGGGCTCGAATCGGATTTTCCCCGACCGTCGAGCCGAGCAAATTTTCAGTTCAGTCAATGAATAGGGTAGACGCTTTTGAACGCATTAGCAACCCTCGGAGATACGTCGAATGATGTGAGTGCATCTGCTTGCGGTAGCGACCCGCAGGACCAGATGCAGATCTCATTGCCGTCGGAGACGGTGAGCATCAAACAGGCGCTGGCACGAGTCATTCCGGAAGTGGAGAGTGCGCTCATTAAACGCGCGCTCGAGCTGACAGGAAACAATCGAACCCGGGCCGCGAAGATTCTGGAGATTTCTCACCGCTCGCTACTCTACAAGCTCAAAAGTTACAATTGTGGATAAAGTGCAAGGAGTGCATGTGATGCAGCGCCGTTTGCCATTCAGTTTCTGGTTGCCCATGGGCACGTTGCTCAGCGTTGCCCTGTGGTACGGTTGCGAACAGAAGGGAGATTTGAGTCCGGTGTCCTCTGCACGGGACAATCTCGCTTTCATAGACACCATCATCATTGATCCGCCGGTTATTAGCCCATTGGGCACGGCGTGGATCGAAGCGCGTGTCGTTAACGAACAGCAGGAGCCCGCGGCCGGTGAAGATGTTCGCTTCACGGCGACGCGCGGAACGTTCGGCGAAGATGGACCTGACGTGACCATTCCCGCCGACAACTACGGCGTGGCCCGCACATTATATACGGCTCCCGCTGATACGGGCAACGTGTCCTTGCACATCGAGTTGGTCAGCATGCAGACGGCGCAATCGCGCTCGCTGCCAGTTCAAGTCGGTGCGGGATCGCAAGACGGCCTGTTAAGCGTAAGCGCTGACGAAGACACGCTGTTCGCGGACAACGGTGCTTCCACCACGCAGGTCCGGGCTCGAGTGCGCAATGCGCTGAATAACCCCATCGGCGGCGCGGAAGTTACCTTCTCGACGTCGCGCGGCGTGATTACTTCACCGAGCGTCACCGACGCGCAGACCGGCGCGGCCACCGCCACGCTAACGTCAACAGAAGCGATCGGGCGCGCCATGGTGGTTGCAACGTACAATGGAAATTCAGACACGGTCTACGTGGAATTCCTCGAACCTTTCGAGGCTTCGGCGATTCACGTGAACACGTCCCTGTCATCGCTGACGGCGGGCATGGATTCGTCGGTCATTAGCGCGCGGGTCATTGGCGAAGACGGCCAAACACTGCGTACAAATGTCATGGTGACGTTTGCCGCCAACGCCGGATCGTTCACCGCACAGGCTGTGACAACGGTGAATGGTGTGGCGACGACGACCTATCGCGCTCCAGTCACGGCCGGTCCGGTGACCATTGTAGCTTCAACCGGTACCGTTACGGGCGAAGCGGACGTTACCGTTAATCCCGGTGCGTTAGCGTCGTTGACACTGACAACGGGCGCCGACACCCTCGACGCTGACAATGCCAGCGAAACCATGGTCCGTGCACTCGCTCGTGACACCTACGGGAATCCCGCGCTGCCCGGAACCATTGTAGCGTTCAGCAGCGTCAATGGTTCGATTACCGAATCGGCATCCACCGACGCTTCCGGATACGCCAACGCGACGTTCCGCGCGGGCTTGAATTCAGGCAATGCCACAGTCACGGCGCTTAACGGCAGTATCGGCGGTAGTGCAGCAATCTACCTGCAGATGACCGAGGCCGAAGCTCTGAATATGACGGTTACACCCCGCCAACTTGTGGCCGACGGCCAAAGCACTGCGATACTGCGTGCGCAAGTCCTTGACGGCGATAATCGCCCCGTGTCCAACGGAACGATTGTTACTTTTACGTCGGAGCTCGGTCAGCTCGATGGCACAGGCGCCATTCATGATGGTGGAAAGCAGAGCCCGACTTGGAAGAATTCCGGTAACAGCGCCTTGGCGCGCACGCAAACTGCGCGGCTGCACGGCCACAACAAGGCCATGCGTGGCCCGGAACGTCGCGGCGATCCGGCCATGAGTGTTTTCAACGCTGTGACGCAAGACGGCTATGCCGTGGCGACGCTGACGAGTTCTACGACGGCGGCCAACGACTTGATCTCGGCCGTGGTCAACGGGCTGACGGACGAAGAGACCGTTACATATAGTGCAGGAACGGCGGCGAGCGTGGAAGTGACCCCTGCGGATGCAGATTTGCCCGCGGACGGTGCATCGAGCACGCCGGTTGTCTGTCGCGTCTATGACGCTTTTGGTAATCCGCTGGGCGGCGGTGTCGCGATTGCCGTGACGAGCACGATCGGTACGCTGTTGCCGACGTCCGGCTTCACCAATGCGAGCGGCACGTTCACCACGAATTTGACGAGCGCGCGCCAGGTGGGTAACTGCGCGATCGTGGCCAATGCAGGCGCGGCGAGCGGCTATGCCGAAGTAGATTTCACGGCACCGGAAGTCGCCGGACTGGTGCTTACCAGCACATCATCGTCCATTCTAGCGGATGGATACTCGTCAACGGTCGTCGTAGCGACGGTGCGTGACCAGCTCGGTCTCCCCGTCAGCGGACGCACTGTGGCCTGGTCCGCCGGCAATGGCATCGGCACACTGCAAGTGATTACCGGCGTCACCGACGCGAACGGCACGGTTAGCGCAGAGTTCTTCAGCGGTGCGTCAAACGTTGACGCGTCCCAAGTTGTGGATGCCGCTGCGGAAGGCGAAGAAGGATCCTACGCCATCACGATGCGCGGCGTTACCGTGCTCGTCAACGTGGAAGCGGACAATCTGCCCGCCAACGGCCAGGCGACTACTGACGTTCATGCAACGATACGTGAAACATCGAGCGGTTTGGCTGTGCCGAGCGCACCGGTCCGCTTCGCGACGACGAACGGCTCGATCGAGCAGTTCGCGGAGACGAACGAAAGCGGCGTGGCGACGGCTGTCTATCAGGCGGGCAATGACGCAGGTGAGGTTCATATCAGCGCATCGTTTGGCGACACGCTTCGTGCACAGTCCATGATCACGCTGACGAACACCGACGCCGAACAGATTGTCGTGACGATGGGCGATTCGGAACTATTAGCCAACGGTGAATCGTCCACGGAGGTCAGCGCATTCGTGACCGATGAGGGCGGCTATCCGGTGGAAAATGTCGAAGTCGTGTTCACGTCCGTTGCCAACGGTTCGTTCGAACCGGTGACGACCTTTACTGACGCTGCTGGCTTTGCGCGCTCTGAATTCATCGCCGTGGCGTCGGAGAACGATCTTGTCGCTCCGATTGACGTCGCCATCGAACGAAGCGCAATTCAGGATACCTTGACATTGCGCGGCGTGACTTTGCATGCGTACAGTGACGCGACGCTGTTGCCCGCGAATGGCGCGGCGACCGCGACGATAACGGTCAACCTCCGCGAGACGAGCAGCACGATCGCGATATCGGGTGCAACAATCCTGTGCGGCGCGAACATGGGTTCGATTGCCGCGAGCGGCATCACCAGTGAAGCCGGTGTTGCAACCTTCACGTATACTTCGGGAGTTGAAGTGGGCGACGCGAGTATCATCGTGCGCTACGGCAACCAGTTGCGTGATACGGTGACGATCTCTATGTTCTCGCCCTCGCCATCCGGATTGGACCTTGAGTCCGATCAGATGTCGTTGTTGGCCGACGGTCAGAGCTCGGCGAATCTGAGCTGCCGACTGTTGGATCAATCGGGCAGTCCGATTGCGAACACGCAGATTGTCTGGAGCGTGAGCGGTCCGGGCAGCCTGACGGATGGCATGAGCTACACGAACTCCGACGGCTATGCGACGAATGTTTACAACAGCGCAGGCCGCGCCACGGATGCGACGACCATTGTGCGGGCGCATTCGCAGTCCGCGTCTGATTCCGTGTCGCTTGCGTTGCGTGGCGTGACGGTCGTCTCATCTGCACAATTCAATGCGATGCCGGCAAACGGCATTTCAAGCAACACGATTACGGCTCAAGTTCGTGAGACAACCAGTCTCGTTGCGGTGTCGGGACGAGACGTGACGTTTGGCACGAGCCTCGGTTCCATACCGAACACGGCTGTTACGAACTCGTCGGGTATGGCCACCGTGAATCTTGTAGCCGGAAGCACGAGCGGCAATGCGCTGGTCGTGTGCACGATGGGTCCGCAACTTGGTGATTCGGTGATGGTCAACATGTATGCGCCAACGGCGCAGAACGTGGCGGTTGTCCCGCAGACCAATACGGTGCGTGCCGACGGATTAAGCAGTGTACCGGTTACGGCCACGGTCAGCGACGCCATGGGTGTACCATTGGCCGATGCGACCATCACCTGGACGGCAAGTGGAATCACTTTCACGCCGGTGACGACCGTGACCGGACCCGACGGCGTGGCGATGCTGAATTTCGCTCCGGCGGGCCGTTCGACCAATCTGAGTACTACCTTGACTGCGGCTGCCGGTACGGCGCAAGGCACAACCGCGATTACGCTGCGCGGCGTCACAGTGACGACGACGGCGATTCCGGACATGGTCATTGCGGACGGCAACTCGACCTCAGAGATTCGCGTGCATGTTTACGAGACCGTTTCGCAGATCGCGATTCCTGAAGCGACGGTCTATTTCGGGACAAATCCCGGTACGATACCGCAATCGGCTGAAACGGATGCGAGCGGCGTCGCGTCGGTAAACCTTGAGGCTTCAACGACGACTGGCACCGCCACGGTAACGGCAACGTATGGTCAGACGCTTACTGCGCAGACCAGTGTCCTGTTTGCCGCTTCGACGCCTACCACGCTTTCGTTGACGGCATCGCCGACGATTCTGTTTGCTGACAACAACTCGGCTTCAACGCTGACCGCGAATGTGACGGACCAGAACGGCAACCCGGTGCCCGATGGCACGCAGGTACGATTCAGCATTCCGCCGCAATCAGGATCGCTCGAGAATCTGCGGACTACAGTCGGCGGCGTGGCGAGCAATTCGTTGACGTCCAGCTCGAGTCCTGACACGTTCTATGTCGCAGCGTGGGCCGAGGATAACCCGGTCGTGCGCGACAGCGTTCAAATCATCTACCGCGTCGGCGATCCGTCTGTAGTGATCATGTCGGCGATGACCGATAGCTTGCTGGCGAACGGCATCGCAACTGACAGCATCACCGCACGGGTGACGGATGCCGTGGGGCACCCGCTGCCCAATGTGGAAGTGCAGTTCAACGCCACCATAGGCAACATCACGGCCAGCCGCGTTACGAACGCACAGGGCAACGCGACCGTACCGTTTAGTTCGTCGCAAACGGGCACATCCATTGTGACGGCCCGCGCCGGGTCGGCGGTGGCGAGTTACAACATCTTCCTGTTGCCCGGCCTGCCGAACAGCATCCAGTTGACATTCCTGCCGAATTCGGTTGGCGTGCGCGGAAGCGGACGCAACGAAACGCTGTTGATTACGGCGACCGTCAACGATGCGAACAACAATCCAGTCGTGGATGGAACGCCCGTGACGTTTAACATCAACAACTCCCCCGGCGGCGGTGACTTCCTGTCGAGCGGGAACGCGATTCCGACGATTAACGGTCAAGCGACGGTCGCCTACAATTCGGGCACCGTGAGCGGTACGGCCCGCGTGCGAGCGGTCTGCGCCGGCGTGAGCGCCGTATCCACGGAAATTTTGATTCACGCTGGACCGCCGTATATCGAGAACATTGGCGACGGCTGTCTGTCGAGTCACATGGCAATCGGCGCGAGTCCGTGCAATATGTTCGGCATGGATATCGTGGGCGAGAGCGTCCAGTTGGTTTGCCTCGTGGGCGATCGTTATAACAACCCCGTGACGCCGGGTACCGCCGTGTACTTCACGACATCCGGCGGCGTAGTGACCACAGCCACAGGTTATACCGACTCGGCCGGCTTTGCGCGCGTCACGCTGTACAGCGGCAATCCGCTGCCGACCGTGAGCCGTTGGCTGAACACCTTGACCGATCCGAATCTGGGCACAACGGTGCTTTGTACCGACGTGCCGGATCAGAATGGCATGGCCAAGGTCATGGTAAAGACGGCCGGTGTTGACGCCACGGGCGACAGCGTCTGGGTGTGGGCCACGACAAACGTCGTGTTCGATTACAGCCAGCCGATCCTGAACCTCCGAGAAGTGACTGTCAACGGCGACCCGGACGAGCGCACACTGTTCATCGGCGAAAATGCGTTGATTCGCTTCGCACTGTATGACAGCAACTACTGGCCGATGGTGTCGGGTACGACCGTGACCTTCAGCGCGAGCGCAGGCAACGTCTACCCGAGTGAAATCGAAATCGGCTGTCCGGGCGACACCACCTACACGGTCAGCTTCTTCAACAACATGACGACGAACGATGACGACGCCGCCACCCCGGTGCTGATCAACGTTTCCGCAGAGTACGGCGCGGCCTATGCGTTCACTGAGACGTTCACGTTGCGCGCGGCATTCAGCGGTGCGGCGCCACCGCCGTCCCGCGATGATGAGACCATTCAATAAGCGAGGCATACATGAAGATCAGATACATTTCCATTACCTGCGCAATGCTGCTGCTCACTTCCGCAGCAACCGCAATGGTCGGAGGTCCGCTGTTTTGCGTGGGCAATAAGGTCACAAGCATGACGGTTGAAGTCGAGCGAGTTGACTACAGTGTGCCGATGTCCGCCGACTTGAGCGGGCGCGGCGGCAGCCAGACACAACGGCTATTCCTTACCGGCAGCTATGGCTTGGCGGAATTCGTTGACGCGCACGTGAAACTCGGTGCCGCGGACTTGAACTTCGACGAGTTCAACAACGGCTTCTCGCCCTTCGCGAGTGATCCGTCGTTCGCGTGGGGCGCGGGCCTGAAGGCGGGCATTCCGTTCAACGAAAAGCTACAATTGAACGCGAGCTGTGATTACATCGGCTTCAATGCCGAAGGCGAAGTGTCGCGCACAGGCCGCACGATTTCGAACAAGTACTTGTGGCAGGAACTTCGTCCAGCGGTCACGCTCGGTTACAGGATTTCGGACGTAACGCCGTATGTCGGCGTGAGCAAGACTTTCCTGACCGGAAACCGCGAGTTCACGGTGGCCTATAACGGCAACATCCTTGACGCGGCGTCCGGAAGCGAAACTTATACAGATGGAGAACAGCCGATCAGTCCGCTTGTTGGTCTCGAATGGCATCTTCCCGACGGCTATTCGCTGACAGGCGAAGCGGCCAGCGGCGAGGACGGAAACTTCGGAATCTCGATTGGCTTGTCGCAAGCCTTGCGCTAAGCAGCAACCGGCAAGGAGAACAAGATGAATATGAAACGAGCACTACGAAAATGGCAGGCCGGCATTAGCCTGTTAGAGGTACTGGTCACGACACTCATCGTGACCGGCGGTCTGGTCGTTGTGATGGCGTCGTTCGTGGGAATTGCCAAATCGAATCGCTACGTTGAAAAGATGGAGACCGCGAACAATCTGCTGCGACTCGAGATGGAAAACTTGCGCAACAACGACTACGGCGCGATCCAATCGTTGTCCGGCGACTACAACGAAAGTTTCTCGGATCAGCCGGACTTCAGGCGCAGAATCACGGTGACAGACCTTGGCAGCGTAAAACGCGTTACCGTTCAGATCTTCTTCAATGACGATCACCATGTTGCCGAAGCCACGACGATGGTGGCGAATCTCTAAAAGGAAGCGAACATGCTTGCAATAACACGCATGGGCGAACACAGGGCAATCGGGCGCATACAGCGCGGCGCATCGTTATTGGAGATGACACTCTCCATGACTCTGGGCGCCGTAATTCTGGTTTCACTCTTCTCGCTCTACTACGTCGCGGCGGCTACCGCGGCCAAAGAAGAGAGCAGATCAGTCGCTACTTCGGAAGGGCGCTTGCTGACCATGCGCGTTGTGCGCGACGTGCGTTTAATGGGGCTTCTCGCGACCGAAGACATTGACGGCGACAGCAATGACATTGACACCGATGTTCCGGACATAAACTGGAGCAACGGGGTGCTTGAACCAATCGAGCATGCGTCCACTTACAACCTTGTCTTCAGTTGTGACATTGACGACGACTCGGTCACCGAAACCGTCGGTTATTGGATGAATGAGAACGGCATTCAGCAGGACATGTGGGAATGGCAACGTGACTCGACGGACTGGAGTATTCGCACCGCTCGAATCATTGGAGACAATGTGGACGCGGTGTTGTTCCGTTACTACGACAGAGACGGAAATGAGCTTCCGACGTCCGGGCCGATCCCGGTAGGCGGATATACTCTGACCGCGGGCGAGCGCATGCGGGTGACAGCCGTTGAGGTGAGCGTCGTCATTCGTTCGGAAGAGGCCGCCAACGTTACGCGCAGCAATTACCTGATGCTGCCGGACGGCAGATACTGGTACGATCACTTTCACCGGGAGCTGTACCGCTTCCTGGTGCGCGGACGCAATTTGAATCTTGAATCATAACGCCCGAGGATGAACATGAAACGAAGTCATGGCGGCTCGAAGGGCGGCAAGGCAGGGCAAAGTACGCGCCAGCAGGGCATGATTATGCTGGCCGCGGTAGTTATGCTGGCTGGTCTGATGTTTGTGGCAACGACTTCCTCGCTGAACTCGATTGGTACAACAAAAGTTGAAACGACTGCGCTGGATGAAACCCGGACGTTCTATGCGGCGGAGGCCGCCGTCGAATGGGGTGTTGATCAGTTGCGCGACTACCTTATGGTCAATCTGGACCCGGAAACCGCAGAGCTGGATTCACTGCCGCTCCCGGACATGGATGGTTATGTGTACGACCTCTACGAAGTCGAACGTGTTGGAGTGACGACGCAAGAAGTCATCACGGCAGGTGACTATCAGGGCCTGATCGGTTTTGTTAATCGGTACGGCATCACAGCGCGCGCGCAGTCCAACCGATCCTCGACGACCATTGCGCGCGAAATCCAACATCAGTTCATTCCGCTGTTTCAATTCGGCGTGTTCTATGATAAGGACCTTGAAATATACCCGGGCCCTGAAATGACTTTTGAGGGTCGAGTGCATACAAATGCAGACCTATTCATGGGTGCTGAGACCGGCATCATCTGCAATTCGTATGTTACATCGGGCGGTCAATACTGGCACCACCGCAAGGATGGCGCGCACGTTGACCCGCCGGGCTATGTGCGCATCATGAACAACCTTGGCGCTTACGAAGATGTGTGGCGGGGCGGATATTGGTTGGACAATCGCCAGGCGGATTGGGCGAATCAGGCATTGACTGTGTGGGGCGGACAAGTACGCGACAGCGCGCACGGCATGTCAACGCTCCGGTTGCCGCTGCCGCCCGCCGCTGACCAGCACGAAATCGTCGAGCGCGCGGACACGCTCAATGACGGCGCTCAAGAGATTGCCGCAAAGTACTGGTACAAGGCCGGTATGCGTTACGTAGACGGAGTGCTGACGGACAGTGCGGGAACGGTGCTGGCGAATCCGGGCTACTTCGTCTATACGGTCAACAAGTTCACGGACGCTCGTGAAGGTCGGAGAATGGACGTTGTTGATGTTGACATAGGTGCGATCCGGGCCGCCGGAGTGTATCCGGCAAACGGCATCATCTACATCAGCGATTACCGCGGTGCGGACAAAGCCGTACGCATCAAGAATGCAGCACAACTCCCGCCGAACGGGCTAACGATCGCGACCGATCTGCCGCTTTATATCTGGGGAAACTACAACACCGTCAGCAAGCGTGGTTCGTCGCTGCTTTGCGATGCGATCACCTTCTTGTCGCCGGCCTGGCTTGACGCAAACTCTGCGTTACCGCTGAACAGCCGGGTACCCAGTACCATGACGGTGAATGCCTGCATAATGACCGGTCATGTCTCGAGCGTTGACGGCGGAGCCTATAGCGGCGGTCTGGAAAATCTGCTGCGTTTCCTCGAAAAGTGGAGCTCGCAATGGGTGAACTACCGGGGGAGCATGATAGACCTGTGGTATAGCCGCTACAACGTTGCGCCATGGGTGTATGGTGGCTACTATACGGCTCCAAAACGTAACTGGGGATTTGATACCGACCTACTTGATCCGGACAATTGGCCTCCGGGAACTCCGCGCGTACACACAGTGCAACGCGGCGCGTGGCGGCAGATAAGCTAAAGGAAGATAAGTATGAACCTGTCCTTAAAGAGCGGGAAGAAACCTGATTCGAAATCGCGCCTCTTGCTGCGCAGCGGCAAGTGGAAAGCCGCGCTGCCGTTCTATGAAGAACAGGCGCGAGCGGACGAGCAAGACTACAGCAAGTTGAATCTGCTGGGTGATATACAATTCCGCGCCGGCGACTCGACTGCCGCCGCTTCAAGCTGGTTGCGCGTCATGGACGGCTTCGCTCAGGAAAGCCTGCATGAGAACGTGCTGGGCGTCGGCCGCAAGATTGCCAAGCGTTGTCCGGAGGAAACGTCCGTTCACCTGGTCCTCTCCGACGCCTATCTTGGACTGGAGTATTACGCCGACGCAATCAGTTCGTTTCGCAGTTACGTGAAGCTCTGCAAGCAGGCAACGAGCGCGGAAAAGAAGAACTGGTTCCGCCGTGTGTTGACGATTGACATTGCGCACCCGCATCTGCTGGAAGAAGTACAGCAGATCTACGAGGAATGTGCCTTTGAAGACATCGAGCTCGAGCGCGAGGTTAAGGCGTGGGTGAAGCGGATGTTTGAGGCCCAAGAGTACAAGCCCGAAAGCGAGGAAATCCTGGTCGCTGAAGAGAATAACTTCGAATCGCCAATGCTTGCCGTCGAGACTGATGGCTTGATGACGATAGACACAGGTTGGTCAGGGCAAGGAGCTGATTTCATCCGGCAGGATGCGATCTCGTACGATTCTCCCGTCCCCGCCTATGCGCCGCAAGACGCTGCAAGTTCTTATGTTGCCGCAGCCGACACGCCCGAAGAAGATATCCCCGATGGCCAGGGCAAGGACCATTTCGATCTGGGCGTCGTCTACGCCGAAATGAAGTTGTGGGATGCTGCCATCACGGAGTTTCAGACGGCCCGGCGAGACCGCAGTATTCGCAGCAAAGCGACGATTGAGCTCGCTCAGTGCTTCAAGAACTCCAATGATCCTCATCGAGCGTTGCGACTGCTCGAGGACGAGACAGCCGTCACCGCAGCGGAAGCGGACGTTCAGGATGATCTCAATTTCCAGATGGGCGTCCTCAATGAGACTTTGGGCAACGCCGCTGCCGCCGCCGCATGTTACGAAAAAGTCAGCGCGGAATCCCAAAATTACGGTGAAGCCACATCGCGAGCCGCTCGCGTGCGCGCTTAACAAATAGGAGAAGAAGGGCAAGGGCATGGAACTCAAAGGGCTGTTGGAGATGCTGTTCGCCAAAAAGGCGTCGGACTTGCACTTGCGGGTCGGCAGCGTGCCGGTGTTGCGGATTGATGGCAATCTGTTCGGCACGCGACCGGAGCCGGTGAGCGAGCGCGAGATGACGGTGTTGTTGAATGAAGCCCTGACATCGGGTCAGTTGGAGCGCTTCCTGCGCGACAAAGAGCTTGACCTTGCGTTGACCGTTCCCGGCCATGGCCGAGTGCGCGTAAACGCCTATTTCCAAAAAGGCACTCCGGCGCTGGCTTTCCGCGCCATCAAGACGTCCATTCCAACGTTTAAAGAGCTGGGGCTTCCGCCTGCCATCGAGCGCCTGTGCTCGCAGCGCCGCGGCATCATTCTGCTTACCGGCGCCACCGGATCGGGAAAGTCCACGACGATGGCCTCGATGATCGAGCACATCAATCAAACGCGCAGCCTCAATATCCTGACGATTGAAGATCCGATCGAGTTCGTGTTCTCGAACAAAAAGTCGCTGATCGCTCAGCGCGAGGTGCTGATTGACACGGAGTCGTTTCTGGCGGCTCTGACGCATGCGCTGCGCGAAGACCCGGACATTATCATGGTCGGCGAGATTCGCGATCAAAATACCATGAAGATCGCATTGCAAGCCGCGGAGACCGGCCACCTTGTGCTGACGTCTCTGCACACCCTGAATGCGGTTGAGGCTATCAACCGCATTATCTCGTTCTTCCCGTTGAATGAACAGGCGCAGATCCGCGCGATGCTCTCCGGCGCCTTGCAAGCCGTGATTTCACAGCGGCTCGTCGGCCGCAAAGATGCGCGGGGCCGCGTACCGCTGGTGGAGATCATGATCAGCACCGCCGCCATCCGTGAGTGTCTCACGCAGACTGACAAGATGAACCTGATTCACGGACTTATCGAGGACGATCAGGGCACTCACGGTATGCAGACATTCGACCAATCCATTTTGAATCTGTTTAATCTCGGACTGATCTCAATTGAGACAGCCCTTGAAAACGCGAATAATCCGAATGACCTCGAAATGGCCATACGCGGCATTAAGTCGTCCGGATCCAGACTTGCGGAGGCGGCCCATGGAGTCGCATAATGAGAGCAATTTGTTGGAGACGCTGGAACGCTATCGCGTGCGACGGTTCACGGGCAAGATTTCCGTCGAGAACGAACTGACCACAGCGGACATTTGGTTCGTGCGCGGAAACTTGACGCACGTTGAGAACCGCAACGGCGAGACCGGTTGGAAAGCACTTGAAGGCCTCAAAGGCGGCACGTTGTCATGTGCCGAGCTGATGGACGCGCTGCCGCCGCAGCGCTCGATTCGAGTCGAAACGGGGCGGCTGCTCAAGGCGATGAGAAGTTCGGCAGGCGCGCAGCGGGAAGCTGCTTTGCGCGTGCCGGTGCCGCTGCATTTGCGGCTGCAAACGAAGTTCATGGAGTTGCGCAACCGGATAAGCGGCCTGCGCGCTTTCGAGCTCAGCCGGGCCAAGCACGAACGTGAAAGCAGCCGGGGTAGTGGTGAACGTCTAATCCTCGAGCGCGATCCGCGCGGGTGCCGGTGGACGCACCGGAATAGCCAAAATGAGCTGACTGTTCGTGGAGACGAGAGTACGACCACGACCGAATTAATGCTGGCCGGAGAAGAAATGTGGCGCGAATTTGAGCGACTGAATCATTCCGACCGGGGCCATGAGTAACTCCGCAGCTCTTGACGCTCGCCTCGAGAAACGACTTGTTCGCAGCCGTTTGTTGAATGACGAGCAGCTTTCGCGAGCGCAAGTCGTGCAACGCGAATCTGCGGTCAGTCTGGCCGAGGCAATTGCCCAATTGAACCTGATTTCTATGCATGATCTCGCGACAATCGTCGAGAGCATGCAGGAGACACGCTCGGTTAAGCTCGAGGATGTTCAGATCGACTCCGAAGCGGTGAGGCACATCCCGGCGCAAGTGGCGTTGAAATTCGCGTGTGTCCCGGTCAGGCGATCAGGCAACACAATTGTGGTGGCGATGTCGGACCCCGGAGATAAGGCCGCACTGGATGCGCTGCGCGCCGTCACCGACTTCGAAATCATGCCGGTGCTGGCTGATTTTGAGGCACTTGAACATGCGCTGTACATCTTTTACGGTTCCGGAGCAAACACGGACGCAGGACGATTGGAAACGACCAAACGCGGCGGCGTGTCGAGCGGCTGGGAAATTGGTTCCCCGTGGAACTCGGACTTTGATTCTTTTGTTGACCACGAGGGAGTGACGCGCGCGCGCGAGCTTGCCAAGATTGTGGCAGCGGGCCAGTGGGACGGCTTGAGTGAAGCGCTTGTTCTCGTCGGCCCGAGCGGTTGCGGCAAGTCGCATTTGCTAAGCGCAATTCGACACTATACGGCAACCCGCGAGCCCTTGCTGCGCGGCCTGCATGTTCACGGTGACCAGCTTAAGCGCGCGTTTGCCGATTACATGTTGGCGGGAAAAGAGAATGCGCTCCGCTTTGAAATGCGCGATAGATCATTGCTGCTCTTTGACGACTTCTACAGCGCATGGGGACATGAAGCACTTGAAGAAGAGATCGTAACGGCCATGAACATTGTGCTTCACTCGGGCGGTGTGGTCATGGTTGCGCTGACAGTTGAACAGTTCTTCGGTGGACCGTTCAGCAAAGCGATGCGCGAGCTTATGGCGCGAGCGACCGAAGTCCGGATGCAACTGCCGACGGAGGACGCGATGCGGAGTATTGTCCGGGCCCGCTGCGGCGCGGAGCGCGCAGCTTCTCTGTGCGCCGAGCTGTGCAATCAGCAGTCCTCGCACACTTTGTGGTCTACAATGCAAGAGTGGGCGCTTGCCCATCCGGCACTCGATCAAGACAAAGCGGTGCAACGATGAACAGCACGAGGGTCATGCTGCTGGATGATGATTCGCGGTATCTGGAAGTCATTCAGTTCAGCTTGGAGTCCGCGGACATGACGGTCGATACAGCCGTTTCGGGAGCCGGTCTCAGCGCCCGCATAGAGCGCTTCGCACCAGATGTTCTCGTGATGGATGTCATGCTTGGTGAGCATAACGGGATTGCACTCGCGCGTGCCTTTCGTGAGGAAAGTGGGCGCTATGACTTGCCGATCGTGTTTGTGAGCGCTTGGACCGGAACCGGTGAATTGCGATTACCTGGGAATTCAGTGATGCTGTTCAAGCCGTTTACACCGAACGAGTTAATCAAAGCAATTGGTGATGCGCTGCGTGGGCAGCAGGTCACCGCAGACAATAATGTGCGCTGAAGTTACATCAAATCACACCGCGCTTGTTCTGGCCGACGCAATCCTGCGTTCTGCTGTTGATCTGGCGTATGTTATAGATCGCAAAGGGCAACTTGTGGCCGGTAATGAGCGCTTCTGGTTGGAGTTCTCCGTTACTGGGGCGCCCAGTCCGCTGCAACCGCTGGCTGGTATGATCGCGGAAGATGAACGCGCGATGGCTGAGCGTATATGGGAGACCGTACAGCGACACCGGCGAGCGGAGCGATCGGTGCGCCACATGCGAACGACAGGCGGACAGATGCACACCTTCAGCGTCGTCGAGACTCCGGTGGTGCATGCCAACGAGGTGACGGGTGTTCTGGGTGTGGCGCGCGACGTGAGCGAAGAAGCGACCATTGAAGATAAGTTGTGGAATCAGCAGGAACATCGCGAGGCGGCGCTCGAATACGCCGTGCGTGCTTCGATGGGATTGGTCAAGGGTTACGTATATTCCCTACGCAAACTTGAGAACATGCCCGAAGATAAACGCAGCCGTTTCAGTCAGGTGATCGCAGACGAAATTGACACCATGGGCCGGAGCATTGATAATTTGCTATTCAGTCGCGGCTCTGCGGACCTCCACGCGGATGAAGAGGTGTTTGACCTGCGGCATGTAGTGCACGAGGTGTTGAGCAACTGCAGAGCGGAAAGTGTGCGACGTGAGATCCGCCTGGAGTTTGACGATCCCAATGTGGAAGTGAATTACCACGGCCATGAAGAAGCGGTAGCGCGCGTGATCGCGAACCTCGTAGACTTCTGCCTGTTGCGCCTCACTCACATGGGCACGGTCACGGTCAGCATCTCAGACTGCGTCGAGTATATTGATATCGGCATCGTGGACAAGGGCGCGCCGGTCAATCGGGAGCAATTGGACGGGCTATTGAGTCCGGCACGAACTCCCGTGAAGGCTGATGGCGTCGCCTTCAGCGGCACGTTTGATCTTGAAGTCGCCAGACTACTGTGCGATTCAATGGGCGGAGGACTGGATCTGCGGGTGAGCGATGACCATAGCATTCAGTTTACAATCATGCTCCCGCGTTCGATCAATTATTTACATCGCGGCACCGTTCAATCACATTCGGCGGTCGAGTAACCGTACGCATAGACATCAGAGATAAGGGCAAGTCATGGCAAAGCGGAGCAAAATCGGCATCGGGATTGACGTGGGCAGCAAGCGTGTTCGCCTCGCGGTCCTGAAAAATACGGGTGACACCGTGGCCGTGGATAAACTGGCATGTGTGGATCTGCCACAGGACGCTGTCGTGGACGGCATGCTGATGGACAGCACGGCCGTTAGTGATGTGCTGACCCAGTTGGCCAAAGAGCACGGTCTGAAGGGCAAAGAGATCGCTGTCGCCGTCGGTGGCCGCCAGTTGATGATCAAGAAGATCACGACAGACGACATGTCTGACGAAGAACTGCGCCACGCGATTGAATACGAAGCGGACACAAACCTGCCGTTTAATATTGATCAGGTGTCGCTCGACTATGCCCGCTTGCATCAAGACGTTGACGGCGGTCGGATGGACGTCCTGCTTGTGGCCGCGAAGAATGAGGTTGTATTCGACTCGACGGAACCGCAGCATTGGGCCGGCATGAAGCCGAAACTTCTCGAAGCCGCGCCGTTTGCCATTCAAGCCGCGCTCACCGAGGCGGGATACCTCGATATGGAAGGTATCGTCGGAGTCTTGCACATTGGTTTTCAAAGCACGGAGGTTATGCTCTATGACATGTCCCAGTTTGAGACCAGCCGCAGCATTCCGATCGGCGGTAAGGCCTACATTGAAGGACTGATCAGGCGATGTGGCTTTGGATTTGACAAGGCGGTGGGTATGCTCGGCAAGACCGTGCGTACTGAAGAGGAGCAGGATGCTCTGGATGCGGTGGCACGGAGCGTCAGTGAGCGTCTCGCTGAACAGATCGAACGCGGCCTGCCCGAGTACCTTGGAGTTTTGGCCGAGCGCCCGATTTCGCGCATGCTGATGTGCGGCGGAGGTGCGGAGCTGCCGTGCCTTCAGTCGGCCATGCGTCAGCGCTTCGGCATTGATGTTGACGTTGTGGATCCGTTCCGCAAGATGAATGCGCCGTCCAAAGGTGTTGTGCTGCCTGAAGGCGGCGACGCCGCAGGATATTCGAGCGCGGTAGGGTTGGCTCTGCGAGCCATGGGCGGCGATCACCCCGGATTCAACTTAGTGTTCCGCAGTGACCGCCCGGAGACCAAGCGCGAGCACTATCTGGGCGCGCGCGCGGTGGTACCGATTCTGGGAATCTCAGCCGTGCTGCTGGGTATGACGATTGTGCATCTCAGCCAGCAAAACCGACTATCTGCGCTCGAATCCCGACTGGAGGCTATTCGCTCCGAGACGGACATCTACAGGGACAAAATCGCCGTTGTTGAAGACCTGACGATGAAGCGCGCCGACGTCTCGGAACGCATTGACGTGATTCAAGAGCTCGATCGCAATCGGTTCGCACGTGTCGAAGTGCTTGAGATGCTTGCACGCCGACTGCCGTCCTTAATGTGGTTGACCGAAGTCAAAGAGTCGCCGACGCCCAACGGTGCGGGCGTGCACGTATCCGGTATGACGAGTTCAAATACTCGCGTCGCTGAGTTTATGACGGCGCTGCTGAACGAACCACGCGTCAAGGCGGTGGACCTACTGGTCACGCAAAGCAACCAAATTGGCGAGACCGATGTTACCGAATTCACGCTGCAGATAACCATACCGACGATTGAAATGCAGGCGATTAAGTCCAAGCGCGAAAATCTGATCAAGAAGGGCGCGGCCGCCGTGAAAGAGAAGAACAAGGCGCTCGATGAGGCTAAGAAAGAAACTGAGAAGCATTAAACTCAAGATAGATTGGCAGGAGGTTCCATGCGGAACGTAATGTGGATGACAATGATCATGATCGCCGGCTTGCTGGCAGTGTCATGTGAAGAGGGAATCAACGAGGACAACAGCTCCGCGAAGGTCACGGGCTACGTCTATCGTTCGCACGGCGACCCGTCCGGAGTGCCCGGCGTGCGAGTGATCATTGAAAGTGACGTTGAGTCGGAGAATCCGTACCTCGGTCCAGACCGATGGTTTGAAACGGATGCCAACGGCTATTTTGAGGCCTACGTCTTCCTCGGTACCGATGAAGAGACCGGCGGGTATGACTATGTCGCCGACTGTCTGATTCAGTATTTCTACCAGGACGCTTCCGTCGGCTTGCCGACCGGCGGCATCACGCTGTCGCCTGGCTCGAACTTCACGATGCCGCCGCGCTATCTCAACTGACGAGGAGTAATTCGATGTCGCTCAATTTACGCAGTCCGGGCACGCAGAAAACGCTGATCGTCATCTTCCTGATGTTCGGCGCCGTCTATGCGTACTCGAACTTTGTGTACACGCCGCGGGAAGACAAAGCGACGCTGCTGGAAAAGAGTATTGCCGAAGAGCAAGAACTCTTGACCAAGGGCAAACGTATCGCCGCGAACTTCCAGACGGTGCAGGAAGACTACGCGCGGCTGATGGAAAGCTGGGATATCGCGATTCAACTCCTGCCGACGCAGCAGGAAATGGACGCGCTGCTGAAGAGCATCTCTGAAGAGGGAAGCCGCCGCGACGTGAACTTCCTCTTGTTCAGGCCGATGGATCCCGTCGAGCAGCCGTACTACTGGGAATATCCGATCCAGATCCGCACGCTGTCATCCTATCACAGTTTGGGCCGCTTCGTGTCGGCCGTCGCCGGATTGGATAGAATCGTGAACGTGCGAAATTTCAAACTGGCCGCCTATCGCCCCAACAAGGGACGAAGCCCCAATACGGTTGAAGCCGAGTTTTTGGCCACGATCTACGTGTTCAAGGAGTTGGGCTCGCCCGTCGGTGTTACACCCAAGGAAGAAGAGACGAAGGGCAAGAAGCGCAAGAAGCCGGTGGAGGACGCATAATGAATTCGCTGATCAAATGGCTGACCATCGTGTTGTGCGTGGTCACGGTGTTTGCCGAAGAGGATAGCCCGGCCAAGCGCAAGAAGCTCGCGCCCAGCGAGCCTGTGGTCGTCGAAACGGACGGCGCGCCCCGCGCGGGCGAGACGCTTTCGACAAAGACCTCAGGGCTTGATTCTCTCGGAGTTATGCCGACAGAGATGGAGACGCAGGCCAACGGCGGCACGCGCCGTGTGAAGCTTGAGTCGCTCGTGTTCAATCGCCACGAGCCGGTGCAATATCTGGCGTCGGATCTGCGCGATCCGTTCCGGGCATTGGTCGAAAAAGACAAACCGGACGACGCGCCGTCGGATCTACTGTCGCTTGACGGCGCGGTCCTGACCGGCGTCGTATGGTCCGATGGAAAATATTTGGCCATGGTTAAGGACAAAGACGCCAAGAGTTTCTTCCTGCGGGAAGGCGACGCCGTACAGAATGGCAAGGTGCTATACGTCGGCCAGACCGAGTCCGTGTTCGAGGTTACCGAATTCGGTGACTACTCGCGCATCACGTTGAAAGTTCAAGGATAATCAAAACGGAGTCCGCTCCGGAAAATAAGCGGAAAGGTGCAAACATGCAGCGGTATTGGAATTTCCTTCTGTTGACCCTACTGGTTTGCTCGCCAGTATGGGCGCAGACAACACGCGACGCGAATTACGAGCGCCGCATCTCAATGAATGTGGAACAGGCGGACATCCGCACGGTGCTGCGCAGCATCGCCGAATTCTCCGGGACGAATATCGTCGCGGGCTCCGAAGTCACCGGTCCGGTCACGGTCCTGCTGAACAATGTGCCGTGGCGCGAAGCGCTCGACAACGTGCTGCGCATTAACGACTTCGTGGCGGTAGAAGAGAAGGGCGTCATCCGCGTGACGACGCATAAAGACATCGCGAGCGCCGCCCAGCTCGAACAGCTGACGACGAATATCTATAAGATCAGGTACGCGCGCGCCGAGACCCTCAAGAAGACGCTGACGAAGCTCTTGAGCGAACGCGGCAAGATGGAGTCGGACACGCGCGCGAACACGCTGATCGTCACGGATATTCCCAACGTGATCGAGGCGATGAACCGGATCGTCAATGAGTTGGACCAGCAGACGGCGCAGGTGCTGGTCGAAGCCAAGATCGTGCAAGTGGATGCCGCGCGCAGCCGCGAGCTGGGGATCAACTGGTCGGCCGGCAACCTGAACAATCCGACCGCCAACACGAAGGCTGGCGCGTCGGTGGATCTGGGTGTCGCTAACCCGACGGGCTCGTTCACGTTCGGCAAGCTGCACAACGGTGTGGACATCGGCGCCACCCTCAGCGCTCTGGAAGAGGATAACGATGCTGAAGTCCTGTCACAGCCGTCCGTGCTGATCAATGACAATGAATCCGCGCAGATTACGTCGGGCAAGCGGATCCCGATCAACCGTCTCGACCAGTCGGGGAATATTGTGACGGAATTTTACGATGTCGCGGTCAAGCTGAACGTCACGCCGCACATCAACCCCAACAACGAAGTGCTGATGACGCTGAATCCCGAAGTCGCTGACCTGTCCGGTGAAGCGACCGTGGCTGGAGGTATCATCATCCTCACTTCGGAAGTCAAGACGACGCTGTTGGTCAAGGACGGTGAAACGGTTGTGATCGGCGGGGTGATTCGGTCGAAGGAGGGGACGCTCAATCGTCGTGTGCCGCTCCTGCACGCGATTCCGCTGTTTGGCCGCTTGTTTGAGTACGAAGTTGAAACCTCGGACAAGTCCGAGATTCTTGTCTTCGTGACCCCGCGGGTTATTCCGGCGGACATGGCCAAGAATTAGTTGGCAGCAACGTGTGATTCTCGCACCGTCGAGAGGCCGTGCGTGGGAAATGCACGTGACAATGCATGTTTTGCACGGCAAGAGGCCCCCAACAAGGGCCTTTTTGCTTGTTTATATTTAGGTTACAGTAACAACTTGGACTGGCCTATGTTATGCTCAAAGTAATTGTAAACATTGACTTTCTTGCACAGTCTCCGTAGCTTTTCCCTGTCAAAATCTGAGATTTATGATTCTCCGTCCCGCCGTGAGTGGGCCCACGGCGGGAACGATCTTTATTGGGCCCCAACAATTTGGAGTGAGTGGATGAGTTCCGCACGAACTGGTTTCTTGATGTTACTGCTGGGGCTGTTGGCGTGCGCGCAAGCGAGCCCTGTTGAACAATGGCAGGGAGTGGATTATCTACAGGGACGCGCGCTCGTTGTTCTCAATGACAACGCCAGCGATGTCGTGCCGCACGTGAATGAATTCGGTGTGGTCGAAACCGGCGTGGCGGAGTTGGATGCTATCCTTGAAGAATTTGAGTGCCGTTCGATGGCCAGGCTTGTGCCGGACGCGATCCTTGACCGCATCCCGACGGCCAGCCCCGAGGCCTACCGTACCTATGTTCTTGTGTTTCGTGCGGAATATCCCGTTCTGACGCTTCTGGAGAACCTTCTGGCGACGGCACACGTGCAGTACGCGGAGCCGGATGTGCTGCAGCGCATGTTCCGCACGCCTAACGACTCGCAGTTCAGCAGCCAGTGGGACAAGACCATCATGGGTTCGCCCGCGGTCTGGGACTTTACCACCGGTAGCCCGAGTATTATCGTTGCCGGTCTGGACACCGGCGTGGATTGGCGTCACCCGGACCTCGTGAATGCACTCTGGGTTAACCCGGGTGAAGACAGCGATGGCGACCAGGAACCTTGGTCCTTCAACGACTATCCCGGTGACATAGACGACCTAAACGGCGCCGACGATGAAGGCAATGGCTACGTGGATGACTTCCTGGGCTGGGATTTCATTCAGGGCATCGGCGGCTGTTTCACCGGCGAGGATTGCGATAACGTCCAGGATAACGATATGTTCGGCCTCGAGTCGCATGGCACGCACGTGGGTGGCATTATGGCCGCGTCCGGCAATAACTCGATCGGTGTGGCCGGGCACTCGTGGAACGGCACGCTCATGGCCCTGCGCTGCGGCTATCTCGCCAGCGACGGGCAAGGCTACATGCCGCAGTCGGCGACCGTGCCGGGCACCTACTACGCAGTGGCCAACAACGTGGACGTGATCAACATGTCGTACGGCGGCGCGGGCTTCTCCAATGTCGCCGCTCAGGCGACGGTTGCGGCGTGGCAGGCCGGTGTGATTCTCTTTGGAGCGTCCGGCAACGACAATGTCAACAGTATTCACTACCCGGCCGGCTATACGGACGTTGTCGCCGTGAATGCGACCAGTCAGAATGACGGCAAGGCCGGTTTCTCGAACTACGGAACATGGACGGATATTTCGGCGCCCGGCGTCAGTATTCCCAGCACGGTTATCAATGGCGGCTATCAGGCTTGGGACGGCACGTCCATGGCCTCGCCGAATGCGGCTGGAGCCGCGGCTTTGTTATGGGCACTGTTCCCTGATTTGTCGAATTCATCGCTGCGTGACTTGATGTACACGTCCGCGCAGAATATTGACACGCAGAACCCTAACTACATCGGCCAGCTTGGTGCGGGTCGTGTGGATGTTGAAAACGCGGCGGCGCTGCTGATGCCGAACATGTCCGTAACCTCGGCACTATTGAATGACAACGGCGGGGATGGCGACCAGCGGCTGGAGAGCGGCGAGACGGCGCAATTGGCGCTGGTCATCACGAACCAACCGAATTGGGCCGCTGCATCCTCCGTTGTGGTTACGGTGAGTTCCCCCGATGAGCGCGTGGTCGTCAGCAATGCCGTCCAGCAGATTGCCTTCCTTGGACCCGGTCAGTCGGAAAACGTGACGGTAACGCTGACCGCAGGTAACATTGGCGATGCCTTCTGGCTGCCGGTGCAAGTGAACATCACCAGCGGTGAGGGCGCGAATCTGAATGTCGAATACGAGATTCGGGTTGGCCGCGGCCGCGTGCTGGTTGTGGATGACGACGGCACGGGCAACTTCCAGCGCTTCCTGTTCAACGAGCTTGAGGAATTCGTCGCGTATCCCGACCTGTGGAGTAATTCGCTTGACGGCACGATCTCAACCTTTGAATTGAGCCACTATCAGGGTGTGTTCTGGGTCTGCGGCAACGAAGCGGTCAACACTTTGATTCAGGAAGAGCGTGACGCAATCGCCGGCTATCTGAATGGCGGAGGTAAGCTGTTCATCTCCGGACAGGGCATTCGCAACGACATTTCCGGTGATGCGTTCTTCGCGGATTACCTGCATGCCGCGGCGGATGGCGATGCCAATACCGGCGACCGCGTGGTGCGCGGTACGGCCGCGAACTCGATGTTTGGCGACCTTAATCTCCTCTTGCAGGGAGGAAGCTGCGCTAACAACGGTCAGATCGGTCCGGATAAGATCACGCCGACCAACGGCGCGGTCGCCGCGTTCGAATACACCACCGTTGGCGGCACAGGCGCCGTGCAGTATGACGGCGACTACAAGCTGATCTACTTCGGATTCTCAATCGAAGCCGCGTGCGGTTTGGCCGGTACGACGCACTTCTCCGAAGTTGTCAACCGCACGCTAGAGTGGTGGGGTGTGCCGCTTGCAGCTGAAGAAATCACGCCGGTGGCCGTGCCGACCTCGATTCGGCTGCTTGGCAACTATCCCAATCCGTTCAATCCGGCCAGCGATATTCGGTTTGAGCTGAGCACGGCCGCACTCGTGACGCTGAATGTGTACGATGTGCAGGGCCGCTTGGTTAACGAGCTGGTCAACGAAGTCATGCAACCCGGTGCGCATAGCGTCCGTTTCGACGGATCGGCGCTGGCCAGCGGTGTTTATTTCGCGCGGCTGTCGAGCGATCATTTCGCTCAGACGGCTAAGATGGTCCTGCTGAAATAGCGCGCCCAGTTTGTCGGTTTGCCCCGGGGTTATTCTAAACGGGAAAGGAATAACCGTGTTTTGTCTGAGGAGTTTGCGCATGGTCGCGCTGCTCGCTCCGCTTCTGGCGTGGGCGAGCGGTGCCGTCGCGCCCGGCAGCGAGTGGTTGCCCGGCCGACTGTTGGTGAATTTCGACGAAAGCGTCGGCGAGGTGCAATCGCAACTACGCGAGCGCGGCCTATTGAGCTTGGACCAGGTGGACGTGGACGAGCTTCTGAATCGTTATGAGGTCTTCGCGCTGACGCGCATCGTGCCCGATGGCGTGCTGGATCGCATGCCCGCCGAGCCCGACGCGCGCCGGCTGGTCGTCGTGGAGTTCCCCGCAACGTATGACGTACTTGCCGTGCGTGATGCGTTTTTGGCGCTCCCGGCGGTCGCTGATGCTGAACCGGATTACCTCATGCGCCAGCTCGATACCACGCCGAATGACCAGAGCTGGAATCAGCAGTGGGACAAGCGGCTGATGAACTGTCCGGTCGCCTGGGACTTCAGTCAGGGCAGCCGCGAGATATTGGCGGTGGCAGTGGATGGCGGTTTTTTCTGGTCACACGATGATGCCTACGATAATTTGTGGGTTAACCCCGGCGAAGACGTTGACGGTGATCAAGTTCCGTACTCGTTCCCTGATTATCCGGGCGACATAGATGACCTGAATGGTATTGACGATGACGGCAACGGATTCGTGGATGATCTGATCGGCTGGGATTTCATTGACAACATCGGCAATGCCGCGCCAGGCGAGGATGCGGATGTGCCGGACAACGACAGCTATAGCATCGGCAACCACGGCTCGCACGTACTGGGTTTGATTGGCGCACGCGGCGGCAACGGAATTGGCGTGGCGGGCGTGTGTTGGAACATGCGCATCATGGCCAGTCGGGCCGGCTACGTGCCCAGCAATGGCGAAGGCGTGGTGGTAACCTCCGCGGCAATCGCCACGATTAACTGGGCGGTCGCACATGGCGTGGACATTATCAATATGTCTTACGGCGGTCCGTCGTTCAGCAATCAGGTGAACAACACGATTCAAGCTGCCTGGGCCAGCGGCGCGCTGCTGTGCGGCGCGTCAGGCAACGATGGCTCAACCAATCCGCAATACCCCGCCGACTATGTGAATGTCATTTCCGTTGGCTCCGTGGATACGGACGATGGGCTGTCGAGCTTCACGAATCGCGGTCCTTGGGTCGAGTGCTACGCGCCGGGCGGCGGCGTCTATTCACTCAATCTGAATGACGGCTATACCAATTTGCAGGGCACATCCATGGCCAGTCCCAATGCGGCTGGCATTTTTGCTCTCGTCTGGTCCGTGTTTCCTGACTTGAACAATGGACAACTGCGTGACTTGGTTTTGCAGAACTGCGCCGATATTCAGGCGGCTAATCCCGGCGTGGATCCGACGTGGCTGGGGTGGGGAAGAGTGGATGCGGAGCTGGCACTGGCCGCGTTGCTGCCGAACCTGTCCGTAAACGCCGCGACGATTTCGAATGATAACGATGCCGACGGCCGCCTCGAAGCAAACGAGACCGGGCAATTGGCGCTGTCCGTGAGCAACGCGACCGATTGGTTTGAGGCGTCAGGCGTAAATGTGACGGTCACGTCCAATGATCCGAATCTCACGCTGTCGAACACGAACTACACGATTACGTCACTGCCCGGCGGACAGACGCAGCAGTTAGCGAATGCGAACGCCACGATCGCCTGCGGCGCGAATGTGCCCTGGGCGTACACGACGACGCTGACGGTTGAATTTTGGATCCCCGGCGACGTGCGCTTGGTTCGCAATGTTACGCTCCGTATTGGGCGCGCGCCGACACTGGTAGTCGACGACGATAACGGCGCCACGTTCGCCGGATTCTATGGCGCCGCCCTCGCGAATGGCGGCTATAATTTCGACGACTTCTCGACGGCGCTTGACGGCGGTGTCTCGACCCAGCTTCTGAATCATTACGACAATGTGATCTGGGCCTGTGGGAACGAACAGACCGGCACCTTAACGCAGTCGGATCGCGACGTCCTGCAATCATATCTTAGTGGTGGCGGCAACCTCATGCTCGTTGGCCAAGGGATTGACGAAGATACTGACGTGCGCAACAGCGAGTTCTACACAGATTATCTGCACTCGCAGAGCGGAGCGGCCGGTGGTTCCACGCAATTGACCGGAGTCGTTGGCGATCCGATCTCGGAGAACGCTAATTTGATTCTGCTCGGCGGTGGTTGCGGCAGTAACGGCAATGTCAGCCCGTCAGTGCTCACGGCCACCAACGGCGGGGTGATTGTCTACACCTACAATTCCAACGGTTTGGGCGGTGCGGTGCGCTACTCAAACGACACATATCGCGTCGTGTATTTCGGATTTGCGCTCGAGGCCGCCTGCGGCTCCGTCGGCTCAACTCACCACCGCGAAGTTGTGCGGCGCGTTATGAACTGGTTCGGCGCGGTCTCTGACGCCGACGATTCGCCGAACGAATTGCCGGTGAGTTTCAACGTGTCGCGCGCCTACCCCAATCCGTTCAACCCGGAAGCCAGCGTAGACCTTGAATTGAGGCGCGAGTCACACGTTCGCGTGACGCTGCATGACGTTCTGGGCAGGCAGGTCGAGACAATTGTGGACCGACCAGTCAGCGCGGGTACGCATACGCTGACGATTAGCGGCGCGAACCTGCCGAGCGGATCATACTGGCTCAATGTTTCCGTGGACAACCTCAGTCAGACGCAGCGTATTGTTCTGCTGAAGTAATCACGGCCTTGTAGCAATTAGAAAGCCCCGCGAGAACATCGCGGGGCTTTCTATTATTGCACGGCGTAATATTTCTATAGCTTGTCGTCCAACTCGTAGCCTGAGCCCGTCGTGGTTTCAAGATACGCGGCCAATAGCTTCACGCAGGATTCCAAGTCATCTTTGTGCGCCGTTTCCACGGTCGAGTGCACATAGCGCAGCGCCACCGAAATCGCGCCGACCGCCGTGTTACCCGAGACCATGCGGATCGCGCCGCCGTCCGTGCCGCCGCGCGGGAGGATTTCGTACTGCCAGGGAATCTTTTTCTTCGTGGCGATGTCCTTCAGCTCACGCACGAGCTTCGGATTGGAGATCATCGAGCCATCCATCACCTTGATACACGCGCCGCCACCGACTTTGGTCACATGATCCTGCGGCGGAGTGCCGGGGATGTCCGCTGCAATGGTCACGTCCAGCGCGATACCCACGTCCGGCTTGATGTCATTGGCCGCGCCCATTGCGCCGCGCAATCCGACCTCTTCCTGCGTGGTGGCCACGGCATAGATGTGCACCGAGTGCTTCTTGACGAGCTTAAGCGCCTCGATCATCAGCCACACGCCGAAACGGTTGTCGAGCGACTTGCCGGTTAGGCAATCACCTAACTCATCTAATTCGCGCGCCATGGTGATCGGATTGCCGACTTCGACTAACTTCTCAACTTCCTTATGCGGCAGGCCGAGATCAATGAAGTAGTCGGTGACGTCCAGCGACTTCTTCTTTTCCTCTTCCTTCAAAATGTGCACAGGCTTTGCGCCCATGACACCCAGCAGCCGTTTCTTGGCTGTGTGTACATAGACTCGCTGGCTCATCATCGTGCGCGGATCAAAGCCGCCGAGCGGCTGAAAGCGCAGGAAACCTTCCTTGTCAATGTGCGACACGATGAAACCGATTTCGTCCATGTGCCCGGCAAGCATCACGCGCTTCTTGCCCGTACCTTTTCGGTAGCCTGTCAAGTTCCCAAGCGAGTCCACGCCAACCGTTAACCCGACTTTTTCGAACTCGGCGCGAATCAAAGCTCGAATGCCCTCTTCGCGGCCCGATACGGCGTGACATTCGCACAGCCGTTTCAGCAATTTGAAATCCATAACTCCTCTATGGTGTTTGATTTCGACACCTTTTGGCCATAATAACAATTCTGCCGCAGAAATGCAAGAAAAAGGGCCCCGGTTCCCCGGAGCCCTTTGAAACGTCTGTGCAAATCCGTTAGTCCATCTGGCGGCGGAGGAAGGTCGGCACTTCGAAGTCTTCCAGTGAACTTTCGCCCTCGTCGCCCACGACGACGGGTTCGGTGCGACCATTCACTTCGCGCGTTAACGGACGCACGTTCATTGGGAACGATTCCGGCATGCGTTCGATCCGAATCGGCTCGCGCCGCAGGACCGGCTGCGGAGTTTCGGCAACCGCTGCGGGGATCACCACGGGCTGCGGACGCGTGATCACCGGAGCGCGATAGACATTTTGCGTCGAGCGCGAATGGGCCGGTGCACGGTTGAAGCCGGTGGCGATGACCGTGACGCGCACTTCCTCCGAAATGTTACGATCAATCACGGCGCCAAAAATCACTTCGGCTTCCTCGCCTGCGGCCTCGGTGATCACCGTCGTTGCGTCGGCGACATCCATCAGCGTCAAATCGCCGCCGCCCGTGATATTCACAAGCACCGAACGCGCGCCGTCAATCGAGACTTCTTCAAGCAGAGGAGAGGAGATTGCCTGCTGCGCCGCTTCCACCGCGCGATGCTCGCCCATGCCCACACCAACGCCCATCAGGGCATCGCCCTTGGCGGCCATGACCGTGCGCACGTCCGCAAAATCGAGATTCACCATACCCGGTTCACTGATCAAATCGGAAATACCGCGGGTTGCATGCAGCAGCACATTGTCCGCGAGCTTGAAGGCATCAATCAACGATGTCGAACGATCCACAAGCGAGATCAACCGCTGATTCGGAATCACGATCAGTGTGTCTACCTGCGCACGCAATTCTTCGATTCCTTCGAGCGCATAGGTCATGCGCTTTTTGCCTTCAAATGAAAACGGCTTGGTCACGATACCTACGGTCAGTGCTCCGATTTCGCGCGCTACTTCCGCAACGATCGGCGCCGCGCCAGTGCCCGTGCCGCCGCCCATACCCGCCGTCACAAACACCATGTCCGCGCCGGTCAGAAGCTGGCGGAGCTCGTCGCGATTTTCTTCAACCGCTTCACGTCCGACTGCCGGATTCGCGCCTGCGCCCAAACCGCGCGTTGAAGACATGCCAATCTGCATCTTGCGGGCCGCGGCGTTTGTCGCCAGCGCCTGCGCATCCGTATTTACAGCGATAAAATCAACATTCTTCAGTCCCGCCTCGATCATCCAATTCAGGGCGTTGCCACCGGCACCGCCTACCCCGACAACCTTCATCTTTGCGCCCAACGTATTGTCGGCGAACATGAATTGCATGGCTGCCATTGCTCGTACTCCTTGCTATGATTGAATTATCAAAAGATTTCAGAGAAAAACTTGCGCACTTTGACCTTTGTGCGCGAGGTCCACGATTCGGAATTGCCGCCGGACGCTAGCATCTCGACATACTGCCGATTGCCATAGCGCACCAGGCCGACCGCCGTCGCAAACTTGGGTCCGTATGCCGCGTGGTCGTGTCCATGCATCTCGACCGGCGTGCCCACGCGCACCGGTAATGCAAAAATCTCTTCGGCGATCTCGGGCATGCCGCACATCGAAGCACCGCCGCCCGTCAGAATGACGCCCGCGCCAATGTGATCAAGCACGCGCGCGCGTTTCAATTCGTCGCGCGCAATGGTCAGAATTTCTTCAACGCGAGGTCCGATGATTGACACCAGCATCGAGCGGCTCAATTCGCGAGGTTCCCGGCCGCCGATTCCTGGAATCTCGAGGAAGTCGTTCTGACCAATCGCGCGTTGATGAGCCGAACCGTGTTCAATCTTGATAAGTTCCGCCGAGTCCATCGGTGTGCGCAGTCCCATGGCGATGTCGCGCGTAATGTAATCGCCGCCGTAACCAATCACGACCGTATGGCGAATCGCGCCGCCTTGAAATGCCACTACGTCCGTCGTACCGCCGCCGAAGTCGAGCAGCACGACGCCGAGCTCTTTTTCGTCTTCGGTCAGCACGCTTTCCGCGGACGCGAGAGGTTCAAGAATCAGGTCATTGACCCCGACGCCCGCCCGCTTGCAGCATGCGATAATATTCTGCGCTGAAGACACCGCGCAGTGAACGATATGAACATCCGCCTCCAGACGCACGCCCGCCATCCCGACGGGCATGCGAATGCCGCCCTCGGCATCCACCATGAACTCCTGCGGTAACACATGCAGTACGCGGCGATCCGGCGGCAGCAGAATCGTGCGCGCTGCTTCGACGACTTTCTCGACGTCGGCGGTCGTCACTTCGCCGGTCTGTTCACCGCGCCAGCGAGTCACCGGAATGACCCCGCGCGAATTCAGACTCTTAACGTGTTCGCCCGCGATTCCGGCCCAAACCGTGTCCACGTCAACGCCGGCCTTGTCCTGTGCGAGCCCGATGGCCGTGGCGATATCGTGCGCCGTCTGCTCCAGATTCACGACGACGCCGCGCCGCAATCCGCGCGACGGAACGCAGCCCATCCCCAGCATGCGCGGTTCTCCGTCCATATTCGGCTCCGCGATAATCGCAACAATTTTCGTCGTCCCGATATCGAGACCGCAAATAATGTCCTGGTGCGGATGCGAGTGTTTCATACGATTACGATTCCTCCGCCTGCTTGACAGGCAAATGAAGTGTCACAAATCCAGGAAGACGCAAGTCAACGACCGCGTTTGAATCAATCTTGTTTCGAAATGAACCGTCATGCAGCAAGCGGTCAAACGCCAGCCAATTCTCCGCGCTCATGTCCGGCGCGAGCGATATCGAAAGCACCGGATCTAACAGCACCGCACCCCATGTCCCGTCTATCCGGTACATTTCAGCGATGTTGCGGGCAACATCAGGCGCAACGGCGAGAACGTTCGCGTATTGCCGGGCCACCGCGAACAACGGATCGCTTTGCAACATCGGCCCGGCGCTCCTTCCAAACGGTTGATTCACCGACAACCACGGCAGCGCGTTAGCCCACGGTTTGCCGTCGGCAGGGAGAAGATATAGATCAGAACTCACCGCCAAGTTCGACCCGTCGTTCAACAGTGCCACGCCCGTGCGTTCGGTCACGCGCACCTCAATCACGTTCGGTGGACGGCGCGTTACCAGAGCAGTGGCAATCCAGGGGCTGCGCAAGAGCCGCTCGGCAATCTGCGAAGTCGAATATGCGGCCAACGGGTAGTTCGGTTCGATTCCAGCGATTTTTAAGAGCGAATCCGCCGACAGCTCGGCACCCGCGACAACCTGAATCTGCTCGCAACGCCATGACTTTGTCCGAAACGCAAGCTCTGTGATGCCCAGTTGCGCGAGTCGCGGCGCCAATGCGGCGAATACGACGGCCAATACGGACAATACAACCATCGCGGCGATTTTGAAACGCTTGCGGCGCAATTGCGTATCGGGTTTAGACTGCGAACGGGTCGCCATCGAAGCCTACAGGTATGATTTCGTTTTCGAGAAGAACGTCGAACTGTTCGAACACACGGCGGCGCACCGTGCGGATCAAGTCCGCAATTTCGGTTGCTGACGCGTGGCGGTCATTGATGAATATCCCCGCATGCTTCGCCGGGACGCGCGCCCCCCCGATGCGCAATTCCTTGCAGCCTGACGCTTCGATCAAGCGTCCCGCGAAATCTCCCGGCGGGCGTTTAAAAATCGAACCGGCACTGGGGAATTCAATCGGCTGTTTCTGCCGGCGCAGTTGCCAAACCCGACGCATCTCCGAAAAGATCTGCGCAGAATCCCCGGTCGTCAGCTGATAGCGGCTGCTCAGTACAATCTTGTCGCGCAATTCCGGCGCACTCCGATAGCTGAAGTGAATATCGCGCTTCTGCAACGTGGTGATTTCCAGTTCGGGAGTGATGACACGCACGTCCATGAATGCATCGCAGATTTCACCGCCGTAAGCGCCGGCGTTCATCCAAAGTCCGCCGCCCACCGTGCCGGGAATCCCCGACAAGGGTTCTAATCCTGACAGTCCGTGCCGAGCCGCGATTGTTGTCATCAAGAGCAGTCGCGCCGCCGGGCCAGCCGTGACGATACTTCCATTCACCGACAACGCCGCCAATTCGCCGCATGCCCGAATCACGACGCCGCGAATGCCGCGGTCAGCGATCAGCAGGTTGGAGCCAAGACCGAGGTAGAAGTGCGGCAGGTCAAGCGCATTCAACGTACGCAGCAGTGCCAATAATTCCGCTTCCGTGCGCGGTTCGGCCAGAACTTCGGCGGGACCACCCGCGCGAAAGGTCGTCAGCGGAGCAAGCGGAACCTGAAAGCGTAAAGAGCAAGGCGCACGCTGCGTGAGCTCGGTTAGAGCAACGGCCTTCATGCGTGGGTCGGCAAAATGCCTTGAATAATTCCGGAGATCGAGCCCGCGCCCATCGCGATCAAGACGTCATTAGGGCGCAACTCAGCGGCAATCTGATCGCCGCAACGTTCAGCGCTGATCAAGACAACGTCTTTGCCCGCAAGTCGTAGCGGCGCCGCGACGAGTTCACTTGTCACATTCGGAAGCGGCCGTTCGCGCGATGGATAGATGTCAAGCAGCAAGATACGATCGGCAATTGACAGCGAATCCGCGAATTCACTGGCAAAATCCCGCGTGCGCGTGAACAAGTGCGGTTGAAATGCCGCGACCAATCGGCGATCCGGCCAACTGCGGCGGGCCGTTTCCAGCGTCACGCGCACTTCGGTCGGATGGTGCGCGTAGTCATCGAAGATCAGCGCGTCGTTCAGTTCGCCCTTGAACTCAAAGCGGCGATGAACTCCAGTGAACTCCCGCAATCCACTCTGAATCCGCGGCACCGGAAGGCCCGTTTCGAGCGCAATCGCCACGGCGGCCGTAGCGTTCAACACGTTGTGCGCGCCCGGCACTTGTAATTCGATGCGAATGCGTTCGCGGTCCAACGTGACCACTTCAAATGCTGATGTCAGCCCGGCATACTCTTCGGAAACGATTCGAAAATCCGCCGATTCCGCGCGACCATACGTCAATAGCGGGCGCTTGATGCGAGGCAGAACTTCAAGCGTGTGCGGATCGTCGGCGCAGGCCACGACTAATCCGTAGAACGGAACCTTGTTAGCGAATTCGACGAACGCGTCTTTGATGCTCTCCAAATCGAGATACGTATCGAGGTGCTCGGCCTCAATCGTCGTGATGACGGCCAGCGTGGGGGAGAGCCGCAAGAATGACCGGTCAAACTCATCGGCTTCCGCCACAAGGAACTCACCTGTGCCCGTTGCCGCTCCCGTGCCCAACGCGCGAACCTTGCCGCCGACGATCACGGTGGGGGCAAGTCCCGCATGCGCGAATAACTGACCGATCATGGATGTTGTGGTCGTCTTCCCGTGCGTGCCGCTAATCGCGATGCCGCGCTTCAAACGCATCAATTCGCCGAGCATTTCACTGCGGGGGATCGTCGGTATCCGGTTCTCGCGTGCATAGCGAACTTCAGCATTCTCGGGGCGTACTGCTGATGAGAACACGACGACGTCGGCGCCCGCCGCTTGTTCCGCGTTGTGTTCATAGCAAACGCGAACGCCCATGGACTCCAAACGTTCCGTCACGTCGCTGTGCTGCAAATCAGAGCCGCTGACCTCAAAACCCATGCTCACGAGCACTTCGGCGATACCGCACATGCCCGCTCCGCCGATCCCGACCATGTGGATCCGGCGTACGTGGCGAAATGTCGTAAGTGAGGGCGAAGTATTCAATGTTGGGTCAGAATATATTGAGCGATATCGTGCGCGGCCCGCGGTTTGGCGATGGATCGCATCGCATCGGACATCGCATGGCGTGTGTCAGAATCCGCCAGAAGTTTCGCAACAGCCTGAAAGAGACTCGCACCGGTAAGCTCGGCGTCTTCAATCACGCGCACGGCGCCGATCTTCGCAAGCGCGGCTGCATTGGCGCGTTGATGGTCGTGTGCGGCATGCGGGAATGGAATGAGGATTGCCGGAAGACCGTACAGTGGAAGCTCGGAAAGGGTCATAGCGCCGGCGCGGCAGACCACGATGTCCGCGTCCGCATAGTGCACGTGTATGTCGTCAAAGAACGGCGCGCAGACGAGTCTCTGCTGAGCTGTCAACTCTGAAACGGCGGCTGGATCAACGGTCGCCGGAAGGCCGGTCTTTCCGTATTGCCAAGCCAGTCGTGTGACGCCGCAAAGTTCGGCAAGGCTGCCAGCCACGGCATTATTAATGGACTTGGCGCCCAATGATCCGCCTGTCACGAATGTGCGCGGTGTACTCGAACTAACCTTGCTCGACACGCTCGCCTGTTCCACAATTGCATTGCGAAGTGGATTCCCAGTGAGCATCGTGCGAGCGCCGGAAAGATAACCCTTCGCGTCCGGATAGGCCAGAAACACCGCCCGTGCGTGTCGAGCGAACTTGCGAGTGGTCAGGCCGGGGAAGGAATTCTGTTCTTGAATTAGAAATGGAATCCCCAGCAAACGTGCGGCTAACAAAACAGGAGCCATCACGAATCCGCCCGTGCCGACAACCACATCGGGCTTCAAAGAACGCAAAGCGCTTAGCGACTGCAAAACTCCCAGCCCGGCGCGCGCCAATCCTGACAAGCGGTTGAGAGAACTTTTTCCGACGATGCCCCCGGCCGCAATGTGGTGCAACTTTTCGCCTGCTTGCGGCACTAATCTCGATTCTATACCTTCCGCAGTGCCTAAATAGTGCAAATCAACGGCGTGATCCGCGGCGCGCAGCGCTTCGCCGATGGCGAGCGCCGGAAACACGTGTCCGCCTGTTCCGCCGCCGCACAACACAATGCGCATGTCAGAAACTCAGCGTGCGCACGGAGCCTTGCCACTTCGTGGACGTGTTCTGTTGCTTGGCAATATTGAGAAGAATACCGACCGCCGCCAGTGACATCACGATTGATGTTCCACCGTAACTCACGAACGGAAGCGGCTGACCCGTGGCGGGCAAGAGCGCCAGATTCACACCAATGTTAATGACGGTCGAGCAGGCCAAGGCAACGGTGATGCCGGCCGCGAGGTAGTACGAAAATTGGTCCTGTGCGCGCAACGCGACTTTCCAGCCGCGCGCGATCAGCACAAGAAACGCGGAGAGCAGCAGCAGAGCCCCGATCAGCCCGCTTTCTTCACCGACGATGCTGAATATTGAGTCGTTGTACGGTTCGGGCAGGTAGTAGTGCTTCTGCGTAGATTGTCCGAGCCCCAATCCAAATATGCCGCCTTGGCCGATGGCAATGAGCGCTTGGCGCACGTGGTAGCTCGTATTCATCGGATTTGAGATTCCCGAAATGAAGGACGCGATCCGCTCAACCATGTAGGGTTTCACGAGCAGAATGCCCCCGACGCCCAGCGCTCCGATAGGGGCCAGCAGCAGCAGTTTCCGCCACTCCAGGCCGTGCATCATCAGCATCGTGCCAACAGTACCCGCGATCAAGATGACCATGGACAAGTTGGGCTCGATGATAATTAACCCGAGTGTCAACGCCACGATGATAAGCAGGGCATTGAATTTCCGCTTGCGCTCAACCGGAAAGGAAGACTCATCTATTTCGGAAAGGCGCTTCGCAACGTAAATGATCAGCGAGTATTTTGCGATCTCGGCAGGCTGGATACTCAACCCGAACACTTCGATCCAACGCTTGGCGGTAGTGCCGGGCAGTTTCGGCAACAGAAGCACAAGGACGAGTGCGGCTAACGCGGCGATTAATGCGCCGCGCGCAATGCGTTCCAGAAATTGGTATCGAATGTGGTAGAATAATGTCAATGCCGCGAAGCCGGCCAAGAGACGCTGCAAATGATTCGTCAAGAACGTCATCGAGCTGCCGCCAGCGCCCTGCCAGGAGTGTACGGCGGACGACGTGTACACGAAGACCACGCCTGCAATGCACAGCAACACTACTGATCCTACGAGGAAATAGTCCAACGCGGATTTCGTCTGGCCGAGCGGCGAGTATAGGGTGGTTTTCGGGTTCACGTTATGTTCCGCACAAGGGATTTGAACACTGTGCCGCGCTCTTCAAAATTGTTAAATTGATCGTAGGATGCGCAGCCGGGCGAGAGGAGAATCGCATCAGCGTCAGCGAATCCACAAGCGGTTGTTAACGCAGACGACAAATCATCGCAATATATGATACGGTCGTCTACAGGTACTTCCTGTCGGACCTTGGCGGTTGCTTCGCCGAACACGATGAGATGCGCCAACTTGTTGCCGAGCAGTTTTCCCAGCGGCGCAAAACTCTCGAGTTTCGGTTGTCCGCCGAAGAGTAGTGTTATCTTGCCAGCGACCGCCGCGATTGCAGTCATTGTTGCCGTTAGATTCGTACTCTTGGAGTCGTTGTAGAAGCGGATGCCCCGCAGTTCGCGGACGAACTCAATCCGATGCTCGACCGGCGTGGCGAGTATCAATGCGCTGCGAATGGCGTCAAGCGGTGCGTCCGCATGAAAGGCCGCCGCTGCTGCCGCCGCTGCATTGAGCAAATTGTGTTGACCTGTCAGATGCCATTCGTCCGCGTGCAGAAGTTGATGCGCGCTCGAGCCGTCAATCATAAAAACTGCATCATCCACAACCTGCCAGTCGGCATTGACTCCGGTGCCAAATTCCACTCGCCGCGATTTCAACGACGCCGCATGCTGCATCAGGAAAGCATCGTCACCGTTCAGAACGACGATGTCATTGGCTGTCTGCCGCCTGGCGAGTTTCAATTTGAGCAGACCATAGGTCGTCAAATCGCCGTGACGGTCCAGGTGATTTTCAAGTACGTTCAGCAAAACGGCGATCGTAGGACGGGCACTGTGCGTAAATTCCATTTGGAAACTGGACACTTCGACGACAAAAATGTCAACGTCGCGTGCCGGCAGCAGTTCACTCCAAGCCGTTCCAATATTGCCTACCGATTGCGCGCGAAGTCCTGCCGCGCGCAGCATCTCCGTAAGAAGAGTCACCGTCGTGGTCTTACCGTTGCTGCCGGTGACGGCAATCCAGCGGCCGTCGTAGCAACGCGACGAAAGCTCGAACTCCGACCAGATTTCTGTGCCGCGACTGGACCACGCCGCCAGCCACTCGTCCCGCAACACCGCGCCGGGGGAGACCACGACGATATCGAATCGTTCCGTCGTCAGCCGTGCATGTCCGCCGAATTCAAGTTGAATTCCGTCCGCTCGCAACGAACGCGGTGTGTCGCCCAACTCTGCTTCTGTCTTGCGCTCCGAAATCAGGGCAGTCCCGCCGAGCCGATGGATAAGTCTCGCTGCACTGATTCCACTGCGTTTTATTCTCAACACTCCGACCCGCTGACCCGTCAAGTCAAGTGCCATTAGCGCACCTTGAACATGGTCAGGCTGATCAAGACCAGCAGCACCTGTACGATCCAGAAGCGCACGACAACCTTGGTTTCGTGCAATCCCAATTGCTCGTAGTGGTGATGCAGTGGCGCCATGCGAAATATCCGTCGTCCCTGGCCGAACTTTCGCTTGGTGTACTTAAAGTAGCCGCGTTGAAGCATCACGCTCATCGCCTCGGCCACGAATATCCCGCCGATAACGACGAGAAAAAACTCCTTCTTCAGCAGTACGGCCATCGTACCCAGTGCCGCGCCCAGCGCGAGCGCGCCGGTGTCGCCCATGAAGACCTGCGCCGGGTAGCTGTTGAACCACAGAAATCCCAGACCCGCGCCGAGTAATGCCGAACAAAATATCGTCAATTCCCCGGCGCCATCCAGATAGATGATATTCAGATAGCTTGAAAACTTGACGTTGCCGGTGACGTAACTGATAACTGCGAAGGCCGCCGCAGCAATCGAAGTTACACCAATCGCCAGTCCATCCAATCCGTCCGTCAAATTCACGCCATTCGAAGAACCCGTTATCACCACCATGACGACGAGTGCATAGGCCCAGCCGAAGTCAAACATCACCTGCTTGACAAATGGCACGGTGGTCTGCGTGACCGAGTGGTGGAAGTTCTGACCGAAGAGGTGTGAGTAGTTCAACAGGAAGATGCCGACCAGCATGCCCAAACCGATCTGGGCAACGAGCTTCTGGCGCGCGACCAAACCGGCTTTCTTCTTCTTGACGGCCTTCAGATAATCGTCAAAGAACCCGATGGCCCCCATCCATAAGAACGAAATAAGCGTTAGCAGAACATAAAAGTTCGTCAGATTCGCCAGCAGCAGCGTGGGGATGGACACCGCCGCCAGAATCATCAAGCCGCCCATGGTCGGCGTGCCCGCCTTGACGAGATGCGTCTGTGGACCGTCGGTGCGTATCTCCTCGCCGATCTGATGCGCCTTCAGCCTGCGAATCAGCCACGGACCAATTAGAAATGAGATTAACAATCCCAGCACCGCCGCCAGCGCGGAGCGAAAAGTCAGATAGCGAAACAGATTCGCTCCGATGATTTCGTCCCGCAATGGTACCAGCAGGTGATATAGCATTAGCTGAACTGCTCTTCGAGCTTTTGAACGACCTTGTCGAGCGCCATGCCGCGCGATGCTTTGACCAGCACAAGATCATGCGGCCGCACAAGCTGTGCAAGCACCGGCAGCGCCTGATTGACTGAAGGATAGATGCACATTTGCGTTCGCGAAATACTCGAGGCCGCCACGTGCGAAAACTGCGGACCAATTAGCACGGCGATTGCCACGCCAGCGCTTTCTAATTCATTGACGACATCACGATGCGCCGCGTCCGCCATATCGCCCAGCTCCAGCATATCGCCGAGAATTGCAATCTTGCGCGGACTCTGGCGAAGCGAAAGAGTCTCCAATGCCGACCGCATGCTGGCCGGATTAGCGTTGTACGAATCATCAATGATCGTCACATCGCCCGCCTGCCGCACGCTGACCCGGCCGCGCGTCGGCGCCGCATGCGCCAAATATCCCGCCGCTGTGCGCGGGTTTCGTCCGTGGTGTAATGCGACTGTCATTGCGGCCAGCGCGGCTTGAGCGGCCGGGCGACCGGGTACGGCCAGTTCGACATGGACGCCGCGCACCACAAATCGCGCCCGCGCTTCGGCATCAAACTCCAACTGCTCGCCTTCGACATACTCGCTCTCCCAGTCATTGGTTCTTGGAGAAAATCCGTAGCCGATCTTATCTCGACAGTGAGTCGCCGCGCGCACACAGCGCGCATCCGCCAATGGAACGTAGGCCGTCCCGTGTTCCGCGATGTAATCGTAAAGTTCCCCTTTGCCGCGCATCACTCCGTCGAGCGATCCAAACGTCTCCACATGCGCCGCGGCGATTGTCGTGACCATGCCTGAATTCGGCTGGGCAATCGAGCACAGGTGCGCAATGTCGCCAATGCGCGCGGCGCCCATCTCGCAGATCAGCGCCGCCGCTTCGATCGGTGTGCGCAGAAGAGTTAGAGGTACACCGATCTCGTTATTGAAGTTGCCTGTGGTGGCGCTGACATCGTCCGCGCCGCCGAGTGCCGCGAAGATGAAGTCCTTCGTCGTCGTCTTCCCGACGGAGCCGGTCAAGCCAACCACGGTTCCGCGCAGTTCGTTTCGCCATGCGCGCGCCGCCGCGGTCAAGGCGTCCGTCGGGTCAGAAACGTGCACGAGTCGTGCGTCCAGTTCTGATACTCCCGTCGAGAAGCCGTTTGCGACTACCGCTGCCGCCGCGCCCGCGTGCAGAGCTGCTGCCACAAACTCGTGACCGTCACGAGTTCCACGCAACACCCAAAACGTCTCACCGGCCTTCAAAGAGCGACTGTCAATCGAAACCACCATCGGATGCTCTGCCAAAAGCGTCGCGCGTGTACCCAGGGTCCGCGCGAGCCAACCAATCGTCGGCAGCGTCATGCCTCGTAGCCGTGACTGAGGAGCCATTCACGCGCCACGGTCGCGTCGTCAAACGGATACTTCACGCCCTGTATTTCCTGGTACGTTTCATGCCCTTTGCCGGCAATCACCACAACGTCGCCGGACTGAGCAGCCGACAGCGCTGCGTGAATCGAAGCTCTGCGATCCGGATCAACGTGCGCCTGTTGCCGATCGCGCAGACCAGCCTGCATTTCCGCAAGAATCATCTCGGGCACTTCCGTGCGCGGATTGTCGGAAGTAAGATAGACTTGGTCGCTCCACTGCTCAGCGGTCGCCGCCATGATCGGACGTTTACCGCGGTCACGGTCACCGCCGGCCCCGACCACGCAAAGAAGTTTACCGCCTGTCAACTCGCGCAACGTCGAGAGAATCTTCTCCAATGCGTCAGGAGTGTGCGCGTAATCTACAAGCACCGAAAATGGTGCGGAAGACGTGACGACCTCAGCCCGGCCGCGCACGGGGTTCACGTGCGGCATGGCACGCACCGCGTCCACGGTCTCAATACCCAGCGCATGTGCCGCCGCCAATATCGCCAGCGTATTGTAGACGTTAAACTGGCCTACCAACTTCGTCGCGACCCGGAACGCGCCGTCCGGAGATACGAGCAAGAACTGCGTCCCACTCGCGGTTAGTGTGACCTCCGTCGCCTGGAAGTCGCTCACGGTAGATATGCCGTATGTCAAAGTATGCCGCGCAGTATGGCGAAAAAAGTGCTGCGCTTCCGCATCGTCGGCATTGATAACGGCTTGGCCGCGCAGACGGCTCGATTCAAAGAGCATTAGCTTTGCGGAACGGTAGTCATCCCACGTTCCATGAAAGTCAAGATGGTCGCGGGACAAATTCGTGAAGACCGCGACGTCAAACTGCAACTCGTCGAGCCGATGCATCACAAGGCCGATGGACGTGGCCTCCATGGCCACATGCGTCGCGCCCCGGGCGTGCATTTCGCCAAACGCCGCGGCCAACTCAGGCGCTTCGGCGGTCGTGCGATCACTATCAAAGCGATAGTCTCCAAAGAACATGCCCAGCGTACCGCAGACTCCGGTCGGCTTTCCGCACAGCGTCAGCAGTTGCGCAAGCGCCGCGGTCACCGTGGTCTTGCCATTGGTGCCGGTCACGCCAACGAGCTTCATCTGATGGTTGGGATAACCCGCCGTGAACCAGGCCGCGCCGGCAAGTGCCGCGCGCGTGCTGGGTACGCGAATCACCGGCCTGTTGCTGACAACCGCTACGTCCGTATCACAGATCACCGCGCATGCGCTGTGCTGAAACGCAGATTCAATGTACTTGCCGCCGTCGTCCTTGTGCCCGCTGATCGCGACGAACACATCTCCTGCTGTCACATGCCGCGAGTCATAGACGACGCTCGCGTAAGATTCACTTCCCGCCGCATTCTGCAAAGTGCCGCCGACGGCGCGCGCCAACTCAGCGAGAGACGGCATACTGTGCAACTCCGATCGGCTGAGCGATGATATAACACTCGTAGCCCAACGGCACCTGAATCCCTGCAGGCGGATGCTGCGACGATACCACTCCGTGACCTTCGAGCCTTGCGGTCAGACCGGCATTCGCCATGCGTTCAGCGGCGACGCGCAGAGGCAGGCCGAGCACCGCCGGCATCGCCACGCGCGGTACGTTCGCAAATTGCAGCGAGTCGAAACTGATTTCTTCTTGCTCAATGCTATCCTGTTCGACCAGTTTACTTGAGTCCGACTCCGTCGATTCTTCGTCCGGCGGCAGCAGGTGCGGGTGGCGCGACTCGAGAATTTCATGCGCAATCGCCTTGAACACCGGCGCCGAAATTTGCCCGCCGTAATACGAACCGCCGCGCGGATCATCCACCACGACCGCCAGCACGTATTGCGGCGCATCAGCGGGGAAAAAGCCGACGAAAGAACTCACGTAACGATTCGAGTAGTAGCTCTTGGCTTCCAAATTCACCTTCTGCGCCGTGCCCGTCTTGCCCGCAATCTTGACGCCTTCTATCTTGGCGGATTTGCCGGTGCCCTCTTCGACCACCATGGTCATCAAGCGGGTCAGCTCGCGAGCGGTCTCCTCTCGCAACACGGGGCGCAGGCTCACTGGATCAAATGCCACCTTCTCGCCGGTCGGAAACTCGAGAGCGCGAATCAACTTCGGCTGCATGAGCATGCCGCCGTTGGCAACGGCGCCGTACGCCGCGGCTATCTGCAGCACCGTGACAGATACGCCCTGGCCAATCGCAAGGTTGGATCGCGTCGGGCCGCTCCAGTTCGCCGGACGCGGCACGTAACCGCTTGGTTCCGCCAATAGTCCGACATCAGTCTTTGATCCGAATCCAAAGCGCATGATCCAGTCGTACACGTCGTCAGCGCGCAGGCGTTCCGATATTTTTGCGCAGCCGATATTGGAGGACTTGGAAAATACCTCAGCCACAGTCAGCGTTCCGTACGGATGCGCATCGTTCAGCACCTTGCCCGGCACGCGGTACTTGCCGCCTTCGCAGTCAATCAGCGTCGCAGCCGTAACGACATTCTCCTCAAGCCCGGCGCCAACGGTTACAACCTTGAAGATCGAACCGGGTTCAAACAGATCAGTCACCGGCCAACAGCGGCGAAACTCGCCCGCGACATCCGCCGGTGCATTTGGATCAAACTGCGGTAGGGTTGAAAGTCCCAGAATCTCACCCGTGTGCGGGTCGAGCAGCAGCGCGCAAGCCTTCTCAAACTGACGATCTGCCAATTCCTCCGATAGAGCGCGATCGAGAATTGCCTGCAATTGCAAATCAATGGTCAGTTGGACGTGCGCACCCGACTGCGCGACGGCCTCTTCCATCGGGCTCATGACGGCAGGCACTGCCCGACGGGCATCGTTCCATACGATCATGTCAAGTCTGTCGCCGCTAAGCAGTGAATCCATCGCGCGCTCAATCCCGTCCTGGCCGATGCCGTCCACATTGGTGAAGCCAACGATGGTGCCGGCGGCGACCGTGGCCGGATAGCTGCGGCGCGCTTCGCGTGTGAACTCAATGCCCGGCAGTTTCAACGGCTCGAGCCGCTGCTCAACTTGCCAATCCACACGCCGCGCCAAGTACGTGAAACCGTGACTGTCGAGTTTCCGGCGGATCGTCGTCTCGGCCAGCGGCAGGTAGTTGGTTAGCACTTGCGCCAGGCTATCGCGATTGATCGTTTCCGAAGGTCGAAATCCCACGGCATAGGACATCGGGAGGGTTACCGCCAGCGGAAGGCCATGCCGATCGCGAATCTCGCCGCGCGGCAGCGGCTCCTTGGCCGTGTTATACATTTGCGCCTGCGCCATGGCCTTCCAACGCGAATGCTCGACCACCTGAAGTTGGACCAAGCGCGCGCCAAACCCGATCATGACCACCAGAAAGGCGATCGCAATCAGGCGTTCGCGGCCACGAAAACGCCGATGGTTACCCGGGAAATTTGGCACGGTCATGGGATAGGGGAGAAGCGGACTGCGAGGGAACACGAATTGAATCCACTTGGGCGGAACGGAGCTTCCAGCCATGTTCGCGATTAGCCCAATCCGCAACCTCATTGTAGGGCGCGGCGGCTTCAATCGAACCGGTCAGATGCTGAATCTCCTGATCTATCTGGTGTAATTGCGCCCGCTGCCGAGCCACATCAATTGTAAGCTGCTGATAGGAGAAGTTCCGCCAGGCCACCATCAGCCCCAGCGTCGCCGCCATTCCGCACACAACCAGCAGGCGTATGAGCGGCGCCTGCCGACGCAACACGCGGGGTACGCGCTTCGGGCGGTAGATAGGAGTGGACACGGTCAGCGTGGAGGACATGGATTGGAGGTATCAGCTCAGTTTCTCAATGACACGCAGCTTGGCACTGCGCGAACGGGGATTGGCTTTGAGTTCCGACGCCGAAGGGAGGAGCGGTCCGCGCACCGGATACCGGGCGCGGGGAGGTTGTGCAGGAGTAATGATGCCCGTCAGAGGATCGAGGGGAGGATGGACAAGCGCTTGCATGAACTGCTTGACGGGCCGATCCTCAAGGGAATGGTAGCTCAGGACGACCAGACGGCCCGTCGGACGCAGCAACGCCCACGCGCTCTCCAGCCCCAATTTCAATTCATCCAACTCGTGGTTGACGGCCATTCGCAGCGCTTGAAACACTCGCGGCAACGACTTCACACAGGTGGCCGGCACCGAACGGCGAATGATCTCAGCCAGTTTGCCCGTCGTCGTGATCGGTTCGATCGCCTTGGCATTGTGAATGGCCTTGGCGATCCGTGGAGCCTGCGACTCTTCCCCGAGCCGACCGATCAGATTGCGCAGTTCGGCCTCCGAGAGTCTGGCCAGTAGTTCGGCCGCGGTCTCACCCGACTCCCGATCCATGCGCAAATCCAGCGGGCCATCGCCACGATAGCTGAAGCCGCGTGCGGCTTCGTCAAGCTGGTAGGACGACACTCCCAGGTCCATTAGGATGCCTGAAAAAGTGGCGCCAAACTCGTTTTCGAGCTTGCTCTGTGCCGCAGAGAATCGTATATTCCACAACTTGATGCGATTCGGCAACACGGCTCGTGCCGCCGCAACCGCATCGGAGTCGCGATCTATACCGCATAGCAGCCCGTCCTCGCCCAACTGATCCAATATCAGCCGCGAGTGTCCGCCGCCGCCCACCGTGAAATCCGCATATACCCCCTGCGGATCGGTGACCAGCCATTGAACGACCTCGGGACCCATTACCGGGATGTGATAGGGTGCGGTCATCGGATGAATTCCGTCAAAGAGCGCTGTGAAAAACTGTCCCCGCGCCCATCTGCGGTGAGCGCGGGGAGCCCGTCATGGTAGTTACACCTGACGGATGGCGAATCTATTGTCGGGGACAAGCTCGGCGACCACTGGACCGCGCGTCCGTGCGCGCTGAACGGTTGGAATCAGGGTGACGTCAATAATGGTGCAGCCGCGCGAACGGAAGTGCTCAATGGCGGCCTCCAATTGCGCGAGCGAATTCCCGCCAATCTCTCCGCGAACTTCGATTTCCGCGCGGTCGCAGTCCTGGCGGGTGTGCAGGTGCAGTCCCATCTGACTATTGTCCTTTGCCTTTGGTCTTGTCGGTCAGCATGTTCCAGGCTTCTGCCTTGGACAGCGACACGCTCTTCATGCGAGATTGGAACGCCTCGGCATTCCAAATCGTAAAAAACTTCTGACGGCCAAAGAAGACGACTTCCCGGCCTATGTTGGCTTGCTTGAGCAGGTTTCCCGGGACCGTTACTCGGCCCTGCGCGTCAATCGGGCGAACCGCAGCCTCGGTCAGCAGTACCATATCCCGGTCCATACTGTCGTCCAGCGCGAAATTGGCCGTGTCGTTTTCCGACGGGGCATAGAAAGCGTTGAAGTAGTCCACCGGGAACACATTGATGAAGTCCGAACTGCCGACCGTGAGCACAACATGCCGCTGAGCGTCGGACGGCAGGGCGTTCCGGAACTCGGCGGGAATAGATAACCGGCCCTTGTCGTCAACGGCCGCGTCGTGTTTACCTACAAACGGAAGACTGTGCATTTGGGCGGACGAACCAATCTGTCCCTATTTGCTCCACTTTGCACCAAAGATACGGTCGTTTCCTTCCGAAGTCAAGCGGTTTCCGGCACTTCAAATATTGGGTAAGTTCTCGATAATCAATTATATTTGTTGTTCTTATTCTCCGGATTTTCATTTCCACTCATACTCGAAGCTATTACGAGAGGCATAATCGCCTCTGGAACCCTGGCCACGCTGAAACGCTGGCTTTTTTTTGGCCCAAAAGGCAACTTTTCTTCAAGCCAGAACTCTGACTGGATAGACCCGTGACCAACCCGGAAAGGCCATGACGAACTTCCCCGCATTTTTACCGTAGGCCTATTGGCCTTCACCCTTCCACTGACATTCGGCTGCAAAAAGGACGTTGAAGCCAAGCCGCAACTTAAGTTGAGCAAGGTCGAGCGCGGCGACATGATCCAAACCGTTGTGGCGACTGGCAGCGTTCGCCCACTGCACCAAATCGAAATCCGGTCCAAGACTGGTGGTACGGTACGGCGCTTCTATGTTGAAGAGGGCGATTCCGTTAAGGCCGGACAGCGGCTGTTCGAGATCTCTCCCGAATCGTCGCCGGCCGAGCAGGTGCGGGCCCAGCAGGAACTTCGCACCGCTGAAGTTGAAGTCCGGCAGGCCGAGGATGACTTGCGGATCAGCCGCGAACTTTCGGAAAAAAACCTCGTCCCGGAACAGAATCGGCGCGATGCAGAACGGGTGCTTGAGCGTGCAAACGCCCGACTCGCGGCTGCTCAGGCTGAGTGGTCTCTGATTCAACGTGAACAGTTAGGAGCTCGTCTTGACGATCTCGAAATCGTAACAACCTCGACCACGATTGTCGCGCCAATCAGCGGGCTGATCTTCACGCGGGAATTGGACCAGGGGGCTTCGGTTACTCCCACCACATCGGCGTCCGGCGGCACGGTCGTGATTACTATGGGTGATCCCTCCGAGATCGAGTTCCGCGGAGACGTGGACGAGGCCGATGTCGGCAAACTTAAGACGGGCCTGACGGCTAATGTCACCGTTCAGGCCTACCAGGGAAAGACTTTCACCGGAGAAATTTACCACATCTCGCCGGTCGGTCGTTACAGCGAAAAAGAGCAACAGATCGTATTTAATGTGCGAGCCCGCGTCGCGAACGATGAAGGGAAACTCAAGGTCGGCATGAGCTCGACCGCCAAAATCGTTGTGGACGAGCGCACCGATGTCCCCATTCTGGACGAAATGGCCCTGTTCTTTAAAGGCGACTCCGCCTTTGTCAAACTGGTGACCGACACGATCGCCGGCACGACCGAAGAACGCTTCATTGCGCTCGGCATCTCCGATGGCATCCGGACCGAAGTGACCTCCGGCCTGCAAGGCGGCGAAATCGTCAGCGCCGGAACCGCCGAACAGGCAGAGTAGCCATGACGTTCTTCGAGCTGTTTCGGCAAGTCTTCAATACGCTTAGCGTAAACAAGCTGCGTAGCGCGTTGACGATGTTCGGTATCACTTGGGGTATCGCATCTGTGATGCTGCTGTCCGGCCTCGCCACAGGCTTCTCTGAGGACTCCCTTAAGGGCATCCGCTCCCTGGGTAAAGACGTAGTCATTGTCTGGGGCGGCCGCAAGAGCATCGCCAACGGATCGGCGCGCAAGGGCGAAGTCGTCCGGTTTGACGAAAAGACCGTGCAAGCGCTCGAAGCCAAAGCGCAGCTCTTTGACTTCTCGCCCGAAGTCTCAGCGTGGAGCACGGAAATGCGCGCCGGGCCGCGGCTGTTCAATACAAGACTTGCGGGAGTCGGCGAGAACTACGGAGGCCTGCGCAACGTCATCCCCGACCACGGACGCTGGATTTCGCACCGGGACATCAAAGATGCGCGGCGAGTCTGCGTCATCGGCGATGAAGTGCGCAAAAAGTTGTTTGGCGAAGAGTCCGATCCATTGCATGAACGCGTGCTCGTTGGCGGCCGAGAATTCCTGATCGTCGGTTGGAAATCCGCCAAGAAGCAAGGTTCCTCCTATTACGGTCCCGACAACGACGTCGTCTGGATTCCATACACCACGCAACTGGCCCTGTATGACCGCTACTGGTTCGGCAACGTCATTCTCGCTCCGCATGACGTGGATCAGCACGAATTGGCCGTCAAAGAGTTCAAGAACATCGTCGCCAAAGTGCACAAGTTTGAGCCTGACGACCCGGAAGCGCTTAGCCTCTGGGATACTCACAAGGACGCGATGGAGACGGCCAAGGTATTTGAGGCGATCAATGCCCTCATGGTCGCCATTGGTGCCATCACGCTGATGATTGGCGGCCTGGGAGTCATGAACATTATGCTGGTGTCCGTCGTCGAACGCACGCGGGAAATCGGTATCCGCCGAGCGATCGGCGCGAAAGCGCTGGACATCGTCAAACAGTTCTTCTTCGAGTGTCTCATCATCACGGTCATCGCCGGCATTGGCGGTATGTTCGTCGGATGGGGGCTGATCGAGCTGCTCAACTCTGTGACACTGCCCGAAGGAGTTGCGCCGCCGATCCTATCCGAGAAGACGATGTTTGTGGCCGCAGCGATGATCGGCCTAGTCACGATTCTCTCCGGCTTGTATCCGGCGATTCGCGCCGCGCGTGTCAATCCGATAACAGCGCTGCACCATGAGTAGACTCCTTTCGCTATGTGCCCTGTGCGCGTTGATCGGCTGCGACGATAGCACTCCGCCGCCGCGCAATGAGTCACATTGGGAGATCGAGTTCGTGGTCGCAGGCGGATCGCACCCCGTCATTTCACCGGACGACTCGGCTTTTCTCTTTCTGCGGGAGGGCGCTGGACTGTTTCTCTGGAGCGACGGCCATGAGACGCGCATTACACCGGAAGGACTGACCGCGCGAGCGGACTATTCTTGGTCGGCGTCCGGTGAAAATTTCTTTGCATTTTCGTATCCCGGTGCGCCGGGGAGCGGCGGCATCGTGGTCAGCAGCGACGGTGGCTCGCTTGCTGAAGTGTGGGATCAAGGTTCGGCCCCGGCCTATGTCGCTGCCGAGTCCTATCTGTACTGCGCGGGACCGGCTGAAGTAGACTCTGAAGCCGGGATCTGGCAAATTTTCCTACCAAACCTTGAAAAGGCGCGCCGCGTTCAACAAGGCATTGCCCCGCAGATATTTGACAACGGCGCTCTGCTTGCGCACCTGCTACCCGTTGCCGCATCCAGCGGCGGTCAACTGATTGTGCGCGACACACGAAATTTCGTGCCGGCATTGATTCTCGATCACATTGCCCGCTTCGCGACTCGGCCTGACACCGATCTTGTCGTAACGGAGGTCATTGCCGATTCGCAGGGACTGGCGACGCCGCCCCGCCTGCTGCTGAGTACGATGACCGGACCAATGTTGACGATTCCAATCGTTGCGCCGGCGACGGACCCGGTCGTGCTCCGCGATGGCAGTGTTCTATTTAACAGCCTTACCGGTGACGCTCTCGGAGCACTCGAAATTTGGCAAAATAGCGGATCTACCACCGTATCCGACTCGTTATTCGATGCGTCGGCAAATTCCGCGGACATCATCTATGCCGTTGGCCCGTCTGGCATTTCGCGAATAACGCGACGGCATTAAGCCGCTTTATGATAAAAGAAAAGCCCCGCGAGACTCTCGCGGGGCTTTCTATTTCGTGCCGACTTATCTTAGTAGTGCGTGACGACGGCTTTGTCCTCGGACTCGCCGGAAATGAAGCGCCGCACCATATCCACTTCTGAGTTAACCACGTCGGCAACCGTACCCGAAAAAATGACTTGACCCAAATGCAGCATGACAATTCTGTCAGCGATCTTGAAGGCCGATACCATGTCATGCGTCACCGTCACCGAAGTGACCTTGAGCTCCTGGTTGAGCTGTATGATCAGATCGTTGATGGATTCCGCTGTGATCGGATCCAAACCGGTCGTCGGTTCGTCGTAAAGAATATACTGCGGCTTCAGCACAATCGCCCGCGCCAGGCCAATACGCTTGCGCATACCGCCGGAGAGCTCGGATGGGTAGAGCTTCTCTGTCCCGGACAGGCTGACCATTGCGAGGCACTCAGCAACGCGTTTGTCCATCTCGCCGCGCGTCATCTTGGTGTGCTCGAGCAACCCCAAGCGAATATTCTCGGATACCGACATCGAGTCGAACAAGGCCGCGCTTTGAAACAGGACGCCAAACTTCATGCGAATGCGGTACACGTCCATCCGCTTCGCGTTGGAAATGCGGTCGCCGTCCACAAATATCTCGCCGGCGTCGGGGTTGAGCAGGCCAACAAGGTGCTTCAGGAATACCGACTTGCCGCAGCCCGATTGACCAATGATCACGATGGACTCTCCCGTCGGAATCGTCAGATCAACGCCGCGCAAGACCTCTTTCGTACCAAAATTCTTGCGAATACCGTGCGATTCAATCATTAGAAGAGCATCATGGCTAAGACAAAATCGAGAATGAGCACGGACAACGAGCTCCACACAAACGCCTGAATTGTCGCCGTGCCCACGCCCTCGGCGCCCCCGGTTGTGTTAAACCCGACGTAGCAGCCGATCATGGAGCAGCTCAAACCGAAAAACAACGATTTCAGAAGACCCGCAAAGATATCGTATACGTAGAAAAAGCTCGGTATCAGTCCGAAAAACTGCTGAGACGTCATGTTCAGGAAAACCGTGCACACCAGCCACGCACCGACTATTCCGACAAAATTCGCCTGCACAACCAGCACAGGCATCATCAAAGTCATCGCGGCAATGCGGGGTACGGCGAGGAACCGCGTGCTCGAGATCGCCATGGATTCAAGCGCGTCTATCTGCTCGGTGACCTTCATCGTCCCGAGTTCTGCGGCAATTGAAGCAGCGACTCGACCCGCAATAACCAATCCAGTTAAGACAGGACCCATTTCGAGCACAATGGACTTGAAGACGCCCGGTCCGATCATCTCGTAGGGCAGATACCCTTCAAGTTGGTACTGAAGCTGCCATCCGGTGACCGCGCCGGTGAACGTGCCGACTGTCAGTACCAACGGCAGACTGTCAACACCGAGACGTACGCACTCCTTGATAAAGGTAGAACCACGCCTGAATATCGCGCCCATTTCGCCGAACGTCCGGCCCATCAATAGGCCAAACCGACCGACCTCCGCGACTGAGACCAGCAGCTTGCGTCCAAATTCCTGCAACGGTGATAGTGCGACATTGGCAGCATCCGCCACGATCTTTGTCATGGATTAATACTCCGCACCAAGGGAGAAAAAATAGCGTGGCTTCGACGTATCCACACCGTCCGTGGACCACGCCACGTCCCAGCGCAGGAGCAGGAAGCCAAGATTCGAGCGCCAGCCGAATCCATACGCTGATTGCAAATCGTGCAGGCGGCGGGTGCCGCTTGCATCCACGGAAGTCAACCGAAACGCGTCGTCGAACCACGCCGCGCCGACATCCGCGAATAACGCGCCGCGCACATCCACCAATGTCAACGGCAAAGGCCATCCCATTTGCAGATAGCGCACGACCGGGAAACGAAATTCCTGATTCGTCAGGAAGTAGCGATTGCCGGTGCCGCGCTTCTCAAAGTAATCACCGCCGCGGAATGGCGTAACAAACGACGAAAAATAGAAGTCGTTGATCTCATCCGTCGGGATTTCGTCGTTCTCGAAGCGGCGGTTGATCCAGTTCGACACACCGCCCATGAAAAACCGCTGCGGCTCCGGACCGCCGCTCAATCCTCCCGTCAGGCGCGATGCCCACGAGTAGTCGCGGCCCATCCGGAAGTATTGCCGCACGTCCGCTTTGGCAGTGTAAAATTCCGAGCTCCACACCTCGTTATCGCCGCGACCGCTCTGCAAATTGGGACTATATGAGGTGGATACGCGATAGCGTGTGCCATTCACCGGTCCCGTGCTGCCCCAGACGACCGTGTCATGCACATAGCCCAGTTCAGGCAGCAAAATGCGGCGCCGCGCCGTCTTGCGGTAATCGTAATAGCCCCCGTTGTCCGGCATCCACTCAGCGCGGTCAATCCCGTACCCGCTTACGATCAGCTCCGTGCGCGTGTATTTCGAGAACGGATAGCTCATGTCCAATTGCAACTGCAGCGTTTGATCGCGCACGTTGCCCGCATCGAGATAATATACGTAGCGGTACAACCCCGCCCCGTAGTTGATGCGATTGGGCAGGTAGTAGTATTGGGCCGAGAAGTTCGAATTATCGAGATTGTTGAAATCGTAGTATAAATCCGTGTTCAATACGATGAGCTGGTTACCCATGACATCGCTGAACAGGATCTGTCCGGTCCCTTGCGCACCGAAAAATGAGCTGTAGGCCGCCGTCGCATAAACGTAGTCCGGCGTGAATTTCACGCGGTACTTCTTGCTGAAGAAGCCGCCGCCCGCCTTGCGCGTATTCGCCGTGTCCGCCGGGGCGCGATCTGCGCCGTCCAGAGCTTGACCGATGCCGTCCGCGAAAACATAGCGCGCAAACTCGCGAGTGTTGTCCTTATACTCCAGCGATTCAGTGTTACTGTTCGCCTGCTCGCCGTCCGCTTCGGGCGCTTCCGGTGTGCCATGCTGGCGAAAGGCCGTGGCAATCGGAGTCTTGGCGGGCAGTTGGTCCGGCGATTTCAACAGATAAACATCGTAGCCGCCTTCATAGAACGACGTGAAGACCAGACGATTGGACTTCACTGAGTAGCTCGGCTGAAAACAGCCCGTCAACGCGTTCGTGATCGCAATTGTCTCTCGGGTGCTCAAGTCCAGGCGGTATATGTTCGAAATACCGCTGACGTCAGAGACGTAGATCAGATAACGGCCGTCCGGGGAAAGCGTCGGGTTCTTCTCGGAGAACTCGCCGCTGGTCATTCGCTCACAGGCGTCAGCGCCGGGCCGCACGCGGAAGATGTCCATCGTGCGGTAGTCAAAATCCCACATGTCAAACGAAGCGTCGTACCCCGCGACGCGCAGCGAATCCTTGCGGTCCGACGCGAAGTAAAGCAAACTTCCGTCTGCGCTCCAGGCCGGATCGTCGTCACTGAATATGTCGTCCGTCACCTGCACCAACGTTTCCGTGGCGGTCTCATAGTAGTATACGTCGGACTGCCCCGACTTCAACCCGATAAACGCAATCTTCGAACCGTCGGGTGAGTACACCGGATTAAAAATGCCCTCGAGATTGGGACGGAAACGTTTGACAATGTCGCGCTTGTCCACGTTCAGGACATTGATGGCATCAAGCGCGCCGGCCTTCGATGCGAAAACGATTGATTCGCCGTCCGGCGACCAGGACATGCGGGCGTCTAACCACTTCAGTTGCTCGAAATCGCCGCTCCGCTCGCCGCGCAGAATCCGATGCGACTTGCCGCTCTCGATCTCCTGTAACCATACGTCAAAGTAATCGGCGCGGTCCGACAAAAAGGCCACGCGCTGCCCGTCCGGCGAAATCGCGCCGCCGTTGTTGACGTAGTTATGCGTGTCGCGATGATTCGTCAGCCGTTCAGCGAAATCGTCGGGCGTTTCGTAGTTCACGACGCCCGGCCAGTAGATCTTGCGCAGCCAGCTTTGCCAGGCACGATTAAAGTCCTCCATCTCGAGGCCCGTTGCGCTCTTGATCGAGCGCGGTGCCTCGCGTGACGACTTCACCTTATTGACCAGTTCGCCGACCTTTTCTTTTCCGTAGCGGCGGTCAAGATAGTAGAACACCGACTGCCCGCCTTTGTAGGCAAAGTAGCCGCCCAGATAGTCAATGGGGGGGAGGTACCCGGTGATCGTGGCATCGCGCATGAACATGTCGGCCTCGACATCCCAGCCGCCGCGCGATTCGTATTCCGCCAATCCTTCTGTAAACCACAACGGTACATCCGACGTCGCCACTCCGATCAAAATGCTCTGAAAGCCCGTGCCGTAAAAGAGCCGCATGTTCACGGCATGCGTCAATTCATGGTGAATCACATGCCGAAACGCTTCGTAGTTGCCGGTGTACGGCAGAACGACACGGTTCTTCAGAAACTCCGTGAAACCACCGAGCGATTCTTCCTGGATCGAAAGCGAGACATTGGTTTGCTGAAATCGGTTGTGGGACGCGTAGATGATAAACTTGATGCGGCCCTCAAGCGTGTAGTCCCAACTCGATTCCACCAGCTTCAGCGCCCGTTCGGCCGTCTCCGCCGTGAACTCCGCAATGCGCTCCTGCCCGTCAGCATAGTACACGTCAAAATGCTCCGACTGGATATATCTCCAATCGAAATCAACATATTGGACTTTATTCTTGCCAAAGCCCTGCGCTATCGCGGCAGCCGCCGACAGCAGCACAAGACAAAGCAATATGAGGGGACGAACCATGGTACTCTCCGGGGGACAAAACTGCGGGACCCTGCTTTAGGAAACTCGCCCGGACCACTGCAAGTTTCCGGAGGTTCGGAAAAAACGACCCCGAAGCTGGAGAGCCGCGGGGCGAAGGTGCAAACAAACGTCAGCGGACAGCAGAATTAGGGGCCGATCACCTCGGCCACCATCTCCAGAAGCTCTTCGCTCTTGATCGGCTTCGTGAGATAATTGTAAGCCCCCTCCTTGATCACCTGGACGGTGTCTTCGATCTTGGGGTAGCCCGTCAGGATGACGATCACCGATCCGGGATCCACAGCCTTGATCTCGCGAAAGACGTCAATGCCGCTTCTACCACGCAGCTTCACATCAAGAAAGGTCAGCGCGGGCTGTTTCTCCATGTGCATCGCCACCGCCTCTTCACCCGTTCCAGCGGTGAGCACGGCGTAGCCCGCTGCTTGAAGCAGATCAGACATAACCTGTAAGATCATCGCATCGTCGTCCACCACAAGGACATACGACGAACGAGGCTTCGTCTCCGAGGCCTTCTGCTTTTCGATGTTCTGGCGGATTTCTTCGAGGTTGCGCTCGTCATATAAACGCCACCCTCGCCAGTCACGCCGAACCTTGGTGATGAGCCCCTCGCGTTCCCACTTGAACAACGTGGACTTGGAGATCTGCAGCGTCTCGCAGACGTCCTTTGAAGAATAGAACTTACCGTTCGAACCGGTCATAATACCTCACTATATTAGTTATAGGTAATATAACCACAAAATACCAACTTGTCAAGGCTTAATGACCCGAATTCCAAACCCTTAAGGGTTCTTCGACTCGTTGTCATCGCCCCGCAGGCCTTCTTTGAATTCACGTGCCCCGCGCCCCAAGCCTTTCATAAGCTCAGGAATCTTCTTGCCGCCAAACAAAAGCAAAACAATGACAGCAATCAAGAGTATTTCGACCCAGCCAAATCGCATTCTGATCTCCCCCTAATGAGGGCCTCGTTATTCGCAACTTCAGCCAATTAAGGAATTATTCCGGCCAAATTCAAGTCCTTAGGGTGTCGCCGAGCGGACCAAGTAAAACGCTTGGGACAACGACCCCATGATGCCCGTATCCGTCCAAACCGTGTCCGACGTGGTTGCAACAGGGGTCACGAAGGGTCCGTCAAGTGAAGTCGCCCGGTAAATCTCGTATTGAGGGGCACCTGTATTGGTCCAGCGCAATACGGCATCGCTACCCTCAGAGGCGATCACGAGCACGGGAGGCACCAGCGCATAGCCCTCGACCCGGAACATCCGCTTCCCCAGCGAGGTATTGGAATTGATTCCGTCTTCCGCCAACCACGCCCCTTCACAGGACTCCCAGAGGAACGAGCGACTGTCATCCCCATTTGAAAAATCCAGCCCGAACGCCGTTGAACGGCCTCGCACACCGAGGTAGAAGTCGCCGGCCACCACGATGGCGTTTCCAGCTTCCTCTTGAAGGACATATCGTCCCCAGGCCGGGGTCGAACCGGCGTTGCCCGAAGCTAAATTAGGAAGCACGCCCGAAAGAAACTCACCAAGTGTATCGCCCGGGGTTCCCCCGGGACCGTTGGCCGCGAGAATCATCACCGTGACAAAATGGTGCGTTGAGTCGGGCTTACGGGCTGAGAGCGCCACCTCAGCCGCACATAATACGAACGGCGAAGCAGGAGGGGTACACTTCAGCGCCCAAGTCAGTCCGCTGTCGGGCGACCATTGGTAGCTCTCGGCCGTTCCATCGTCATAGGCAATTTGAGTTGGGCAGGCAGACTGCACCGCAAACCCCAGCGTGTCGGTCTGCGCTGCCAGTCCGCCGATATCCACAACCCGCAAGACATATTCGTAATAACCTGTGGCGAACGTCCGGGTAGTCGAGTACCGATTTGTGGTCACCAAACTCAGCGTGACGCTGTCTGTGGTTGCGAAGTGATCGGCGCTCCAGAATAACTTCGGTGTGCTGTAGGCACCGGTGTCGCTAATCTTGCAGAAGAAGCTCACCGAGCCGGGAACGGCATCGCAAAGCGGATTGTGTGTGAGCGTTGGCGGCGCGTTGCTCGAGTTGGTTTTGAGTTTGAACAATCCGGAAGTGTCGCCGACGGTTGGCGCAGTCGTCATCAGAATGCGGATCCGCGCCGAATCGGTCACCGTGCCGCTGGATAGCCAGCCATAGAAGCCCGAGTTTGGCGTACTCGCGGTGATCAATTCCCAAGTTGGAGAAGACGGTGACCGGCTAAGCTCAATGCGCACTGTGCCGCTGCCATCCAATGCGGTCCACTGTATGTCCACGCTGTTTCCGATAGTGAACGAGTCGTTCGGCGCAGGCGTGAAAATCGAAATATCCCGGTCAAATATCGTAAAGTCTGCATTGGATAGATCGCTAACCGACGGCACTCCATCCAGCGTGACTTGAATCCGCGCCTGCGTGGTCGCGGGGACAGACGCAATCCACCAGAGTTGCCCGTCATTCGCGGTGGTCGTGGCAAAGCTAGTGAACGGGCCGCCGAGACCAGCCCGACTCAGAGCGATGCTCACCGTGCCGGTATAGTTGGTGGTGCTCCACGTCACGTTCACCGAGTCGCCTTCGCCATAATTCTGACCGCCGTTCGGTGTGTTGAGCACAACTGTGGCGGAGGCGGAAATCTGCCGCACCATATCAAAAAAGACTGGCAGGTGATCGGAGCTGACATGCAACGCGTCGGCGATGCTGTCCGGAACCGCGAAGTTGGTACCGTTGTTGATTGATTGCTGAAAGTGCGCGCCGTCGTTGCCGAATTCAGTGTAGCTTGCCGGGAGGACCTGCCAGCTCGGCAAGGTTTGAAACGGAAACGTCGGCAGCAGGAAGTCGAAGCGATCATCCATGCCACCGGTCGAGCCGCCGTCCCCCAAGTCAGTCAGTCGCGGTGACTGTGTATGAATATCGGCAAACGAGCCGGAATTGTTCCAACTTCCCGGGCGATTCAGGACATCATACAAGCGGCCGTCATTGTCCGCTTGACTTCCGATGAACTGCTGGTATGCAGGTTCGGTGCTCGTATACAGATTGAAATCGCCGCCGACAATATAGTGACCTGAGCCCAGCGCATTGAGATGGTCCCGCACGATGATGGCCTCGGCTTCCCGAAGCGACTCGTTCCCTTGGCTCGCCCGCAAATGCGCTGAGTATATGCGGAAATCCAGGGAATCAGCAGAGACTCCCGCCGGGCGCACGATATACCCGTTGATGTCGCGCAGAGCGGTCGTGAGTACAAGTTGTGATTGAAACGAGACCTTGGAAGTCTTGTAGTAGAATGCGTTGTCCGTGTCCGGCCCGTTTTGAAACGGCGCGTTGGCATAAGTGCCGGGCTGACCGAAATTCAGCACTTGATTGAGAAACTCGCTAACTCCGGCGCTCGACTGCATCTCCTGCACAATCAACACGTCTGCATCAATGGCGTGCAGAATTTTCCGAAACTCGGGGTTGCGGGCAGCCGAATTTGTGCCCGGATAATTCAACAGGTTGTAAGTGGCCACACGCAACGTGTCATACGTTTGCCCGTATGCCATCGGGCAGGCAACCAGCCAAATAAGCACCATCAGTCGCAGCTTCACGCGATTTTCATCCTTTTTGCGGGTCAACAATTTTCATGCGAATATGTGTACAAGAACATAATGTACGCTCACAATCCCGTGAACGCAACTCGAAACCCTAAGCTGATATATTACTTGACCTTTAGCAGCCGATTGGGTATATTACGAAGTTGCGGATTTTGTATCTAAGTTTAGAATTTTCAAATCTTGCCGGGTAGTGTGCCCGCCCGGCGGTGCTGGAGCGACAATGACCCACTCCCCGCTACGTGTTCTATCCGCGCAAAACAATGACGAGTCTGGCGGTTCGTTTCGACTCGAGTACATCCGAATTGAGCAGGGAAGTCGGCCTCTGCCGTGGAGCGAACCGACCCAATGGGTGCCGGCGATAGACGTTGTCGGGACCGAGGATGCCGTGGTTCTGGAAATCCACCTTCCCGGAATCCAGCCGGACGACACACAGCTTGAAATTACGTCAGATCAAGTCCGGATAAGCGGAGTGCGGCGCGACATTGATGTCACGGGCCGCAGCGAATTTTATCACGTCGAAATTGCCCGCGGCCATTTCCTGCGGGTGATCTCGCTGCCCAAAGGCGTGGATGTGCGGCAGGCCAACATCACATTTGAATTAGGAGTATTGAAACTTGTTATCCCGTGGAACGGCCAACAGTGGGCCGCTTCTTGTCCGCGCGCCCGCTTCCCCGAGGAGTGGTCATGAGCGAGCCTGAAGTCGCTGCCCCCCCGCAGTCAGGATCTATCGCTCCGGACGGCCAGATCCGCATTCCCGAGGCCTGCCCGGCCCTGCTCCTGAACGACGTCCTGATTTTCCCGAATACCATCGTGCCGCTGGCTATCTCTACGCCCGCCATGATCACCATGATCAACGATGCCCTGTCAAGCCATCGCGTCGTCGCCTGCTTTTCGCGGGCCCATGCGCCGCGGTCGGACAAACCGGAGGATCAGTTCTATACAATCGGCACTGCGGCCCATATCATGAAGATGTTCCGCATGCCGGACGATTCGATACGCGTCTTGATACAGGGGATGGTGCGCATCAAACGAGTCGAGATTCTCAAGACCGAGCCCTACTTGCAGGTCAAGATCCTCCCCCTGCCGATCACGCGCGAAAGCACCGTGCGCATCGAAGGGCTGGCGCGGACCGTTGTCAGCGACTTCAGCAAATACGCTGAAGAACATTCCCTCCCGGACGAGGTACGGATCGCCGTGCATAATATCTCCGACCCCGGTGCGCTGGCGGACATCGTCGCCTCAAATCTGAACCTGCCCCTCGATGAAAAGCAGGAAATTCTCGAGGCCAACGATTTGGAGCCGCGCCTCACTCGCGTCGCCACCCATCTAGCCCGCGAGCTTGAGCTGCTCAAGATCGGCAGCGAGATACGCGGCATCGTCGAAAAAGAGCTCGAATCAAATCAAAAAGAGTACTACCTCCGGGAACAGTTGAAGGCGATTCGCCGTGAACTTGGTGAAGACGCCGATACCAGCGCCGAGATTCAGGAGTTCGAACGTAAGATCGCCGATGCCGGATTGACCGCCCAGGCCGCCGATGTGGCCCGCAAAGAGCTTGAACGCATGCGGGTCATGTCCGTCTCGTCCGCCGAGTATTCCGTGTCGCGCACGTACGTCGAATGGCTCGTCAACCTGCCGTGGACGAAAGCATCCGTTGACGAACTGAATCTCGTCCAAGCGCAAAAAGAGCTCGACGAAGACCACTACGGATTGGCTGAGGTCAAGACGCGCATTCTCGAATTCCTCGCAGTTCGTAAACTGAAACAGAACAACCGCGGCCCGATTCTGTGCTTCGCCGGACCGCCCGGAGTGGGGAAGACCTCGCTGGGACGCTCAATCGCCCGTTCGATGAATCGCGAGTTCGTGCGCATGAGCCTCGGTGGCGTGCGTGACGAAGCAGAGATTCGCGGCCACCGACGGACGTACGTCGGTGCGCTGCCAGGCCGTATCATTCAATCGCTGCGCAGGGTCGCCGTCAAAAATCCGGTAATCATGCTCGACGAGATTGACAAGCTCGGTATGGACTTTCGCGGGGATCCGGCCTCCGCACTGCTTGAAGTTCTCGACCCAGCACAGAACAACTCGTTCTCGGATCACTATCTTGACGTCGAGTTCGATCTCTCATCGGTCTTTTTTATTACGACCGCTAACGATGTCGGACTAATCCCCGGACCGCTGCGCGACCGCATGGAGATCATTGAGATTCCGAGCTATATCACCGATGAGAAGATTCAGATCGGCCTGCGCTATCTCGTGCCCCGTCAAGTAGAAGAGTCCGGCCTCAAGCCCGCTCATCTGAAAATCACCGAAGACGGTATGCGTGCTGTTATCCGCGGCTACACACGCGAAGCCGGCGTGCGTCGGTTGGAACAGAAAATTGCCGCGATCTGCCGCAAAATCGCCCGTGATGTCGCCGAAGGCAAGCGCCGCAACGTTACCATCACCGCCAAATCCGCGGCAACGTATCTTGGACCCGCGCCGTTTGCCGAAGACGGTCTACCTGAATCCCCGCAGATCGGCGTCGCCCTGGGGCTTGCGTGGACGCCCGTCGGAGGCGAGATTCTGGTCATTGAATCCACGACGATGCCCGGCACCGGGCGCTTGCAAGTCACCGGGCAACTGGGTGACGTCATGAAAGAGTCCGCGCAAATCGCGCTGTCCTACATGCGCGCACACGCCGCCGCGTTGCACATCGCGCCCGAGATGTTCACCACCCACGATGTGCATCTCCACGTGCCGGAAGGCGCTCAACCCAAGGAAGGTCCGAGCGCCGGCATCGCCTTGGCCTCCTCGCTCGCCTCACGGCTGTCCAACACGCCCGTCCGCAATGACCTGTGCATGACTGGCGAGATCACGCTGACCGGTCAGGTGCTGCCCGTCGGCGGGATTCGCGAGAAGATCGTCGCCGCGGCCCGGCGAGGGATCACGACGATTGTTATGCCCAAAGCCAACGAGAAAGACCTGTTCTACGTGCCCGAGCACATCAAAGCACGGCTGAAGTTTCACTTTGTGAACGATCTCGAACAGGCCCTGCAGTTGACGCTGGGGAAGTCCGGTAAGCGCAAATCCCGCGGGCATGCGTAGCGGCGTCTTGTCGCTGCGAGCGCTGCGCGAATGGTCGTTCTGGTCGTTTGCGTTTCCTGCCCACTGTGTTTACTGCGCGCGGGATTTGAAACCTTCCGACGTGCTGTTCTGTGACGCCTGTTGGGCCGAATTGCCGCGGGCCGAGAAGACCCCCGCCGAACGCCGGCCGAAGCATGTGGATTGGCTGCACTCAGGGTTCGCTTACCGCGACGGCGGATTGACGCGCGAGATTGTGCACGCCATGAAATTTGACGGTCAAACGGCGCTCGCGCCGCGCATGGCGCAGATGCTTGTCCGCACGATCCCGACAGGTTTCCTCTCCGACGACTTGATCTTTGTACCCGTCCCGCTGCATTGGCTTAGGCAAGGCGACCGCGCCTTCAATCAAAGTGAACTACTCTGCCATGAATTGACGAAGCTCTGCGGCGGGCGCGTTACGCCCTTGTTGAAGCGCGTGCGTAATACACCCGCGCAAAGCGGTCAAGGTGCCCGCACACGCGCGGAAAACGTCAAAGACGCCTTCCGCTATCGTGCCGGCGCCGTGCCTGAATCCGTCGTGCTGGTGGACGACGTCGTGACGACCGGCGCGACCGTGTCCGAATGCGCCCGCGTGCTCAAGGCCGAGGGCGTACAGCAAGTGCGTGTACTGAGTTTCGCGCATGCCGATTAGAATTTGCCATTCGACCAAAGGAATCGTGTGAATCGTCTCCTGCTGCCGCTGCTGCTCGTCATTGCTACAATCGCGCGCGCCGACTACGCGCCGGGCGAGCTTTTCCTCAAATTGCGCACGGCGCCGAACCGCTCCGCGCTGGACGGACAATACACCACAGCGTCACCGCGCGTCAATGAACTGGCCGTGCGCGCGCGGTCGGTCGATCTCCCGTTTGCGCCTTACGCTGAGTTGTCCCTTCCGCTGGAACGTATTTTGAAACTTGAACTGGACGCCGGCGAAGACCTGACCAGTCTGGCCGCCGAGTTGTCAAGAGATGACGCCGTTGAGTGGGTCGCATTCAATAATCGCTACAATACTGGACAGCTTGACGAGCCGATTGAACCGCGCGATTCGCTTTTCTCCGACGCCTGGTGGCTGACGCGGATCTCCGCCGACCTTGCCTGGGAGATTACGCGCGGGGATTCGACGGTCCTCATCGGGATTATTGACACCGGTATTGACCATACTCATATTGATCTGGCCGCGAACATCTGGCGCAATCGCAATGAAATCGAGGAAAATGGCGTTGACGACGACCACAACGGTTTCGTGGATGACGTCATCGGCTGGGATTTTGTGGACGCGCCGAGTCTGCCGGCCGCCGGTGACTTCTTGGTGCGCGACAACGATCCCATGGACGATATGGGACATGGCACCTATGTCGCCGGGTGCGCCGCCGCCGCTTCGGACAACGTCACCTGTTTCCCGTCGGTCGGCTTTCATTGCCGCATTATGCCCTTGCGCGCCGGTAACGCCAACGGCACGCTCGAAGAAGACGACGTGGCGGCCGCGCTGCTCTACGGCGCGGCCAACGGCGCCGCGATCATCAACATGAGTTTCGGTGACGTCGTATCGTCACCGCTGCTGCGCGAAGTCGTGCAGATCGCGTACGCCGCGGGAGTCGTGCTGGTCGCGTCGGCAGGCAATGCGAACAATGACGGAATCCACTATCCCTCGGGCTATCCCGAAGTGATTTCAGTCGGCGCAACGGACAGTCTTGATCGCCGCGCGAGTTTCTCCAACCGCGGTCCCAGCGTGGATCTCATGGCGCCAGGTGTCAACATCGGTTCGACAATCATCGGCGATTCGTGCGGACTATGGCGGTTTCCTTCAGGTACAAGTTATGCCGCGCCTATCGTCGCCGGAGTGGCCGGGCTGATGCTGTCGGTGAATCCAACCCTGTCGCCCGCTGACGTAGCCGATATCTTGCGTTCAAGCGCGGACGACTTGCGTCCTGACGGCTGGGATGCGCAAACCTCCAACGGTCGCGTGAATGCACGACATGCGGTCGAGAATGCGGCCTTCGGCGCGGAAGCCGAAGCGCGGATTCTGTCGCCGCGATCCGATGCCGGAGTGCGCGGCACATTCGCAATCGTCGGCGATGCCAAAGGCACGTCGTTTGCCGATTATGCTTTGGCCTATGGCCTCGGCGAAAATCCAACGCAGTGGACCGGGATTGCCACAGGTGATCGCCGCGTCCAGGGTGACACGCTCGGTTCAATGACCGCGCCAACTACCGACACCGTCCTCGTGATTCGGCTGACCGTCACGGGCACCACCGGCGTGCAATCCGTTGACATGGCGCACGTATATGTACAGAACGGCCCGCCCGCTATTGACAGCATGCGCACGCGACTCGTGCTCGACGGCCCTGGCTACGGCATGCAGGTTCTTGCGTGGAGCAATCAATTCGGACGGGCAACGCTGCTCATGACCAATGCCGACGGCGATTCCATTCGCGAGGACTTCGGCTACATCACAGATGAGCACGTGGCCGTCATCTCGCAGAGCCGTTACCCCGGTCAATGGCAGGCCGTCTTGCAGGTCACCAACCTATTGGGAGAAACTGCGCGGAGCGCGCCCTTCCCGTACTCATCCGTCCAAAGCAGTATCCTGCCCTATCTTTACAACCGCTACGAAACATCTTTGCCGCACGGCTTGGTCAGTGACTTTGTCAGCGACTATGATTGTGACGGACTGGGCGAGGTTTGGCTGCTTGCCGTTGACCAGAACAATCTCGTGGATACGCTCGAACCGTATGAATGGAACGGCGATGACTTCGTCGAAACCGAGAATACCTACGGTCCGCACATCTCGCAGACTTATGGCGACGCGGACGGTGACGGATTAATGGAAATGGCAGGCCGACGGTTTGCCGAAACACGGCTGTGGGAGCAGGGGACGGCCTGCGGCGTGCCGAACAACATCGTGTTCGACAGTACCATTGATTCCGTGGAGTTTCTGGTTAGCCGTTACGTGCGGGTGGACAGCTCCGTGAACCGCGACGACATTCTGGCGCGCATCGCAACCGAGGACGGATCGCGCTTCGCGCTGTTTTCCGTCAGTACGAGTTTTGAACTCACATTGCGTTCAATCTTGCCAAACGAAACTGACGGATTAAATCAACTCGGTACGCCGACTACGGTCGTTGCGGATCTCGATCGTGACGGTCGGCTCGACATCATCTACGGTGACTATGACGGAGAAGTTATCTGGTGCGAATGGAACGGTTCGACCATGCAGCAAGTCTGGGCGGCAACATTGCGACAGAATGACGCAACCGCTTGGATGGCCGTCGGCGATTTCAACTGCGACGGTGCGCCGGAGCTGTTCGCCGGATCGCGTTCGAATGCCGGCTATTCGTCGGAGAGCCAGCGCCTGTTGCAAGGATGGGACTTCGTCCTCTTTGAATGCACCGGAGACAATCAGCTTGTTCTCGCGGACAGCATGAGCATTTTAGGCAATGAAAATGTCTCGTTCAATCCCGCGTCGGTGACGTCGGTGGATTTGGACATGGATCAGTGCGACGAAATCGTCATCTCGGCATTCCCGGATCTGTACGTGGTGGGCCGCGCCGAGACAACCGGACGACTCACACCGCTGTGGTACGAATTCCCATCGAAAGCTGGCGTGATTGCCGTGGCGGACTTCAACAGTAACGGCGTACCCGAGTTGGTGGCGTCCGACGGTGAACGGCACTGGCGAATCGAGAATGCACTGGCGACTACCGACGCACCGTTTCCGCCGGTACTTTCCGGCCACCCACGCGACCAGCACGTGCTGACGCTAAATTGGACGCATGTACCCGGCGCACTTCACTATGAACTCTATCAAGCCGCGCGCACGGGCAACTTCGAATTTGTGACCGCGCAGACGGACACGCACTTCACCTGGGCAGATGCTCCGACGGATTCGCTCTACCGGTTCGTTGTATTGACCTATGACACTTCGTATACGTCGGATGTAAGCGTGTTCTCGAACATCGTGACGATGGCCGCCAACGCTCCGCCTGTTGCGGAAGACAGCGTCGTCCTCGCAACTCCGCGATCGCTGGAAATCACGTTTAGCGAGCCGATGAGCAGCTCAGTGTTTGTGCAGGGTAATTGGCGGTTAGGCGATGGCGAGATGCCAGCCGTCGTTGCTGAAGACGCCGGCGTGCGCCGCATCTATCTGGTCTTTGACAATCCGTTCGCGCCGGGCGAGTATGTGCTCCATGCCCGCAATTTGAGTGACGCGCAAGGAACGCCGCTGCCTGTCACGGAAAGTCATTTCATAATTCGCGTTCCCGCACCGCGACCGACGGATGCCTTCGTCATCGCCCATCGGCTCGCCGACCCGCCGGTCGGACATCGTGTAGAGATTGAGTTCTCCGAACCGATGAGTCTGGACGCCGTCGTGCCGAGCCGCTACGCGATTTTCGATCCAAGACTGAACAACGTCGCGTACACGGCGCTCAGCGTCAACCCGCTTAACCCTGAACGCACAAAAGTCGAAGTTGAACTGGATCGCCGTTACCCAGTCGGGGCAATAGGGCTGGAGGTGCGTCTGAGCATTGCTGCGATGCCGACCACCGCCGGAGGAGAACTTGAGCCGACCAATCTGCTGATCGCGCAACCGGCGACAAATCTCGATCAAGTTTACGTCTATCCCAATCCCTATAAAGGCACCGGAGCCGCGGGAACTGAAGACCTCTTCTTCGCCGCGCTGCCGCGCAAAGCGGTGATCCGAGTTTTCACGGTCAACGGCGTGCTTCTCAAGATGATTGAACACGACGGCGCCAGCGGCCATGCCGCATGGAATCTGCGGACCGATGATGGCGACCGTGTTGCCTCGGGAGTATACCTCTACTCCGTGGAAGCCGACGGCGACAAGGTCATGGGCAAGTTCGCCGTGTTGCGATGAAACAAGTCGCGGTCGGTCTCACCGGCACGATAGGCGCGGGCAAGTCCACCGTCGCCGAGCTATTGCGGGGGTTCGGCGCGGACGTGGCGTCGGGCGACGTCTTTGGCCGCGAGGTCATCACAGAGGACCGCTCCGTCATTGCTCAAATTACGGCCAAGCTCGGCGCGACTATTGTTCGCCCCGACGGATCACTGGACCGCGCGGCGATCGCTGCGCGCGTGTTCGACGATCCAGAGTTAAGTGCGTGGCTGACGGCCTTGACTTTTCCCGGCATTCATGAACGGTGGCGCAAATTCCTGAATCATAGTACCGCGGAAGTCGTCGTATTTGACGCGGCGCTCATTCACGAATGGAAGATCGCGCACGAGTTCGACCTCATCCTCTGCATAATCTCGGAACATGGCGTCGCGCAAAAGCGCAGCGCCAATCGCTTCTCCGAAGCTGATTTCGAGCGGCGGTGGCAAGCCCAACTGTCCGCCGACGTCAAAGCCGCCGAGTCGGATATTGTCGTTCCCAATAACGACAGCCTCGCGGAATTGACCACTCACATAACACGAATCTGGCAAACCAACATACTCCCCCTGACACGATGACCCTACTGACACGACTCTTCTGCCTCGCCTGTCTGCCGTTGGCCGCCTTGGCACAGGACTTCACGCTCGCCCAGTTCCTCAACATTCAATCCGCCGGTTCACCGACTTTTCGCATGGATGGTCTCGAGGTCGCCTACATGACCAACACAAGCGGGCAACCGCAAGTCTGGCGGACATTCGACCGGCAGGGACCGACGACTCAGGTTACGTTTGAAGAGGATGGCGTGGACGGAGCGTGGTGGTCGCCCGTCAATCCGCTGCATCTAATCGTGGCAGCATCGCGCGGAGGCAACGAGCGTTCCAAACTCTATCTGCTGAATCCCAATCAATCACCGATGCTGCCGCTGACTCCGTGGACGATGACGGTATCTATCGTTTCGGAAGTTGGTCGAGCGACGGAAACATTATCTGCTACGCGACTAACGTTCGCAACGGCGTTGATTTCGATGTTTACGAGCACCACCTGAGCGAGACTGCGCCGCGCTTGCTTTATGACGGCGGCGGACACCTTTCGGCCGGACGGTATTCGCGTGATAATCGTTATCTCTTGATCACGCGCGACATTTCAAATGTCAATGCGGACCTGCTGCTCTATGACCGCTCCGCAAACACAACGACGTTGCTGACGGAACACACCGGTGACGAGTTTTACAGTCACGCGCACTTCAGCGCCGACGGCATGAAGATCATCGCGTTGACGAATCGGGAGCGCGAGTATGTTGGTGTGGCCGAGTACGATATCGCTACGAAGCAGTGGACGTGGCTCGAGAAGCCTGAAGCGGATATAGACCTGTTGGCGGTTGCGCCGGACGGTTCCGGCTACGCTTTTTCCGTGAATGATCACGGCCTGTCGCGGTTCAACTATCGCAATCGCACAAAAGACCAACTGGTCGGTGCCTACCGTTTCCCGGAGGGCATCATTCGCGACATGAACTTCTCGCCGGACGGTGCCAAGATAGGAATTACCTTTGGCTCGGCGACGCGGCCCTTTGATGTGTGGACCTATGAACCGCGCACGGACCGCTTGAACCAACTCACCGCCACGGCTACAGGCGGCGTGCCGCAAACGCTGTTTGTCGCTCCGGAAGTCATCGAGTTCGAGTCGTTTGACAAACGGAAGATTACCGCGTTCTTCTACAAACCTGCCCATGCCGAGGGCAAGTTGCCGGTCATCATCGCGATTCACGGCGGACCGGAGTCGCAGGCGCGCCCCGATCTCTCAGGGCTATTCCAATATTGGCTGCAGCGCGGCTACGCGATCCCTGAACCCAACGTCCGCGGGTCGTCGGGTTTTGGCCGGACTTACCTGACGCTTGACAACGTCGAGAAGCGCATGGACTCTGTGAAGGATCTCGAATACGCCGCGAAGTGGCTGGGCAAGCGCAAGGACATTGACAAAGACAAGATTGTTCTCTATGGCGGAAGTTACGGCGGGTTCATGGTGCTGGCCGGATTGACGACGTATCCCGAACTATTCGCCGCCGGTGTGGACATCGTCGGCATCTCGAACTTTGTTTCGTTCCTTGAGAACACCGGCAAGTATCGTCGAGGGTTGCGCGAAGCGGAGTACGGTTCTTTGGAGCGCGACCGTGCCTTCCTCGAGCAGGTGTCGCCGCTCAACCATGTGGACAAGATTGTTGCGCCGCTGTTTGTGATTCAGGGCGCCAATGATCCTCGCGTGCCGCAATCGGAGGCCGATCAGATCGTCGCGGCCGTGCGCGCTAAAGGCGGCGTGGTCGAGTATATGCTGTTCGAGGACGAGGGTCACGGCTTGCGCAAGACGGAGAACAAGCTCGAGGCCTATGGAAAGCTCGCCGAGTTCCTCGATACTCACGTTCGTAAGTAAAAAAAAGGAGCGGCAATCGCCGCTCCTTAGGTGGAAGGTCAGGGGGAACTTACTGTGCTTGGATGGCGCGGACCGCGAGCTTTGGTTCAAAACTCAGTTTCAGCGTCTTGCACATTGGTACGATTTCATCGGTAGTGTAACAGGTGTGTTGGCCGACGCGCCAACTGACGTCATACGCGCCCATCGGAATTTCGTAGCGGACAACTTGTCCGGCGGCGACGTTGAACGTGTGATTGTCCCCGACCATGCATGTCACCGGCGCGTGCCGCGATTGCTCAATTCAACAAATCCGGTGTGATTCGTTTCGCAGGCGGGAACTTCGGGTTCAATATCGTTAACCGGAACAGCCTCGGGACTTACGTCGCTAAGGGCGGTCGCCAGAGTTGCGGATTCTTGGTCCTGCGGGCCGGTGCTCATGTCGTGCGAACAGCCGACAAGCCAGAGCAGCATCAGCGAAAGTGCGGAAGCTTCATGGGAGTCTCCTTTTCGTCACGATCTTGCACGGATCGCAACAGGTTGCATAGCGGACTACAACAACGCGGGACACCCGACGCGCGATTCGTCCGTATCTTCGCGCGTCCTGTAATAATAGAACGTAATTGGTCTGGTTTTGTTGCAGGGTGAATAACAGTGAACAAATGTGCAGTTATTAGCATGGCCATGACGTTGCTCGTTGCTGCCGGCGTCGGGGCGCAAACGATGACAGTCGTACCATCCGTAGAACTCGATCGCTACATGGGAACGTGGTACGAAATCGCGCGGCTGCCGAACCGCTTTCAAGAACAGTGCGCGGGCGAGGTATCCGCCACATATTCATTGCTGGCTGACGGCACTGTGAAAGTTGTCAACCGCTGCCGCAAGGAAAATGGCGAATTCGCCGAGGCCGAAGGCCAGGCCAAGCGCGCGGACAAAGACCAACCGAACACCAAATTGAAAGTCCGCTTCGCCCCTGCCTTTCTCTCGTTTCTGCCGTTCGTTTGGGGCGACTACTGGATCATCTACTTGACGCCCGACTACACCTGCGCCGTCATCGGCGAGCCATCCCGCGAATACCTGTGGGTCTTGTCGCGCACCCCCACAATGGCGCCCAACGCTCTGCAAGCCGCGCTCGCAAGTGCCAAACAGCAGGGCTACGATCTCGCGGATTTGGTGATGACGAAGCAGGAATAGGAAGAATGTTCATCAACAAAGGGGCATGCGCGGCGCATGCCGCCGCGTGAATAACAACAAAATTGAAAAAGACCATGTTGACAATTATGCAGCACACGAAATCTGAGCACCTTAGGGGCATGCGTAGAGCGCTGGGCATTTTAATCATTCTCATGCTTGCTTCAAGCGCCGAGTCGCAAGATGGAATGACCATCAGCATTGGTGGCTCACGTCAATCGTCGTGTCCAGGGAGTAGGAATGGACTCTTGGCCGGTTCAATCGCAAGAACGACGGTTGTCGTTAGTGCTGAGGCAATTACGTACTTTGGCTTGACTCGGCCAATCGCACCCGATCCGCCGGTCTGGCTTTCGCTCGAGTTCAACGATTGCACCGCACAAGAAGGACGTGGAGCCGCCGCAAACTCAATCACCGAAACGCTCAGATACCGCACTTCACTCAAACAGTTGCAGGAGGCTTCGCCTGCCCAGGACGGTTCTGCCTGGTTCAGATACGAGTTCACAGTTCCGTCGTGGACTGAGTCCAAAGTCGTTTGTCTGACGGCAAAAATCGTGCACTCTCGGGGCGATGCTAGCCCAAAGTTGAAGTCCGAGGCTGTCGAACACTTTATCATTGATCCTGTTTGCAGCAAGGAAGACGCGGACCGGGTCCTCTACTCCTTCGTTAACTCTGAGTGGGATTTCGGGGACTATGCTACCGTGGTTCGCACGGCCGACTCACTGCTTCACACTGGCTGGCAGTCGCAGAGCGGTCTATGGCTGGCGAAACTCGCAGCACACCAGTTAAATGATTACCGCAGTTGCATTGAGTTTCTCGATTCCATGTATAGTTTTCACGGCACCGTGTCGCCATATGCGCGCGAGGAGACTCAAGAGCACAGCGCCGAAATCTACAGGAGATACCGCGAAAGCTATATCAAATCCTTGAACAAGATCGAAAAATGAAGATTACACTTACCCCTCGAATACGCCACAGCATAAGATTCACGTCGTGCCATCGGTTGGCATCTGTCACGCACCCCCGACGCATCGCTGTCACTAGCTGCGCTCGAAATGGCCATCGCCACTCGGCAACCGCAAGCAGGGTCATTCATCACTCGGACCAGGGCGTGCAGTACGCCTGTCATGCTTACACTGGCCTGCTGAAGCAGCACGGGTTCCGGATCAGCACGAGCCGTAAGCTAACCCCTACGACAACGCCCAGGCCGAAAGCTTCATGGCCACGCTCAAAGAAGAAGTCTATCTGTCCGACTACCGCACCTACGAGAGGCTGCCGCGAGGCTGCCCCGGTTCATTGACGATGTCTATAACCGGAAACGACTGCACTCAAGCCTCGGCTATCTCTCCCCAGTAGCCTTCGAAATCAAACAAAATCAACCCCAACAACCCGCCAAAACCCATCTATCGCTACACTCCTGACTGTCCAGAAAATGGGGTACACTCCAATAACTGCTTTGTTGTGTTGACAGACGTTTCCGAAATGTTATCGAGCCTCTCTTGCGACACTAGATTTGATAAGCGGCCGTGTAGTGATAGAATTCTTGTATAACGATTTCCAATGTAGCTTCACTATCCTTCCTGAGCGGGACAATGAGGCTTTTTCATTTCTGAATCGAATCAACACCACACCTCCACCACCCTTTTCGGGAGGGCTACCATGAACCAGCGCATCCACCTTGCATTCCTTCTGCAACTCGGCTGCGCTGTTCTGTTTTTGTTGGGGTTAGGGGAAGTTCGGGGGCAACCGGAAGCATGGCATGTGATTTATAGTTCAGAATTGGACTTCTTTGACGTGCATTTTATGGACCAGCAGCACGGAATCGCTACCAACACGATTCCGCTCGTCAGCGTTTACAAAACGAATGATGGAGGATTCACAGGGCCTTCCATCATGTGGATAGACTTCTATACCAACGGGGACGGCATTGAGTTCTACAATGAGCGAATCGGCTATCTCATTGGCGGCACACGAACAGCGAGCACTTCCGATGGAGGAAGTAATTGGACAATCCATTATCATGGAGGAATCAATATATTGAACAAGTCGCTTATATAGATTCACAAAAAATGATAGCGGTTGGCAATGTGAATCACGGGCCGGATTCTACAATCCGTCGCATCTATCGCAGCACGGATGGAGGGGCGACCTGGACAACAATCATAGCGGAAGTGGGACAGCGTGGTTTCAATTACGTTGTATCCGTAGCCGAGAGCTTGCAAGTTGTATCGGTTCAGCGAGGCGATGAGATATGGCGGAGCAGGGATCAAGGTCTCACCTGGTCGTTGGATGTCTACTCTTCCAATTCTATTACAGATATGTGCTCACCGTCAGCGAATGTCATCATAGCATCAGGCTTCACGCTTCCCGGACATTTTCCGGCGATATCAAAAAGCATGGATGGCGGATTAACGTGGGAGAACGTGTTTAGAGATACGACGTTGGCGGCCACAATCTTTTTGAAAGTGGATTTTCCGGACTCTCTGCATGGCTGGGCAGTGGGCTACGATGGGTTAGTTGCGCAAACTGCGGATGGAGGTGATACGTGGGAATCGTATTTTCTTGATAGTGTGAATGTATTCTTGACTTCGGTTTCGTTTATCGATTCGATAAATGGGTGGACGATCGATCCTACAGGTCAAAACGGCAGTAGTTTGCAACTATTTCGATATGGGGAGCCTCAAAACTCGGAAGAACCACACGCTCACAATTTTCCCCAAAATCTGCAGGTTCATCCCGCCTCGCCAAATCCATTCAATAATACAACGAACATCCAATTTTCTATCCAGAAACCGGGGAATGTAAGTGCTACGATCTACGATTTAACCGGAAGGGAGGTAATACAACTTCAGAATGGTGGAATGGCGGCAGGAGCTCATGAATTGCGTTGGAATGCCGGGAGTCTTGCCTCGGGAATCTACCTTTGCCGAATCGAGTGGAATTATTCTATCCGGCACACAGCCAAGTTGGTCTATCTAAGATGAAAAGAGAAAAACAATGCGACAGAATATATTCTTGCGTTGCGCGGCGCTTATGGCGTGTGCATTACTGCAACTTTCGAACGTGACTGCGGGCACAGTTGACGGACGAATCCTTGTAAAGTTTGACGAAGGCCTTTTCCCGCGGCGGCACCCGCTGCGGGTGCCCCGAACTCCCGGCGCACAGGAGAGTAAACCGAACCAGAGCCTCAACTGCCGCGACAACACCCGGTCTCACAGTTCAAATCAAAAAGCCCCGAACCAAAATGGTCCAGGGCTTCTTTTATCACTCACCTATCTATTGCGCCACGCGCCAGCGGCAATGTGCCCCGCTTTCAAGCGGGCCCTAGCGGCAAAGTTGCCTACTTATCAAGTGGGTTACGCCGGGCGATTGAACTCGAGTTCGAGCGTGATTTCCACGTCGTCACCCACCACCACACCGCCCGCATCGAGCGTCTTATTCCCGCGGCGGCACCCGCTGCGGGTGCCCCGAACCCCGCCCCTTGACATTCTCCCCAAAACCCCTAACTTTCATAGTCTTGCGGATGTAACTCAATGGTAGAGTACTGGCTTCCCAAGCCAGTTGTTGCGGGTTCGAGCCCCGTCATCCGCTCAAAAAAACAGGCACTTATGAGTGCCTGTTCGCGTTTCCAATCGCTATGACTTGTCCACTCTGCTATTCCAACTCAACCACTTCCACACCGCTGCCCGCCGAGCGGCGGGGCTGGTGCTGCGCCGAATGCGGGCTAATCGCCCTCGATCCGGCGCAACAGCTTACCCTTGAAACCGAGCGCGAACGCTACCTGTTGCATCGCAATGCCCGACACGATATCGAGTATGTGGCCTTTCTTGAGCGACTCGTGGCGCCGCTCGTCGCCGTTGTCACCCCTCCGGCTGACGTCCTCGACTTCGGCAGCGGCCCGGCGCCCGTGATGGCCGAGCTGCTGCAAGCACGCGGCTACCGTGTGACACTCTACGATCCTCTGTTCGCCAATGACGATGCCGCCTTGGTCAGGCAATACCATGCTATCGCCTGCTGCGAAACCGCCGAGCACTTTCGCCAGCCCGCGAAGGAATGGCAACGCATGTGCGCGGGCCTCATGCCCGGCGGAGTGCTGGCCGTCATGACCCTCCTCTATGAAGACGCCGACCTGTCGAACTGGTGGTACGCCCGCGATCCCACGCACGTCTGCTTTTACGCCTTGCGAACAGTCGAGTGGCTCGCCTGCAAGAACGATTTCGAGATTCTCCAATGCGATGGCCGCGTGATTATCTTGCGTAAAAGTAAACGGGACTCAAGCGGGCCCCGTTTACTTTTTCAATTACGAAACGCGAATCAAATCGCGCGCGTCATCTTGAGCAGCCAAGCCTTCGCCGGACCGCGCAGCTTTGAACCGAGCGTTTTGCGCACCCGCGCATGATAATCATTCAGGTACTTGCGCTCCGCTTCCGTCAAATACTTGACTTCAATCAGGCGCGTATCAATCGGACAAAGGGTCAGATTCTCAAACTTCAAGAAGCCCGGCCGCACCTTGTCTTCGGCGACGTACACGAGATTCTCGATGCGAATCCCGTACTCGCCGTCCTTATAGTAGCCCGGTTCATTCGACAGCACCATGCCCGGCTGCAAGATCTCATTGGGGAAGCGCGGAGCAAGCGAGGCGGGACCTTCGTGCACGCACAAATAGTGGCCGATGCCGTGGCCCGTGCCATGCAAGTAGTTCAAACCGGCCATCCACAATGAACGCCGCGCCAGCACTTCAAGCTGCGGACCGCGCGTCCCCTTGGGGAACGGCGTGGTGACAATCCCGATGTGCCCCTTCAGCACGCGCGTGAAATGCTCCTTCTGTGCCCGCGACGGCGGACCGCATGGTACAACACGCGTGATATCCGTCGTGCCGTCGGGATACTGACCGCCCGAGTCTACGACCATGATGCTGCGCGCCTTGACCTGCTTGCTCGTCGCTTGCACGGCGCGATAGTGCACCACCGCGCCATTCGGACCGTAGCCGATAATCGGGGAAAAGCTCGGACCACGATAGAGTGCGCTGGCCGTGCGCGCCCGCTCGAGTTCGACCTCGAGCGACAGTTCACTCATCGGCACCTTGCCTATATTGGCATCCACCCACGCGAGGAACTTGACCATCGCCACGCCGTCGCGCACATGCGCAGCCTGCATGCCTTTGATCTGATGCGCGGTCTTCATGGCCTTGAGCAGCGTGATCGGCGATCGCTCCGTGATCAATTGCGCCTTGCCGACCTGCGAAAACATCCATTGAGTCGCCGTCGCATCGTGCAGCCAAACTTTCCCGCGCGATTTCGCCAGCCCCTTCAGCGCGTCACCAAAGGCTTCATAACGATGCAAAGTCACATGTTTGCCCAAATGCTTGCGCACCGCCGGAGTGACCTTGCGCAAATCAAGGTACAGATGCACCGACGATTCGCGGACAATCGCGTAGGCGATAAACACCGGATTGTACTCGACGTCACGGCCCCGCAAATTGAACAGCCAGGCGATCGCGTCCAATTCATTCAGCACATGCGCCACTGCGCCGCGCCGTTTCATCTCCGTCCGCACGCGCTTTAGCTTGCTGATAACACTCTCGCCTGAGTACTTCAGTTCGTGTACTTCCAGCGGCGTGGTCGGCAGCGCCGGGCGGTTCGGCCAGACGGCATCCACGAGGTCGCGCGTCACCAGCACCAACTGCAAGCCGACGTCCGCAAGCTCGGCGCGCAACGCATCGCAGCGCTGCTTGGACACCAACTGCGGATTCACGCCAACTTTGCCGCCCTTGGGCAATTGCGACTTAAGCCACCCAATCGGGTCCGGCGTACCTGCTATGCCGATTTTCTGCAATTTGATTCCCGAGCCAGCCAGTTCGCGCTCGGCCTGCAGGAAATAGCGCGAGTCCGTCCACAATGCCGCGTTCGACGACGTGACCAGCACTTCACCTGCCGAACCGGTGAAACCGCTGATATAGGCCCGGCGCTGCCAGCATTCGGGAATGTACTCGCTGTTGTGTGCGTCGGAGCTCGGTACCAGATAGGCATGGAGTCCCGACTGCTTCATGTGTGCGCGTAGTGCGCGTAATTTTTCTTTTGTCTTCACAATGATCCTCCTAACTTCAAAGGTACATGGAAAGTCCTTAAATATCAAGGGCGAGTTCTTGAACATATGGATAGATTATTGACTCCTTGTACGCAAAGTGGCGTGCCCTTTGCGCCCACACGGCTCGTTTGCAGTTTTGCACAAGTTTCGTTACACTATATCTTCTCCCAAACTATCAGCATAATTAGATTTACATGAGAATCAGCGTTTTCGGGTTAGGCTACGTCGGCTGCGTTTCTGCCGCCTGTTTGTGCGAAGCCGGACATGAAGTCTGGGGTATTGACGTTGACCAAACCAAAGTTAACTTCCTCCTTGAAGGGAAGAGTCCGATCGTCGAAAAAGAGCTGCCTGAGCTGATCGCGAAACATCGCGCCGCCGGTAGACTCAATGCAACCACTTCTGTTGCCGAAGCCGTTCGAGCGACCGACCTGTCGCTCGTCTGCGTCGGAACCCCATCGCTCCCGTCGGGTGCATTGAACACAGAGTACGCCCGCCGTGTCTGTGAACAGATCGGTGAAGCCATTAAAGGACTCGATCGCGTTCACACCGTGATCATTCGCAGCACCTTGCTGCCCGGCACGACACGCAAAGAGCTCCTGCCACGTCTGGAGAAATTCTCCGGAAAGGCCGAGGGCAGCGGCTTTTACATCGCCTACAACCCGGAGTTCCTGCGTGAAGGTTCGGCAGTTGCCGACTTCTTCGGACCGCCCAAGACCGTCATCGGCGCTGATCGTGAACTCGCGGCGCAACAGGTGGCCGACCTGTATAAGGGACTCCCCGGCGCATTCCACAATTGCAAAATTGAAGAGGCGGAACTGGTCAAGTATGCCGACAACGCCTTCCATGCCGTCAAGGTCGTATTCGGCAACGAAGTCGGGGCGATTGCCAAGTCGGTCGGTGTGGACAGCCATCGCGTGATGGAGATCTTCTGCACGGACACCAAGCTCAATTTGTCGCCGTACTACCTCAAACCCGGTTTCGCCTTCGGCGGCTCGTGCCTGCCCAAGGACGTTCGCGCGTTGACTGCCTGTGCGCGGCAGCACAATCTCGAAACGCCGCTCCTGTTCTCCTTGATGGAATCGAACGAAGAATCCGTCAAGCGCGCCGTCAAGGCCGTGCAGGCCTTTGGTAAGAAAAAGGTCGGCGTCCTCGGGCTTGCCTTTAAAGCCGGCACGGACGACATGCGCGAGAGCCCGGTCGTCGAGTTGGTCGAAACGCTGCTCGGCAAGGGATACGATCTCAAAATCTATGACCGCAACGTCTCGCTTGCCCGTTTGATGGGCGCCAACAAGGCCTTCATCGAGTCGGCCATCCCGCATCTGGCTGATCTGCTGTGCGACAGCCCTGACGAAATCGCCGCGCATGCCGAAGTCGTGCTGGTCACCTACAAGGATCACGAGTTCGACGACGTGCTGGGTAAGCTGTCGCGCCAACAGATCGTCTATGATCTTGCCCGCGTTCCCGGGACGGATCGCATTCACGCGGAGTATCATGGCATCTGCTGGTAAGGTCCTGGTCTTAGTCGAGAATCTTTCCGTACCCTTCGACCGGCGTGTCTGGCAGGAGTCGCTGGCGCTCGCCCGTGCCGGCTATCAGGTTAGCGTTATCTGCCCGCGGATGGTGGACAAAAAGCCCTTCGAAATGCTCGAAGGCGTGGCCATCTACCGCTACCCGATGCCATACACTGCCAACCGTGCCATCGGCTATGCCCTCGAGTATTCGTGGGCGATGCTGTTCACGTTCCTGTATGCCTGCTTTGTCTTCGTCCGGCGCGGTTTTAAGGTCGTGCACGGCTGTAACCCGCCTGACCTCTTCTTCGCCGTCGTCATGCCCTTCAAGCTGTTCGGCGTGAAGTATGTTTTCGACCAGCATGATCTTTCGCCCGAGACCTTTGAGTCCAAGTTCCCGGGACGAGAGGGGTTACTGCTAACGATCTTGAAGAAACTCGAGTGGTGGACCTATCGCACGGCCAAGGCCGTCATTTCCACCAATGAGTCCTATCGCAAGATCGCGTGCGAGCGCGGTCATCTGAAACCCGAGCAACAGTTCATTGTGCGCAGTGCGCCGGACCTGAACAAATTCAGCCCGCTGCCGCCCAATCCTGAGTGGAAGCGCGGCAAACGCTATCTTGCGGCCTATCTCGGCACCATGGGCGCTCAGGATGGACTCGACTATCTGTTGCGCGCTGCCAAGATCATCGTTCACGACTGGGGCAGGGAGGATTTGCACTTCGTCCTCATGGGCGGCGGCGAAAACCTCTCCGTGCTAAAAGAGCTCGCCTCTGAGTTGAAACTCGACGGCATCGTTGAGTTCACGGGCCGCGTCTCGAATGAACAGGTCCGCGAGGTGCTCTCAACCGCCGACGTCTGTCTCGCACCCGATCCGATCAACCCGCTCAATACCCATTGCACGATGAACAAGATTCTCGAGTATATGGCGATGGGGCGGCCGATTGTGTCGTATCGTCTCACCGAGTCTCACTACTCGGCCCGTGAGGCCGCAACCTACGCGCAGGACAATGATATCGAGGACTTCGCGCGGCAAACGCTGGCGTTGCTCGACGATCCGGAACGCCGGGCCACCATGGGAGCGTTTGGCCAGAAGCGTCTGCACGACGAGCTATCCTGGGACCACAGCGTCGTCCAATTACTGCGCGCCTATGACTTTGCTTTCGGGCGGGCGAAATAAAAAGCGGCCAGACCACCGGGTCTGACCGCTCTTGTATTTCTGAGTCTGAGCGGATTACTCCGACGGCCTGCCATAGGCGACGCGAGCCAATAGCGTGAGAATTGCTGCGGCAACGACCGCAAAGGCCGCAGCCATCGCGACCGGGCTGGGGCCAGCCGAACCGGATGGGCTGATCACGCCGCCGGAACGCGGGGTCTTTGATAGGACGATGTACCCACCGCGGCCCTGGTTCGACTTCAAGACGTAGTGATAGCCCTTGTTGTCGCTGTGGAGCAGGCCCTCGCCAGGCTCCAACGACGTCAGTCGCTCGGCTTGCTCGCGCGGGAAACCAATGTCCCCGGCGGCCTCGCCCGCCGATTCGCGGACGCGGATATCGGCTTCTAAGGCCGTCTCCCATTCCTTTGGAATACTGGCCTTGCCACTTGAAGGCAACTTCCCAAGGCAAAAGTAGTCCACCAATCTCGCCTGTTCAGCGAACTCCTGCTCAGCCGGCGCAGCCGCAACGCGGCTGCCGCCTAATTGCGTAAACGGCCACAAGGCGAGCAGAAAGAGGAGGACAGTTGCGGCAATCCAGAACTTGATCCAGGGCTTCATCGGAACTCTTTGGTTAGACACTCTCACCGAAGATACGCAACCCACGTGAAAAATCAAAGGCTTGCACTGGCGCATCCGCACCATGTTGGACCAATTCAACCGGTATCTCTGCATAGATTTGGACTTTTCTCAAATAATATCAATATGATAACGTTTCGGCAGCCGATTTGCAACAGCCCGATGCGAAAGCACAACACGTCGTTTCCCAAAAGCGGAAACTTCCCAACACGAGTTCGCGTAACATTATGTAAGCGGTACGAGTGGGGGGCGACGCCTAATGAGTCCGGTCTATTCGCGCGAAGGACCGGACTCGACAATTCTGGACCTACCCAACGAGGTCAACTGTGGCCCTAATCTTGCCCTATCAACAGTTGACGCCCAAGATTGACCCATCGGCTTGGTTGTCGCCTACAGCGGTCGTCACAGGAGATGTCGTGATCGGCCCCGAGTGTTCAGTCTGGTTTGGGACGGTCGTTCGCGGCGATGTAAACTGGGTGCGCATCGGCGCACAGGTGAATCTGCAGGACGGCGTGATCTGTCACGTGACGATCAACCGTGCACCACTCACCATCGAAGATTGCGTTTCCGTGGGGCACGGCGCGATTGTTCACGGCTGCACCCTGAGGCGCGGCTGTCTGGTCGGCATCGGCGCCAGAGTCTTGGACCTCGCCGTCGTCGGCGAAGAGTCGCTGATCGCAGCAGGTTCCGTGGTGCTTGAGAGTACCATCGTCCCGCCCGGAGAGTTGTGGGCCGGTATTCCCGCCAAAAAGAAACGTGACCTGTCGCCGGAAGAACGGCTGGGCCTCTTGTCCACCGCCGCGCGTTATGTCCAGTATCGTTTGCACTATCAAGGCCAGGATGCGCCGATCCGCGACGAATGGCTGCCCAAAGGATAAACTTGTTATGATTACTTCGATACGCCCTCGGGTCAATGCACCGAAAGGCACGATGGACACCGGTGTGGTGAAGTGGTTCTCACAGAAGAAAGGCTTCGGCTTCATTGAATCGTCCGCAGGTGCCGAAGTATTTGTGCATTACTCTTCGATACAGGGCCGGGGCTATCGAGTGCTTGAACCCGGTGATCGTGTGCAGTACGAAGCTGTTCCCGGTCCCAAGGGTGATCAAGCCTATCACGTCGTCGTTTTGTCCTGATTCCCATAGCAAGGGGAATCACTCGAGAGGCTTTCCGCGGACACGGAGGCCTTTTTTGTTTGCCGGGCGCGGCCTTTGCTCTGCTTGTTGATTGATGTGAATTATGCCCGCAGAGGTTGACCCCATGAAACAACGCGTTGCCACATTGCTGCTCATGTTGATTTTCTGCTCTGCTTTGACGCGCGCCGCAAGCGCCGCCATGCAGCAGCAGCCGCACGTGTCGTGGGAACGGGTCAGTCGCAGTGAATGGCAGGTCCGCTGTGTCCTACCTGCCTTGCGCATGGACAGCGTCAGTCTCTCCGGATCCGCCTGGAGCGCCCTGTCTGCAGCGCCGTTAGCCGTCACCAATCACCCTGGTGAACCTGCTCTGCCGTTCTTCACCGTATGGATTCCCGCGGCCGTAACCATGTCGGAGATTCAAATCGTCGAGCGGGCGCCGCGCCTGATCGAATGCGCGCCGCCGCTGCCGTCTCCACAGCCGCTTGATCGCGGCTTGCAAACCAGCATGACGTATCTTCCTTCCGAGGAAGTCTATGGGCACGGCGCGCCGTATCCCGCCGAAACGCACGAGATCGTACAGCAGGGCAGCATCGGACGCGCGCCGATGACGCTCGTGCAACTCTATCCGGTGCGCTATTGGGCGGCGCAGGGCGGAGTGCTGGTGCAGGACACCATGGTCATGCGCATTTCGCTGGCGAATGGCCGCAGTCTGGATGACAATACTCAATTCTCGCGCTACGCCGAGACGTTTGTCTCGCAACTCGTTCCGATTCAACTTCCCGAGAATCCGCCGCAAGAGATGGTCGAACCGCGTCTCTGGATTGTCACGGCGCCCGAATATATTGAAGTGCTGGCCGAATGGCGGCAGTTCAAGCGGTCGTGCGGCATTCCCAGCGATGTCTTCATTGCCTCCGAAGTCGCGACAAGCGCCGCGGCGCTCCGTGACTTCTTGCGGACCAGATTCGAATCCGTCGCGACTCCACCCGAGTTCCTATTGATCGTCGGCGATTTCGACGCTGTTCCGGCCTTTTACGGAGTCAGTTCGAGCCTGACCGACCACCCCTATTCATGTCTGGCCGGGCCGGACTACTTGCCTGATCTCTCTGTTGGTCGGCTTCCGGTGCATACGAACGCTGAATTGTCGGCGTGGATCGCGCGCGCATTGGACTATGAGTTTCACGGTAATGTCGGACCTGGCAACGCCACGGTGTTCGCAAGTTCAGTCGCGCTTGACCCTGAGCACGGAGAGCAGATACACACACTTTTCAGCGGCGCGGGTCTAACCACAACAGCGTTGCAGCAGCCGCAGAGCGGCGCGCTGCCGTTGCTGCTGAACTCGTTGAACGCTGAACCACTGTGGACGTTTTACATCGGCCACGGCACCGTTGATCGCTGGTCGTCTGTCGCGCCGCATCTGACCGCAACCGGACTGGCTTCGATACAAAATGCCCGAGTGGGCGTCGTTGTCTCCGTCGCCTGCGCAACAGCCGACTTCGACGAAGGGTCGCCCTCCTTGGCAGAAGCCTGGAATGTCCAGCAATTGCAAGGTGCGTTATGTTACATTGGCGCAACCGAGAGCACCGCGTTCTTCTACAGCGATACGATCGGTTTGGCCACAGTCGAGGCCGCCTTCAGTCTGAATTTTGATTATCTCGGTCACGCCTTTGACTTCGGCAAGATGCGCTGTGCGGAGTCCTTCCCGCAACCCGCCGGAGGCCTTACCGAAGAGACTATTCAGCAATTCGTCCTGTTGGGTGATCCATCCTTGCGACCCTACACGGCGTCGCCCTTGGTCACGACGGTCGAATTGCCCAATACCGTGCCTATCGGAACGACACATGTCCCGATCACGGTCAGGCGGAACAATGTTCCGGCCGCCAATGCAGAAGTAACTCTGTCCAGTCCCGCGTGGCCGCCCCGTCAAGTTCGCACGGATGCCGATGGCTTTGCCCTAATGGAGCTGCCCGCGACAACCGCGCACAGGTGGTCAGTCATGGTACGCGGCCACAACCTGTTGCCGTCAGAGCACACCGTGGACGTCATCCCGGTATCCGGCCCGCTGGTGCAGGTCCAGACCTTGGAGATAACAGATCCGAACGGCGATGCCGACGGCAGACCTGATCGCGGAGAGAGTGGTCTATTGCGGGTGCTGGTTCGCAACAACGGATCAGCAGCGGCTCCGGCGGCGTCATTGCGCATTGAATGCAGCACTCCGGCGTTCACGCTTGTGCCTCAATTATTGACGAGTCCGGCCCTGTTTCCGCAAACTGAGGAGTGGCTGGAATCCGCCGCCACGTTCACCGTTTCCGATAGCGTGCAAGACGGCACAACGGCGGTTCTGCAATTCTGGAACGGAACCGATCATGAAGCCGGATTCGCCGGCAGTGTCTCGCTGCGGCTTGACGCGCCGTCGGTCGTCGTCACATCACAGACCTTACGCGAGTGGATGGGCGACAGCGATGGAGAGCCGGAAGCGGGCGAACAGCTTGCGCTTGAACTGGTTGTGGCGAACCGTGGTCAAGAAGTCCTGAGGTCACCGGTCGCTGATTGCTTCCCTGATCACGACTACCTGCACATTGACTCGACAAGGTGGACAGGCCGTGATCTGTTGCCCGGTCAGATGGATACGCTGCGTTACACCTTCCGCTGCGACAGCAATACACCGCGCGGCTACGCGTTCGAGTATAATATTGCTCTCAGCGCCGACAACCAGCCTGTCGAGTCTTTCTGGGGAAGCCACCGCATCTCCCGAATTCCCGCGCTGCTTTATGTTCTGGATTCTCAACCCCAGCAAGTGAATGGAGTGGAGGCGACCCTTGCGGCGCTCGGCATCGAGTTCGTGCGCAGCAGTACGCTGCCCAACGATCTCAGCAGCTATGCATCAATCTGGATCTTCTGCGGAGTGCATCCGAATCAAGAACCCCTTCCGGCCGAGCACGCACAGCGCATCGCCGAGTACCTCGACGACGGCGGAGCTTGCTATTGGGAGGGCGGCGACGTTTGGTCTTTTGACAACCCGACGAATTTGCATCCCTATTTCGGGATTGACGGCTTGGCTGACGGGACTGGAGATGCCGGACCCGTGGCTGGAGTCCGCGGCCGCTTCACGGAAGGCATGAACTTCTTGTACAATGGCGAGAACAGTTTCATAGATCGTATCACGGCCATGGGCTCTGCGGAGAACATCTTAACCAACGGCAGGAGCGGGGCGGAGTACGCCCTGTGCGTCGCCAACTCCGGCACCACATACCGCACCGTTGGATCCTCCATTGAAATTGGCGCGCTGATCGACGCGTCGGCTCCGTCGCGGCGCATTGATTTGATCCGCTCGATACTGAACTGGTTTGATATCCCGGTTCTGCATGACCTGACGCCGCCGGTCATCACCCATCTGCCGTTAAACCGCTGGTTCCATGATGGTCGGCCAATTCCAATCACCTGCGATGTGCAGGACGATAGCGAACTGGACTTGGTGGCTTGCGATTACCGCATCAATGGCGGAGCACCGCAGACCACCGAACTCACCTACGACGGCGCAGAATTCGCGGCGTTATTGCCGGCTCAACCCTACGGCACCACCATCGCTTACCGTCTGCGCGCCGCTGATCGCTCAACGCCACAAAATACGACGGTGACGGATGAGTTTGTCCTGACCGTTGAGTGGTACCAAGACCGGGCCGTTCAACTCTTCACTCCGGGCGAATCGCTCAGCCGCTTACGGAAACGGGGCGCCAGCGGTACGGTAACATTGGTCAATCGTGGTCCCGCGCAGCAGAGTCTGGTCTTAATCGGCGATCGCCGAGCGCAGACATGTACTTTCGTTACGGATGTCTTGGACCTCAGCACGATGCTTGCACCTGAATTGTCATTCTGCAGCGTGCTTTCCGGACGCAACGCGCGTGAGCCGGTGGTCGCTCGCGTACTCGGCAGTACAGATGGCGGTGCGACTTTCCCGCATTTGTTGTGGCGCTCGGGCGGAGCCTCGAATACTGCGGAAGCGGTCCGAACCGAAGTGCTGAAACCGCTCATTGGACAGACCAATGTCGTCGTCAAATTCGTTTACTACGCCGACCGATATTGGGAAGTCGCCGAACCCACTCTAACAGAAGCCGCTGCACAGCCGGAGCCGGTGCGCAATCTGGTGGTTCGACCGGGCGAGGTGATCTCACTGCATTGGCGGCCCGCCGACTTGCCCGGCTCGTACTACCGCATCTCGGCCGCACCCGATCTGCTGGCACCGTTCGAGCCGATTGCCCTGGTCCAGGATACGTTCTATCAAGATGCTGATTGGGGGAAATACGCGCAGCGCTTTTACCGAGTCGAAACCGTACCGCCCGCAGCACGCCGACCGATGTGCGTGTCAAGTGCGACGCATTCCTACGACCGCGTGGCCCGCTCGTTCACTGAGCGCTCGCGCTAAACTCTACCTTGAGTATCGTATTCAAAAGGCCCTAATCGGGCCTTTTGTGCGTTGGTCACATAACGACATTCTTGCATGTTCGCGCAGATTGTCGTATTTTCCTTCATCCTGAGAATTCAGCCCATCCAGTTTATGCGCCTGATTTTGCTAATCTTACTGCCTCTCGTCTGCGCTGCCCAGGGCCGTGATCACTTCGGTGTGACGTGGTCCGGTGAAACTCCGCGACACGAGTTCTGTCGCCATGGCCGAGTAGGCACGCTCGATGACAGCTTGCACCAATATGATGTGCAAAAAATCTGGTGCAATCTTGACGTCTCGCTGGCAATGTCCCGGATTCACGGCGATGTGCGGATGCTTGTCGCCTTCAATGAGATTGACCTGCCGCGCATTGATTTGCGGTTCACGGACAACTTGATCATAGACTCGGTCATCAGTCCGACTCACACTGTGGATTCAGTCACTCAGCGCGGTGATGATTCCCTACAAATCTATCTCAGCCCGGCATTGCAGTTTGGAGACACCGCCGACTTCACGATTTACTACGGCGGCACGCCAGTGCAAATTGACACGTGGGGCGGCATGCGCTTCGCTCCCGCGCAATCGTGGCGTTCGGCGATCTGCTTCACCTTAGGCGATGGCCTGGATCTGGAAACGCCGCCTGCCAATTATAACTGGCTGCCGAGCTTTGCCGATCCCAACGACAAAGTGTTATGGGAATGTCGGCTCACTGTGCCCGCTAATAATGTGGGCGTCAGCGCGGGTATTCGACTGCCGCACGTCGTCAATCCCGACAGCACAGTCACGTGGCACTATCGTCTCGATCAACCGGTTTCGACTTACCTGCTGTTTGTGTCGGTGTCGGACTATGTGATCATGACGCAACGCGAGAGCAACCCTGTCATCGAGAACTTTGTCTATCCGCAGCGTGTCACCCAGGCCGAGTTTCATTTTGAACCCGTGCCCGCGTGCTTGGACAGCTTTGCCGCGAATTTCGGGCCGTTCGTCTTCGACCGCTTCGGCTACAACATGACCCGAATCGGCGACATGGAGCACGCAACCAGCGTGTCTCACTATGACGGGGCCGTCGTCAGCAACCGCGGCTGGGATTGGATTCTATTCCACGAAATGTCGCATCATTGGTGGGGCGATTGGGTAACCTGCGGCGACTGGCGCGACCTCTGGCTCAATGAAGGTTTTGCCACGTATTGTGAAGCCCTTGGCATGGAGTGGATACGCGGTGAGCAGGCGTTTCGGGACTATGTTCGCACCGATATTCAACTGGTCGCCCGCGCTGCCGGGAACCAGTCCACAATCTACGATCCCGACTATTTCTGGGGTGGCATCGTCTACGAAAAAGGCGCCAGCGTGATGCACATGCTGCGTTGGGTCATGGGCGATTCACTCTTTTTCACGGCCCTGCGCGACTACGGCCAGCAATACGCCTTCTCAACGGCAACGACCGTCGAGTTTCAAGCGGTGTGCGAAGCGCATTATGGATCGAGCTTGCAGTGGTTCTTCGACCAATGGGTGTTTGAAGGCACGGGTTACCCGCAGTATGATGTGGTGATGGAGCCTACGCAGTCATTCTCGGTAACACAGCGCCAATCCGGAACTCAATTCACCATGCCCGTGGAAGTCGAGTTCTGGTCAGGGAATAGCCGCACGGGAATTGACACCCTGTGGATAGACCCGGAATTGGTGTCGTATGCTCCAGATGTTCCGTTCGATTCCGTCTCGTTTGATCCGCGCGGCTGGCTGCTGAAAACGCTGATCTATACCCCCAATGTCTCGGTGCAGGATGTCGCGGTTGCCCACGCTTTCGCAGTTTCCGCCGCCTACCCCAACCCGTTCAATCCTACGCTAACCATCGAGTTCACAGCGCCGCGCGCGCAAGCGGTGACCATGCGAGCCTATAACATCAACGGCCAGCTTGTGCACGAACAGGGAGTGCTGGCCGCGCCCGGTGCGAATTCGATCGCGTGGAATGCAGCCGCGCAGGCGTCGGGCATCTACATGATCACGCTCGCCACCGCGCACGAAACTCGCACGGTCAAAGCCAGTGCTCTAAAATAGCCCTATTCATCCCGGGACGGCGAGACCGTCCCTTTACTTTAATCGTTGGAGACACATTTTGAGTAAGTACGTTTATACCTTCGGGAATGGACAAGCCGAAGGCCGCGCCGACATGAAGGACCTGTTGGGCGGAAAAGGCGCGAATCTCGCCGAAATGAATCATCTCGGTCTGCCCGTTCCTCCGGGCTTCACAATCTCGACCGAGATCTGCACGTATTACTATGCGAATAATCGCAACTATCCGTCGGAGCTGAAGAAGCAAGTTGCCGACGGTATCGCCTACATCGAGAAGCTCACTGGTGCGAAATTCGGCGACAGCCAGAATCCGCTGCTCGTCTCGGTACGCTCGGGCGCGCGCGCCTCGATGCCCGGCATGATGGATACCATTCTCAACTTGGGCCTCAACGATACGACCGTAAAAGGTCTGATCGCCCGCTCGGGCGATGAACGCTTCGCTTACGACTCCTACCGCCGGTTCGTCGCCATGTACGGCGACGTTGTGCTTGATCTCAAGCCGCAGACCAAGGAAGATCACGATCCGTTTGAAGTGCTTCTGGAAGCGAAGAAGCACAAAGCCGGTGTTAAATACGATTCTGAACTGAACGCCGCACAGTTGAAAGAGCTCGTCGCCGAGTTTAAGGCGATTATCAAGGAGCGCAAAGGCATCGCTTTCCCGGACGATCCGCAAGAGCAGTTGTGGGGCGCTGTCGGCGCCGTGTTCAATTCTTGGATGAATGAACGCGCCAACGTCTATCGCCGTCTCAATCGGATCCCCGAAAGCTGGGGCACCGCGGTCAACGTGCAGGCCATGGTCTTCGGAAACCTCGGCAGCGACTGTGCAACCGGTGTGGCGTTCACGCGCGATCCGGCGACCGGTGAAACGGTCTTCTACGGCGAGTTCCTCGTCAACGCGCAGGGCGAAGATGTTGTGGCAGGCACGCGCACACCGCAGCAGGTCGCCGTCAAGGCGTCCAAGACTTGGGCGCAAAATCATCAGATTAGCGAAGCCGACCGCTCGGGCAAATATCCGTCGCTTGAAGAAGCCATGCCTGACGCCTACAAACAGCTTCTGCAGATCTCCGACACGCTCGAGCGTCATTACAAGGACATGAATGACATCGAGTTCACGATTCAAGATAAGAAATTGTGGATGCTGCAATGCCGCGTCGGCAAGCGCACCGGTATGGCGGCCGTGCGGATCGCCGTGGAAATGGTGGACGAAGGCTTGATCAAGCCCGAAGACGCTGTGCTCCGCGTAGACCCCAATGCCCTGAATCAGTTGCTGCGTCCGGTGTTTGATGCCGCCAAGATCAAGTCCGAAGTCCCGGTCGCGCGCGGTTTGAACGCCGGTCGGGTGCCGCGACAGGGCGCGTGGTGTTCCACGCGAGCGACGCTGAAGCGTGGGCCGCCAAAGGTGAGCAGGTGATTCTCGCGCGTGTCGAAACAAGCCCCGAGGATATTCGCGGCATGGACGCGGCGCAGGGCATCCTGACGCAGCGCGGCGGCATGACATCGCACGCGGCGCTCGTCGCGCGCCAAATGGGCAAGGTTTGCGTCGCGGGCTGCGAGTCCATTCACATTGACTACACCAAGGGCGAATTCGTCGCAGGAAAGATCACTGTCAAGGAAGGCGATTGGATTTGGTTGAATGGTTCAACCGGTGAAGTCTATAAAGGTAACATACCGACCAAGCCGTCCGAAGTGATTCAAGTGCTGCTCGAAAAGACGCTTGATCCGAAAGAAGCGCCAACCTATCAACTCTACGCCAAGCTGATGAGCTGGGCCGATGGTCTGCGCCGCATGAAGGTGCGCACCAACGCCGACCAGCCCGACCAGTGCCGCAACGCCATCGCGTTCGGCGCCGAAGGTATCGGCCTCACCCGCACCGAGCATATGTTCTTCGAGGGTGATCGCATTGATGCCGTCCGCGAGATGATTCTGGCCAATGATCTCGAAGGCCGCAAGAAAGCACTCGCCAAGCTTGAACCCTACCAGCGCGATGACTTCACGGGAATCTTCCGCGTCATGAACGGCTTGCCCGTGACGATTCGCCTCCTCGATCCGCCGCTGCATGAGTTCCTGCCGCAGACCGATGAAGCGGTGCTTGACCTCTCCAAGAAGATCGGCGTGAAACCCGAGCAAATCAAAGCCAAGGTCAACGATCTCCACAGGATGAACCCGATGCTCGGCCACCGCGGCTGCCGACTCGGCGTGGTCTATCCCGAAATCACCGAAATGCAGGCGCGCGCTATTTTCACCGCCGCCGTGAACGTGAAGAAGGAAGGCATTGACGTACATCCTGAAGTCATGGTGCCGCTTGTCATGACTCCGGGCGAGTTAAAATCGCAAGGCGATCTGATTCGCCGCGTCGCTGATGAAGTCTTTAAGGCCGCCGGTGTGTCGGTGAACTACCTCGTCGGCACGATGATCGAATTGCCGCGCGCCGCGCTATGCGCCGACCAAATCGCGCAGCAGGCTGAGTTCTTCAGCTTCGGTACCAACGACCTTACGCAGACCTGCATGGGCCTGTCACGCGCGACGACTCGGGCCGCTTCCTGCCGTTCTATGTTGCTTCGCAGTTGCTGCAAGCCGATCCGTTTGAAGCGCTCGATCAAACCGGGGTCGGTCAGTTAGTCGAAATGGGCACCACGCGGGGTCGCCAGACCAAGCCGAACCTGAAGGTCGGCATTTGCGGAGAACATGGCGGCGAGCCGTCGTCGGTGATCTTCTTCGACAAGGCCGGCTTGGATTACGTCTCGTGCAGCCCGTTCCGCGTGCCGATCGCGCGCCTCGCGGCGGCTCAAGCCACTCTCATGCATCGGAGCAAATGATCGAGTCGTACCTATCAGACGACTACTGGACGCTCTCGGGGCCCGGCACTGCGCACACGCGGGTGCTGGGCTCCCGCTTTTCTGCCATCGCGTTCCATGTGGCGGACGAGTCCGAGCTGGAAAGTAGGTTAATGGAATTGAAAAAGACGGAATTCGACGCCACGCATCACTGTTGGGCCCATGTGATTCGCAAAGACCATGAATTGCGCGAGCGTGTGAGTGACGACGGCAGGCCCAAGGGGCACGGCCAGGTTGCCCATTCTTCACGAAATTCGCAAGCAAAACTTACAGAACATCGCGGTTATCGTCGCTCGTTGGTTCGGCGGCACCAAACTTGGCACCGGCGGCCTGGTACGGGCCTATGGTGAGTGCGGTGCGCTGGCGATCGGTAATGCAGTGCGCGTTCAGCGCAAAACGGAGTCATCGTCGCCGTTGACGCCGTTTCGGTTGCAGTCGGTTGTCTACCAACTGGCGGCGTCTTCCTTCGCCCATGTCGAGCAGGCGTCATCCGAGGGCGATGCCCGTCTGCTGGTGAAACTGCGCCGAGCGCAGGCCGGGCGTTCTGCGTCGCCCTGCGTGATCGGTCAGCGGGCGAGATTTGGCCGGTTTTATCGAGGGTGAATGGACCTCCTGACGCTCATCATTGCGGCGCTGTTGCTCAGTGCCTACTACTCGGCCATGGAGATCGCGTTCACGACCTTTGACGCAATCATCATTGGCAGTTGGAAAAAGGCCGGCCGCTTCGGAACGAAATTCGCCGATTTCCTGTCGTCTGTACCCGAGCGCTATCTGTTCACGGTGCTGGTGGGCAACAATCTGGTCATGGTCGCCTATTCGTCACTGGTGGTCATCTGGGCTGAAACCCAGGGTGTTGATGAAGCGTGGATCATGATTGTCTCTCCGTTGGTCGTGTTGCTGATCGGCGAAGTTGTTCCCAAAACAATCGGCCTGGCGTACGCTAACCCGCTCGTCCGTTTTCTCTCGCTGCCGCTGTATCTATTCTATTGGCTGTTCCTGCCGTTTCGTGCGATCGTCGCGCCACTCGAGAAACTCCTGAAGCGGGGTGTTCCGGAGACAGACCATACCCATGCCTATGACATCTTGTTCCGGCGTGAAATTGACACCGTGCTCGCGCGCGCCAGCGCCGAGGGCACCGTCACGGACAAGGAATCCGAGATTCTCGACCGCTATTTGCACGCCCGCGAGGTGCGTGCCCGCGATGTGATGACGCCGCGGCTGGCGCTCATTGCGTTGCCCGCTGATGCCACGATCAACGACGTCGTCGAGGCCGTGCAGGACAGCCGCCACAGCGTATTCCCAGTATTCAAAGGGAACCTCGACAATATCATCGGCTTCATACACTCGCGTGACCTGCTCGAACCGCACAGGACGTTGGAGGAGATTCTCCGCCCGGCGCATTTCGTCCCCGAGTCCAAACTCCTGATCGAGCTCCTCGAGCAATTCAAAACACAGCGGCTGCCTGCCGCAATGGTCGTAGATGAGCATGGCGGGGTGGATGGAATCGTCACGTTGAAGGACATCTTTCGGGAACTCGTCGGACCGCTGCGGGAAGTTGCCGAGGGCGCACATGCGGGGCTATCAAGAGGTTATCACAGGGCACTTTCCTTGTTTCTGCCTCGCCGACCTCTCGGATATCGCAGAGGCGACCGGTTGGCGCCCGCCCGACGGAGATTACGCAACCCTATCCGGTCTTCTGTCCGAAGAACTTGGTCACATCGGAAAACCCGGTGAAGAGCTTGATCTTGAAGGAGTTGTAATTCGAATTGTCGGTGCAACGCCCCGCCGTGTCGAGAGTTGCTTACTCAAAATACCCAGGCACGAAGACTAAGAACCCGTTTCAAGCCCTGCCTTGACAATCCGGCCTAGAACCCTATATTCAAGGCCTTATTGCGGGATGGAGCAGCCTGGTAGCTCGTTGGGCTCATAACCCAAAGGTCGTAGGTTCGAATCCTACCCCCGCTACAACCAAACAGCCGTTGATTCGTCAACGGCTGTTTCCATTTGCAAAACAAAGCGCGGCGCACTCACATTCGAGTGCGCCGCGCCTGTTATTTTGCGTCTTGAGTCGCGTTACGGCGTCGCCGACGAAACCACGATGTAATAGTTCTGCGGCGTCGTGCCGACCACGCCGGTATGCGTGTACGAAAGACCTGACGTCGAACCGATGAACGTGTTGAACGGGCCGCCCGTGGCCGTCGAAGAGTACACCTTGTAATAGGGCGCGCCCGTCGAAGCCCAGCGCAAAATCACATCCAAGCCACTCGGCTGAATCGTGATGATCGGCGCCTGATAGTTGAATCCGCTGACACGAATCATGCGGTCACCGCTCCGCGCATTCGGCAGGCCCGAACTTTCGGCATACCATGCAAGGTCACACGCGTCGTAGTAGTACGAGTTGCCGTTCGGCGAACTTGTGTCCAATCCAAAAGCGGCCGGGCAATCACGTGGTTCGACATTTTCGACGCTGACGTAGAACGGTCCGCTAATCGAAACATTGTCGAATTTCGCGTCGGTCCACGCCGGACCCGTCGGCAGGCCTCCGATGCCGTTGATCGCACCCGTGGTGTCTCGAACCACAACCGTTCCCGGCGTTCCACTCGGGCCGTCAGCCAGATAAACCGTGACAATCACCGGCGCCTTGTATTCGGTCGGCTGCGTCGGGCTGATAGCGAACTGCGCCGCGCACAAGCTGTAGGGGTACGAGCCCGGATCAAATCGCACGGCCCACTCAAAGTCAGGGCCGTCCGCCCAGTTGTAATTTTCCGCCGTGCCGTCGTCATACTGCAGCCACGGCACGCAAATGTCACCTACCTGGAACAACAGGTGGCCTGCATCCGGAAGTCGGTCACTCAGCCCTTCGGTATCCACGGTTCGCAGATAGTACTCATAGTGACCGGCCAGAAGTCCAGGCGCAGTCGCGGAGAATTCACTGGGATTCCCGGTCGGCGAGAATGTCGCTGAGTCATACAGAGCATTTCCGACGATTCTAAAATAGGCGCGGAACGTATTGGTCAATGGCGCATCATCACTCATGAGCGCGATGAACGTCGCTGCACCCGGTGCCTGATCGCTCTTCTGCTTATGCGTAATCGCCGGCGGTGATCCAATTGTGAAGTTGGCATTTGATACGTCGGTCGCACCTGCATAGGCCACGCCGCTGACGCGCACGCGCGCTGAAGCCGTTACCGGGCCCGTCACAGTCCAACCCAGAACGTCTGCCGCCGAGGCGGACAGCAGTTCCCACGCGCCACCAGGATAACTGCGATTGAGTTCGACTCGCGCCACGCCAAGACCCTGCGAAGTCCAACTTATCTCCTGCAGCGAGCCCGGCGCCCAGACTTCACCGCCGTTAGGTTCGACAACCGTGACAGTTGGAACAAGCAGCGAGAAATTAGCGTCGGACGTGTCGCCGACCGTCGGATTCAAAACACTGATCACGCGGAACCGACTCGCTGCGCTGGCCGCGCCCGCCGTCGTCCACGACTGCACTCCGTCGTTCGCAGAATTCAGGAAGATGTTTTCCCACGCGCCGCCCGGATAGCTGCGGTTTAGCTGAATGTTCACGTTGCCCGCAATCGCGGCGCTCGACCAAAGGACGTTCAGCGGCTGACCCAAATAGAAGCTCTCGCCGCCGTTCGGACCCGCCAGCGTCAAGGACGGATTCAATTGCCCGTTCGCATCCGTCGTGTACATAATCGAACGACCGGCAGCGACCGTCGCCGCACCCGGACCGTACGCGTTCCAGTAGTAGTAATCCAGACCGATCGAGTGATCCTGATTCTGAATACCCACCGATGCGTAATCGTTGTCGTTCGTCGTCTGATTCGCACTCAACGTGATGGTCTGATACTGCACCTTCACCTTGCCGTCGCCGCTTACGCTCGGATAGAAGTCCGGATCGTACAAAATGACCTGGAAGAACTCCTGATTGTTGTCCCATAACTGCCGCGCGCGCCACTCAATCACGTAGTAGTGCTCGACGGCATTGTGATACACATAGACGTTCTCGCTCGCGCCCGAAACCTTCAGGTCGTCCCAGTAGGCCGCCACCTGATTCGGCGGTCCAATTGGCGTTCCCATGCGGTAATTGCGAAAGTCGTCTATGGTCGGATAGTTGCCGAATGCGACCCAACCGTTGGAGCAGATCGTTATCGTGTCAAACGATTGCCCGTAAAACGTGAAGTTGAACGGCAGCACACGAGTCTGCGTATCGTCATCGTCCTCAGCTATGTCGGTCATGTTCAGGCTCGTGCCCGGTCCGCCTTGCGACGGAGCAATTTCCACCCAGCTATAAATGGAAGGCGCGTTGGAAGGCTGCGTTTCCGTGTTATCAAATGCGTAGTAGCCGTAGGCATCCGGGCCCGATGGGCTGGTCGAGGAAAAGGAGCCTACCTTCAATTCGAAATCTGAGCTGTCCCGGAATCCATTGTCGTCCCAGACAACAAGCTGCATCGGTGCACGATGGCCATTGAACATAGCACTACTTACGTCAATCGCGAAAGTGTTGGCCGCGCTCGTTCCGTTTGCGCCGCTATTAACATTCCCGAAAATGCCAACAGAATCTGAGACCATCACGCGTGGATCAAGCGAACGTAGAATGCCGTCGGCACCGACCATGGGGCGTGCGCCAGTATTGATAATAGTAGGCGTGAATGTTCCTGACTCGCCCGGGTTTAGGTTTCCTCCCGGACCGCCAAATGTGAAGGTCGAGTCGTTAACGTCCAAATCCGGTGCCGTTGGTGTCAAATCAATACGAACGGGGAAGAGGCCCTGATTTGTCGTCAAGTTCAAGAAAAACGTCACTGGTTCTCCGTTGAAAACTGACGTCACCGTGATTCTGTATGGCGAAGACGGATTGGCGTTCCCACCCACCGCAATGTTCGCATACGTCTGCACAGCATTGACGACAGTCACCCCCGCAGAAGAGCTAGTCAGCGTTCCCGAAATGCCAGTCACTGTCGTTGAAGTGCCGGTATTCGTTACATTGATGGACAAGTCAATCGTCTCGCCGGGACTCAGCACGTCATCGTTGTTACCGATCGTGCCGCCCGCGCCGTCATCGTCTATTCCCAACGTGTTAAACGCCAGATTCGCCGCCGCATTCTGGACCGAAATCGAATCGCGATACGGGAACTGCGTTTCCTTCGTCACGGTCACGAGCAGCATGCCCGTCGTCGGCGTCGCCACTGGAAGATTGATATAGCCATTCGCATCGGTGTAGCCGCGCACAAACGTCTCGCTACCCTTCAGCAGGCACACTAAGGCATTCTCGACAGGAGTCGTGGTCTGATCCGTCACGGTCAACTCAACGTTGTTCGTGCCGCGATTGATCGTCGCCGGGCGGGCCACAACCGTACCCTTCGGTCCGCGTGTCCAGATCGCCGTGCCCGGATCGCCCATCAGATTCGACCAGTAACAAAAGCTCGTGACTTGCCCCGGCTCAAACGACTGATAGTTCTTGTAAAGCTCGAGCTTCCCGGCGATATTGATAATACCCATTTCGTGAATGCCAAGAGCATAGATACCATACATCGCGCCGGCATCCACAATATTGTTGTAGGGAACGTGCGTTCCCGAGCCCCACAAACCCACGCAGCCGATCGCACCACGCGGCGATGACGGAGTCTGCGTCGGCGGAATGGTCCACTCCTCAGACAACGTCTGGCCGGCGCTGTTGAAACTGCCGGTGCCGCACGTCATCGCATACACAAACGGCAGAGGTCCGCCTTCCGTGTCGCTGCCGCCGACGGCAGGCGCGCTGGCCAATCCGCTTGGATCAAGTTCGCCGATCCATGACATACGGTGGTTAAACACGCTGTAACGCGCATTCAGAATCGGATTGATCTCGGTAGACCCAATGCCGCCGCTGAATACCTGAACGGGACCGCATGACTGATCGTCCTGCAGCATGATCTGCCGCGTGTATTCCTTCGTCGAGGGATTCGACTGAATGAACTGGGTGTGCGCCGTGCAATGCGTACGCGTGAACCAGCCCGTATCCGTCAGATACGGATTCGCTTCATAGTTGATCGTCTTGGTCACCAAGGAGGCCAAGGTCGTGGCCGATTCAGACGGCAGGCGACCCACAGCAATGTCCGGCACCGGGTCCGGGTTGTCGCCGCCCGACGGGCTCAACACGCCAAGATAGTTGTCGTAACCCGTACCACCGTCACCGGACGGTGTCGCAAATGTCGCTGACGCGCCCGGATCACCGAACATGCAAACATATTCGAGAGCGCCGTTCGACGCCGTGTATTGCGACGAAATGTAATTGCGCACCGCGAGCGCCGTGGAACCCGTTGTCGTCAACGTCACATAGGACGCATCCAAACCTTTGCGACGATGCCAGTCCACAAGGCGCTGCGCCTCCGGTGTGTTCGTGGCATTATTCGGACAAATCACCAAGTACTTGCCCGGCAGAACCGGCAAAGCATCCAGCGCGCTGCCCGCAAAATTCTCGAATCGCTCGTAGAGCTTCTTGAATGACGGCGATATGAACTCGGGATTCACGACAATTTCGTTCTCACCGATACCACCTACGTTCTCTATGACAACTTCGATATTGTCGTACACGCGCAGCTCGCGCCGCGCCGGATTATATTGAACCGGCGACATCGCCAGCGAAACAAACCGCACGTCGCGCAGCGTCGCCGGCGTCGTGATTGTGGCTATCTCTTGTGGATACCATGCGTCTTCGGCGTAGAGGTCCGACTGAATTGCGTAGCCCAGACCGTCGAGTCGCTGAGCCAACTCCTCGCCTTCATACGGCTGCTTGGGCGCAACGTCAATATTCTCGATCGTCGTGTACGATGACGTTGTCACCGTCGCGGCCACGCCACCTGTGCGCGACACCATGATCAGGCGCGTCGCCCACGGAATACTCGGCTCGCCCTGCTTGGTGGTCGTGCCTTCACCGCCCGCTTTCACGGCGGTAAACGTGCGGTCACCCAGTTGGACGGGTTCGTATTGCAATATCGGATCAAACAACCGCACATGCACGGAACTTGGGTCCGGGTCTATCACTTCAAACGGAATCGGCTGAACATCCTGCGGACCAGAATAGTCCCAGAAGTTCGCCGGCGTGGCCGGAAGCAATTGCGCATTCTGACCAGTGCCCGAGGACGCGGCAAAACTGCTCATACTGAAGAGAATTCCGCTGACGCACAGCAGGACGATAAGGCGGAGGCGGTAACTCGGTAGCATCGGATCACTCTTTCGATTGATAACACATAGGTTCACGTAGCCAATAAGTTAATCAAATTTCATCGCCGATGCAACGAAATGTATCCACTTTGCGAAACAAACTTCGCACCGTAAATATCGTTTAAACAACGATATGAAAGCAACTTGTGAGACCGCAAAACCGTTCACGACACTCGGCCTCAATCCGAGCCGCCGAATCGGGCAGGATGCAATCCCATTGTGTACAAGAAAAATGGGCCGACATCATCAGTATGTCGGCCCATTGCGTACGTTGCCAAATTAAGACTACTGACCGGTCCAGCCTACCACATAGTAGAAGCGGAGCGGATCGGTCGCCGCACCCGGCAAAGTCAAGCTGTTCGTCAATGTCTCACCCACCAGCGTCGGGAACGGTTGATCGGAGGTGATGCTGGTATAGACGCGGTAACCGAAATTATCGTCATCGTCCCACCGCAGAATAACGTCGCTGCCAGACACCTGCACGGTCAGCCCGGTCGGCACATGCACCGCAGCGATCGAGCCGATATGATAGGCCTGCACGTCGTCCACATACCATCCTTCGCGATTGACTCCGGCATCCGACCCGAAGCGCCAGCGCAGTTGCACGTCGCTGCCTGCAAATGCTGCCAGATCAAAATGCTCCTGTGCCCAATTCGTGATTGTGCCCGCGTAGCACGGTTGCAGGGGAACCGGACCAGAATACGGGTTCGTGCCGCCCGCGAACCAACGAGTTGTCTTGGGGTAACCTTCCGCCGGAGTGATCGTCGTGTAGGCACCGCCATTCACGGATATCTCCACCCAACCGCCGTCATAGGCCGAGTCCGGAGAGGCCGTGGAAACCTCCGAGTCAATCGTATGCCAGAATTCGAGCACAACGTCTGAGGGCAGCGCAGTAAGGATGGGCGAAATCAGGCGCGCGTCCTGTAGATTGGCGTACGTGCCGGTGCCTGTATCGCCGCACTTGTAGGAATGCGTTCCGGTTCTGGCCTGCTCAACACTGACGTGCCATTGCTCGCTCCAGCCCACTGCCGCCTCTTCTGTCCAACCGGGAGCGCCGCTCTCGAACGACTCCGACAGCAACATGACCACGGAGGCGATCGTGAAGTCTGCGGGACTCATGTCCGTGGAATCCGGCGTGTTCACCGAGGTGATACGAATACGGCAGGCCGCCGACGATGCGCCGTTCACAACCCAAGTGAATTGACCGTCATTCGTCGTATTGGCGGCCAACGAGCTCCACGGGCCGCCCGCACCATTGCGCGATAGATCAATGTTCACGTTTCCGGTCACGAGGCCCGGTGCCCACAGGATCGAGACCGTGGAATCTTGCAGCCACAATTCGCCGCCATTGGGCGATAACAGCGCAAAGGTCGGGTCAATCGCCCCAGTGATATCCGTAGTGAACATAATGGCGCGCCCGTCCGCCAAGGTTGTTGAACCCGGTGTATAGGCGTTCCAGTAGCAGATTTCGAGTCCGGACGTGTGATTGATATTCTGGATGCCCACCGTCGCAAAGTCGTTGTCAAACGAAATGGAATTGGCGTGCGGGTTCACGTCCTGATACTGGACCAGAATCTTGCCGTCGCCCGTCGGGCTCGGATAGCCCGATGGATCATACAGAATCACCTGGAACGTCTGCGGTGCCGTGCCACTGGCCCACAAACACTGCACCCGCCACTCGATAATCACGCGACCGTTGGCTGCATCGTCCATGAGGTACACGCCGCCGTTGGCCACGCCCGACACGATCAGGTCATCCCAGTAAGCCGCGATCTGGTTCGGCGGACCGAGCGGCGATCCCATGTGGAAATTTCGGTAATCAATCTGCGTGGTCGTGCCGAACGAAATCCATCCGTTGGAGCAGATCGTAATCGTGTCGTAGTCCTGACCATAGTAGCGGAACGTGAAGGGCAACACGTGCGTCGTCACGTCGTCCTGATCTTCACCTCCGTCGGTGAAGCCCAACGACTGGCCCGTGCCTCCCAAGCCGGGAGCGATCTCAATCCAATCGTAAAGCGGCGCTGCCCCGGCAGGCTGCAAGTCGCCATTCTCATACGCAATGTAACCGTAAGCGTCCGGCCCGGTAGCGCTGGTCGGCGCTGCGAGGCCAATCGTCTGCAAGAACGTCACGGAATCGCGAACACCGTTCGCGTCAGTGACCACCAGTTGCATTGGCACTTGCATGCCCGCGGGTGCATGGCTGACCGCCGTTATGACGTAGGGATTGCCCGCGTTGGCCGCCGTCACGCCGGCATTGACGTTTCCGTAGGTGCCTAATGAGTCACTGACCGCAACATAGCTCGACAGTGAACGCAAAATCCCTGCGGCGCTGCTCAGCGCCCGCGATCCGTCATTCAACAGGGTGACCGTGAAATTACCGGAGTCACCCGGATCGAGGCGGTTGTTACCGTCGGGAAATGCGCTGGCAGAAAAAGCAGCACTGGCGGCGTCGGGCGTCAAATCAACGCGCACCGACTGCGTTCCCGCCGACGAAGTCAAATTCAAGTACAGCACAACCGGTTCGTGGTGGAATACCGCGCCGACCCCGATGCGGTAGGCCGCGCTCGGTGCCGCTGTAGCGCCGACTCCGATGTTGGGATAGGTCTGAACCCCGGAAACGATCGTGACGCCCGGCGACGAGCTGGTCAACGTTCCCGTAATGCCTGTAACCGTGTTGGATGTCCCGGTGTTCTGCAGGACGATACTGAGATCAACCGTCTCGCCCGGGTTCAAAATATCGTTATTGTCACCGACGGTTCCGCTGACGTTGTCGTCATCAATAGCAATGCTGCTGAACGACAACGACGCGCCCACGTCTATCACATTGATGGTCGAAACGTAGGCCTTTAGGTCTTTTCCCGACACCACGATGTTCATGGTCCCGGTCGTCGGCGTGCCCACGGCGAGATTGATCTGTCCGTTGGCATCCGTATAACCGCGAGCGAAGGTCTCCGCACCTTTCGTCAGGCCGACCAGCGCGTTAGCCACGGGATTTCCGCCCGCGCTCACCGTGATGCCGATATTATTCGTGCCGCGGGCAATCGAAGCCGGATGCACTACCGTCAAGATGTGCGGCGTATCAAGGTACACCGGCACACCCGGGTCGCCCTGCAGGTTGCACCATGCCGCGAAATTCGTAACGTCACCCTGTTCCGAGCCGCCGCCGACCGACCAATAGTTGCGATACAATTCGAGCTTCGCGCCGATCAATGCAATCCCGGTTTCCCGTGCGTCCAGCGCAAAAAGCGTCTGCATGCCGCCGCCGTCGAGAATATTATTGTATCGCGAATGCGTGCCCGCCCCCGACATGCCAACGCAGCCGATCGAATGGCCGCCGCGCACAAAGTCCTCATTCAGCGAAGCGCCGCCGCCAAACGTACCCGTAGCGCAGGTGACAACCCACGCAAACGGCCACTGCTCGTTCACCGCCACACCGGCCAACTGGCCCGAGTTGAACTCGCCAATCCACGACATGCGGTCATTGAACACGCAAACTCCGGCTTCCAATCGCGCTTCCAGCGTCGGCGTGCTCATGCCGCCTTCAAACACGTCGAAATCTACTGTCGGCACGCCGTGTTGCAGCATCAACTGGCGCATATACTGCTTCGTTGACGGATTGGACGGCACCTGGCTCGTATGCGCCGCGCACCATGCCCGCTCAAACCAATCCGTCTCGGCCATATACGGATCCGATTCATAACTGATGATGTTCTCAATCATCGTCTGCAAATTCAAATTGCCGGTCGAGGGGAGGCGGCCCACCGCGATATCCGGTACCGGATCAGGATTGATGTCCCCGATCGTTGCATACGTATTGTCCAGGGCTGTCCCCGTTGCCAGGGCATGCGGTGCCGCGGCATCCGGGTCGCCTACCAACGTCACGTATTCCAGGGCGCCGTTGCCGCTGTCAAACTGATTTTGGATATAGGTGCGGATGCTGGTCGCCGATGTCCCGGTCTGCGTCGTCGTGGCAATGTAAGCGTCATAGCCGCGTTTACGGCGCCAATCCACCAGCGTTTGCACGAGGCCAACGACAGTCGCGTTCGGATCGCAGATATAAAGATGGCGGCCCGGCATCACGGGCAGGGCGTCAAGCGAACTGCCCTCAAAATTCGGAATCGTTCGGTACAACTCCTTGAAGCTCGGTGACAGATATTCCGGGACGTGAGTCAGTTCGTTGACGCCTGCGCCGCCCACGTTTTGCAGCGAAACATCCACGTGTGAATACGTTCTAACCTCGCGTGTTACCGGATTTACCTGAACCGGATTGATAGTCACAAGCACAAACCGTACGTCCCTTATGGTCGCCGGTTCCGAGACCTCTACGACATTGGCCGGATACCAATCGTTGTGCTCGTAGTATTCCGCGCGCAGCGCTACCGTCTCATCCAGAGCGGTGGCGCCTTCCGCCAACGGCACGTGCGGTGCGGGCGGGTAGGGAAGGGTGGAGGTCGAAAACTCCAGATCGCCGACATTAAACTGATAATTACCCTGGCCGTCAATCATGATCATGCGGACAATACGCGGCACTTCCGGAGCACCCGGCAGCTCACGCACCGCCTCACCGTTCATATGCACCCAGCTCATTGACGCTCCGGCGAAGTCCACGGTCTCCGTAGCAGTCTCCGGTACATCAATCTGCAGTTGAATGGCGTGCAAATCGTGGCCCGTGGCCGCAACAGAGGCTGTCACCACGTCTTGCGGACCCGCAAAACGACTAGGAATAGCCGGCAAAACCGCCTGACCCGCCTGTCCTGAACCACCGACGGTGGCCCATGCCGCCGTATTGATCAAAGAGAAAACCAATAGTAACAACAATCTCGTAGGCAGCATCGTATCTCTCCAGAGTTTCTCAATCACCTTCGCCGCGGACTCGCGGTCCGCATCAGCGTATAACCGCGTTAATATAGCCTATCTCCTGCCCCAGCGCAAGTTCCGCCTGACCAGACGAGAAGATTTTTTCGCATGAATCGCACCGCAATAGTCAACAATTTAAGGCGAATCGCTCCATATTGCTATAGCATTCCATAACGCAAACGCCTCGGCATAGCCCCAGTTCGGGCCGATCCGCAGCCGCCCCATTCCAGAGGAACCAGATTTGCACTGAGGGTTCAGGTCACGGGAATCTCACTTGAAATCCCCCATTGCATGAATAATCAGCCCCCACACTACGACGACGCGGCAATCTCTTCCAGCCCTGTTCCCGGCCCTACGCCCGAAACAGGCGGGACTGTGTCCGAAGTTTGCCGCGAAGACCTTCTGTCCGAACTCGGCCTCTTGCGGGAGCGCATGGCCGAGCTTGAAGACCTCGAAGTCCAACGCATCACGGACGAGCAGGAGCGCTTCGACTCGCTCAATGTACTCGACGAGTATGCCCAACAGCTTGAAGTCAGCCGCGACAAACTGGCGCGACTGCTCCGCGCCGGCGTCGCCATTGAAGAGGCCCGCGACTTTCACTCCATCCTGCAGACCGTTGCCGATGCCGTGGGAGCAGCAGGCTGGGCCTCCGCCGTCGTTTACCTGTTTGATAATTTCGAAATCGTTGACGCCGCCTACTGCGGCGTTTGCGACGAAGACATCGCCGATCTCGTGCGCAACCGCCGCTCGGCGTCCGAACGCGCGCGGATGTACTCGAATCAATTCGACGAGTTCAAAATAAGCCGTTCATACTTCATCAAGGCTGAGCGGCTGCAAGAAGCTATTGGAGCGCATAGCGTTGTTCCGGGCCGCCGTCAGGCCATGCCCGGTGATGACTGGGATCCGATGGACCTGGTCTACGTCCCAATGTACTCGAGCACGGGTCGCGTCATCGGAAATATCAACTGTGACGATCCCGTCAACGGTAAGCGCCCGACGGCCGATGTCTTCCAGTATCTCGAAATCTTCGCCGACCTGGCCGCGCGCAAGATTGAAACCGTGCGGCTGCTCAATCGGCAAGCGCAGATTGAGTCGCAACTGCGGGAGAGCGAAGAGAAGTATCGCACAATCTTTGACCGCTCCGCCGACAGCTTCCTGCTCATGGATGACCTGTTCCGGGAGTGCAATGACGCGACGCTCAAGATCTTTGGCTGCGAGTACGATGACATCATCGGCCACTCGCCTGTCGAGTTCTCGCCCAAGTATCAGCCAGACGGCCAGCGCTCCGACAAACTGGCCGCCGAGTACATCGCCCGAGCCCGCCAAGGACATCCGCAAAACTTCGAATGGGTACACCTGCGCAAAGACGGCGCCGAACTGAACTGCGAAGTCTCGCTCGCGGCCATTGAGGTGAGTGGCCGCAACATGATTATGGCGGTCGTCCGTGACTTGACCGACAAACGCCGCATGGCGAGGGATAAAGAGACTTCCGCGATTGCCTCGCAGCTCTTCTTGTCAGCTCGTTCCATGGACTTGGTCTATTCGCAACTCCCGAAAATCCTCGTCTCGCGTTTCAGCTTCGAAGTCGCGGCAATCGAGCTCTACGACTCCGCCACCGACGAACTCATCCTGGTTGGTGAAGAACACACCGGGTTACCGCTCGGCTTTCGCGTGCCCGCAAACATGTGTGTGTCGGGAACCGTCATGCGCACAGGCGAGCCCGTCGCAGATCCGTTCGCCGCCCGGCGTCCGGATTACGCGCATGCCGAGCTGCGTCGTATTGGGTTGCAGAAAATTCTCTGCGTGCCGCTCCGCGTTCGCGACCAACAGATCGGCACCATCTGGCTCGGCGACACGCGGCAGGCGCTGTCCGCGGAACGGGCTGTGACGGATCTGAGTTTGGCCATGGTGCCATTGAATGTCGTGGCCAACTATCTAGCGCAGGCGATCGACCGGCAGCGCGCCGAAGAAGAGATGATTGATCTCAAACAGTTCTTCGAGAGCTTGTTGGATAACCTGCCCGCTCAAATCGCTGTCTACGATGCCGACGGCAACTATCGCTACGCCAACCGCGCCTGCATCGAAGATGACAAGACGCGGACTTGGGTGCAAGGCCGTAACGACTTTGATTTGCAATCGCATCGCGGTCACGTCGGCGACACCGCCCGCTTGCGGACAAATGCCATCGCGCAGGCCACCGCCACAGTGGATCGAGTCACGTTTGAAGAACGGGCGCGCGATGCACAGGATCGCGAACACTACTTCTTGAAAGTCATCAGCCCGGTGACCGACTCCGCCGGCAACGTAGACCATCTGATCGGCTATGGACTCGACGTCACCGATACGAAACTTTGGGAGCAAGAGCAGCGACTCTTAAGCCAGCTACCGACTGAAAATCCGTTCCCGATTCTCGCCTGCGATGCTGATGCGCGGATTCAGTATATGAACGGCGCCGTCGAGGAGTTAGCGCAGCGCATCGGCATCCCCGACGTACAGCAATTGCTGCCTGCGGATCACGCCGACATTATCAACGCCCTACAGACCGGCTATGAAGATCGCACTGAACGATCCATGATGGTGCGCGGCTGTCTGTTGAACTGGATCTACTGCAAACGCAGCGATGGCCGCATACAGATCTACGGAGTGGAAATCCAGGACTACCCGTCGTCGGCAAAGAGCCCCATGCAGTCCGGACAGGCCGACGCTTTGCTGGCGGGCATCTCGGGCCCTGTGTGGTTGATAGATGCGACCGGAAATGAGATCGAGGCGGGACGTGCCGCGCAGGAATTGCTCCGGGATCATCACGCCGATAGCTTGCGTAAGCTCTGCGATGACGCGGTTTGGTCGAACCTCGTGACCGTGCGCGGTAATCCCGGAGACGATTTTACGTTTGAAGCGCAGCACTTGACGCGGGCGTGGCGATGGCGTGTCACAATTCTGTCAGAACAGTTGAGGCTGATTGAACTGCATGACATCACCGAAATTCGTGACTTGCAGGACAAGCTCCGCCATGCGCAAAAGCTCGAAGCGCTGGGCAGGCTGGCGGGGGGGATTGCCCACGATTTCAACAACCTGTTGACCGCAATCATTGGCAACCTTGAACTGCTCGAGCATACCCATCCCAACCCCGGTTCCGCGCGCGACTGTGCCCGCGAAGCCGGACGCGCAGCCGAGCAGGCTTCCGTCCTCGTCAAACAGCTCTTGAACTACAGCCGCAAGTCCGCCGAGGACATTCGTTCGATTGACCCGCAAGGAATCTGCTCGGCCGTGGCCAAGATGCTCGCACGTACGATCGAACGCCGCATTAGAATCGTCGAGGACTTCACCACGGACGCCTGGCCCATCGCCGCCGATCCCAGTCAGATCGAACAAGTGCTCATGAATCTCGGAGTCAATGCCGCTGACGCCCTGCTGGAGAAACTCGAACACGAGAACGTATTCGAGTTCGAACCGCAGATCGTCGTGACTCTGCGGAACGTTCCGGGACGACCGCTGCCTGCGCCGGACGGTCGTAAGGTCGCGCGGGATTGTGTAGCGATCTCAGTGCGGGACAACGGGCCCGGCATTCCGCTGCAAATCCAAAAACGGATTTTTGACGCCTATTTCACGACCAAGGCCGCCAACCGCGGCACTGGCTTAGGGCTGTCCATCGTCCATGAAATCGTCTATGCGCTCGGCGGCGAAATTGAAATGGCCTCCGAGATCGGACGCGGGACCGTCTTCACGTTCTACCTCCCCAAGTCCGAGCAAGGACTGCTGCCGAGTAAACCGGAACGGTCGCTCGCACCCGCACGAGGTGGACAAGAAACCGTCCTGCTTGTAGACGATGAACCGGTTATTCTCGACATCGGTCAGGAAGTGCTCGCCCAGGCGGGTTACACCGTCCTGATCGCGCGGGACGGACGGGAAGCTCTGGAGGTCTTTGAGCATAACATGGACTCAATTCAGCTTGTCATTATGGACATCTCCTTGCCGGTCATGAGTGGGGATGAGGCGGTCGCCATCATGCTCTCGATGCGCGAGAACTTATCGGTTATCCTGTCCAGCGGCCTGCCCGATGCCGCCGCGGACCGACGCAAAATTCAATTCGGCTCAGTGGCATTCATCCAAAAACCCTATCGCCCGACTGAGCTGCTGAGCTCGATCCGGGAGGTGCTGGACCACGCCAACTGCTGAACAATCAACCGGTTGAGATGCATAAGGCACTATTTTATAGTGCCTTATGTTATTTTCACCCGGCGATACTCCCGACCGCCTCCTTGACTTTTTTGTCACAAATTGATATAGTTAAGATTCCTGTGGCTGTCGCTTTGGCGACGGCCCTTCGTGGTGGTTGTAGCTCAGCTGGTTAGAGCATTGGATTGTGGTTCCAAGGGTCGGGGGTTCGAGTCCCCTCAGCCACCCCAAGGCGACTGCTAAACCGCCGTCGCCACGCACGTTCCCGGCCCCATCGTCTAATGGTTAGGACTCGAGATTTTCATTCTCGTAATGGGAGTTCGATCCTCCCTGGGGTCACTACGCAAAAGCCCTCGTCATCTGACGAGGGCTTTTGCCGCTCAACCTTTTCTCCATTCCACCAGTCTATAGTTTATGGGTGCGGTCATCGCCCCGCCGGACGGTTCCGCCGACCACCAGTGCCGCACTGACCAGTGCGAGGTTCTTGATGATATACTGCCCCTCTAACGTCAAACCCCACGGTATGTGCGTAAAACACACATCCGGAAGCAAGACCAGCGGCAACATCGTCCCCGGCATCTGTAACATTAGCAGCAGAATCGAAACCCGAATCAGCGGTCGCCACAGCATACAAACGCCGATCAGGACCTCCCACCAGCCCAGCACTGGGATGAATACGTTCGGAGGAAACCAGTACACCGTGCGCTCGACCAACTCGGCTGCGGGGCTAACGCCCAGCGGCTTCAGAATGCCGAACCAGATGAACACAACCCCCAACGAATAGCGTAGCAGCCGCAGACCCCATTTGTCCATCCACGCGGCAATCTGCTCGTCCCAACGGTCAAACCAGGTGGACATGTCTTACGCTCCGGGTTGTGCGAATAACGGTTTCGCCCGCGAGTCTTTGAGAGCTTGCGCGCGGTCGAGAGCCGCCTGATAGCGGCGGTCCGATTGCACCCGATAGCTCAGGCTGACAAACATTCCGGCCAGCGGCCAAAAGACGAAATTCATCGAGTCCGATTGCCACGCGGACTGGTAGAACAGCCAGGCGACATAGAGAAAGACCATGCCCTCCAACATGCGACCGTAGACGCGCAAATCTGGAGTGTCCGCGCTTCGCAGCACGCGACCCCGCACGAAGATGAACGCGAGAATAGATAACAACAGCAGCGTTCCGACATAGCCGTACTCTGTCAGCATCCACGGTATGGACGGAGCACTCGAGGTCAAACCGTAGCCAGCGTAATACGCGGAAGTCTTGGAGTGCTCGTGCGCAACATAAGACATGGTCACGGAACCCGGCCCATTTCCGAAAAAGATCGTCCGGGCGTTATCGGTCGCCAGGACAATGGCACTCATGAACCGGTAGGAACGCTCGAAGTTGCCTTCCTGGGGACGGTCAAGCTCCGTGCGAAAGACCTCATCTAACTTCGTGACATACGTCAATGGATTGCGGCCTTCACGCCAGAATCCTGTTTCGACGATAATATAGTCCACCGCAATGATCATGATGACGCCGATCAAGCTTAAGCCGATCGCCAGCGCCGGACGACGGAAAAACTCGGTGCGGGCCATAAACGCCACGAAGATCGGGAGCAATAGGAAGAAGAACTTCGCTTCACCCAACACCGGCGCCACGATCATCCACAGCATGCCCACAACATAGATGGGGCGGATCCGTTTCTCTTCCAGCATGCGGGCGATCAGATAGCACCACAGCGTGAGCATGAAGAGCGCGATGCCCGGAGTCTGGCTCCGGCCAAACGTGCCGTTGAGCTCGTCTTCCGAGACCCAACTCGTGAACTGCCACTGCCACAGAATCACCGGCGTTTGAATAAGGCCGATGAGAAATAGAAAACGAACAAACCGCGCCGTCGTATTCTCTTCCGGATAGAGACCGGCTGCTGCGAGGAACAGCAGGACATAACGGAAGCCTACGCGTATCCCCAGCATCGTTGTCGCCATGCGTTCGCCGTTCACCAGCGCGGACAACACCGCAAACACCAGCGCAACGAGGATCACCTTCTCTACCGTATAAACCTTGTGTTTGGCGGTGAAAAAGGTCAGGCCGTAGCGGACCGCGAACAGCACCACGAAAATGTCTACAAGCCAAGTCGCCTCGCGCGGCAGAAGCTGCCAGTACTCAGCCAGCCAGTCCACCGAGTAGACCAAGACGCCCAAAATATACAGTGCCACCCGGGGAGCCGCGAAAAAACCGATGCCCAAGGGAACGCCTATCGCCGCCAAATACAGGAGGCGGTTCTCCGAATCTGTCCCGTCGAAAAACGCGAAAATGATCGCAGTATAGAGGATTGCGATCCCGGCCGCGAGGGCAAGCGAGATTAACCGGTCCAGATTCAAACAGTAACCCTTCTGTAAATACTACACATACAACGGCAAATCGTGTGCCGAACGGACCGATGAACCAAACGACAATTATCGTTCAATGTCCGTAAATTAAGAAGTTTCACGTGGAATACCAAGGCCCGGCCGACTTTGGCGGGTCACAAGGAGTTGATACATGAATTCAAACAAGGCCTGTTGCTGGATTCTCACCATACTTGTGGGAGGCTTCGTCTTGACGATGCTCCTCATCGGGTGGGGAATCTCACGGGCGATGTCCAACGGCTTCAGCGCCAAGCTTGCCTCTAATGTAGCCGTTCAGGAGAACTCGTGGCTGGTGTTCAATATCTCGGGGCCAATCGCCGACTATAACAGCGAGCCCGACCTCGGCCCGCTCGGCGGAGGGCGCGGATCCTCGCTAAATGACATGGTGCGGGCCCTCAAACTGGCGGAAACCGACCCGGACGTCTCCGGCGTCATCCTCAGACCGCGCGGGGCCACCGGCATGGCTTCCCTCCGAGAATTGCGGCAAGCGCTCCTGAGCTTCCGCGAAACCGATAAGCCAATTTACGCGCACCTGGACGTGGCCACCGACCGCGACTACTATCTCGCGAGCGTTGCCGACACGATCCTGCTGATGCCGGGTCGTCTCAGCGGCATCAATTTCGGCGGCATGGCCTATTCAAACACCTATGTCAAAGGTACGTTTGAGAAGCTTGGGATCAAGTTCCATGTCCTGCATGCCGGCCGATACAAAGGCGCCTATGAAGACCTGGCCAAAGACAGCATGTCTACCGACCTGCGCGAAAGCCTCGTCACGCTCTTCGCCGATCTCTACGAAACCTACGTTCGCGAGACGGCCGAAGCCCGTACAGGCTTGACGTATGCGGCGCTCGACCATGAGCTCAAAGAAGGCCAGGAGCTGATTGTCAGCGCCGGAACCTGCTTAAAGAACGGCTACGTGGATCGCCTCGAAGACTGGCCGGTCCTGCGCAAACGGCTGCAAGGAGACGCCGAGGAGTTTAATGCCGTGTCCCCCAGCAGCTACGTAAACTCCAAGCACACGGTCAAAGTCGAGTCCACGCAGAACGAAATTGCCGTCCTGCACGCGCAGGGCGCGATTGAATTCGGTGATGACGAGGGCATGTTTGACGACGAGAATATCACGGTCAAGGAGTTCAACAAGCAGCTCGACGCATTGGCCGAAGATGAGAACGTGAAAGCGGTGGTCGTGCGGGTCACGTCGCCGGGCGGTTCGGCGCTCGCTTCGAAACAGATTCTGGAAGCCGCCCGCCGCCTGAACGAGCAGAAGCCCTTGATTGTTTCCATGGGCGGCGTCGCGGCATCGGGTGGATACTATATTTCGCTCGCCGCCGACAAGATTGTGGCCCAGCCGAATACAATAACTGGATCCATCGGAGTCGTCTCCGTATTCCCGAGCGCCGAGGAACTTTACAAGAAAATCGGTGCGCGCGAGGAGACGATTTCAATCGGCCGCTGGGCGAACTTCTTCCGAATTGACGAAGGCCTGGGACCGGATCAAGAGCGCGTTCTCATGAGTCTGATGGACACGGTCTATGCCGAATTCCGTGACGATGTCACCGCGGGCCGCGGTCTCTCGGCGGCCGCGCTCGACACGATTGCCGAAGGCCGCGTTTGGACCGGAACTCAGGCGCTGGCGCGCGGTTTGGTTGACACTCTGGGCGGCGTGGACGTCGCTATTGCCATCGCAGTCCGAGAAGCGGCCCTCGGCCCCGATGACTATAAGATCAGCTACTATCCCGAGCGCGACGACGTCTTCGCTTTCTTTGTCAAGCACTTCGCTTCGCAATTGCGTCTCATTGACACCGCCGGCCAGAAGCTTGAAATGCTTAATGATCCCGCGGCGATTCTGGCATACGTCAAAAACTTCTTCAATCGCATGGAGTTCGTGCAGACGTTGCTGCCTGTGACGCTGGATCAATAGCTCCGCGAAACCTGTTCTCACAAAGAACCCCGCCTTCTGAGCGGGGTTCTTTGCATAAGATGCCGTTCGTTTATTGCTCGCAGCTTGAGCACCCGACGAACACTTCGTACGGACCGGATGTGCCATGTTCGCCCGTGACCTCGAAGAAGTATGTCCCCGGTTCAAGGTAGATTTGAATTTGGCTGTCCGTGCCTTCGGGAGCGCCCTCTGCGCCGTGGTGATCGCTGTCAACCGCCAACGGCGCTTCACAGGTCACCGGCCACATCCGCAGATAAGAATCAAGGCCGCCTTCAAATCCGGTGCGCCCCGGGGTATCATCGGCCCAAACGTTGAAGTACACCATGCGCCCACAGTCTTCGATCGTCAGCGCGAATAGGTCCAAATCACCCGGCTGATCAATCTGGCCGCAGAAACCCTGACCGCAGTTGATCGTATTCGAGTAAAGTTCACAGCCCTCCGCGAACTCGCCTTCCGTGTGTTGCGTGTAGTCGTCCGGGCACTCGGGTTCCGTAATCGGCGGGATGCAGGCATTGCCATGGCAAATCACGGAAATACGATAGTGGCCGAAGGCCGCCACGCTGGCGCCGTCTAAACAGACGTAATAGGTGCCCGGTTCAAAACACCGCGAGATACCTGCCTGCAGAGTCGTCGCCACGCCGCAGATGTCCGGTGCGTTGTCGTTGGAAGCAAATGCCGTTGATCCAGCCTGTCCGCAGCAGGCGCCCGTGAAGATACACAGATACGTATCAAACTGCGAACCGCACGTCGTAATCGTGATGCTGTCGCGAGTCGGCACTTCAAGTATGAAGAACAGGTCACGGCCCCAACGGCAATTGGGAAAGCTACAGTTGTTCTGCGCCGTGTTCGTTTGACCCGATGTCGAAAACGTATAGGGTGCCGCAGGATTCGGGCAAGCCACGGTTCCGCCAGGACAGAGGTCCGTCAACTGGTCCAGCGGATTCTGCTCGTCGCGGGAGTCATACTGGTCCGGATTGACGATGCGGTCAAGCTCAAAATAGCGATTATACAATGCAGCGGGCACATCCTGGTTGGTGGCCGTCAGATCGGTAATCTGCTGGTACACTCGCCACAGCTCCGCCTGCTCCGGGCTCTGCTGCGACTGTCGCTGCTGCGCCTGGCTGTTCACAACCGAGCCAAGGCACAAAACCAGAATGATAAATACGTTTCTCATCTCTTGTGTCCTATTTCGTTCACCACATTATTTCGGAAAAGATTTCCCACTTGCGCAGCCCAACCGGCATTCGGCCGGCCGGGGTGAAACTTAACCATCAAAAAAACAGTTAAATCCAAGCTGGCCTGCGCGGGATACGGGCCAAATTGCCCTATAGCAACCCGACAGGCAAAGGACAAGCCAACTTTGCGGTAAGTTGGAAACTGGAGGCTTAGCGCTTGACTCCTCCTCGCCAAACCACTATCTTCTGAAATTCAAGCAAATTGGCCGCCCGAACAACACCCGCGCCAGTGTGTCAAGCCATTGCAAAATACGGACTTCTCGGGCCGGAAGTCAAGCTAATACCGGTTTTTTCGTGGCCGTTTCCGGCATCAACCCCAGAGCTCAGAGCATACTTAATACAGTCCGAGGTCTAAATTTGCAGGTGTCACATGAATCGTAAGCTCTTCTTCCAGGCTGTACTTCCGGCGATTCTTGCCCTTGCGGCTGCCGCCATCGGGCAGACCGTGCCCTATGGTCTGTATCCCGATGCCGAGTTTTCTCCCGATTTCGAACTGGTCCAGCAAGACGACGACGTCGTCCAGTTCGCACTCCACATGACCCGGCTCCAGCCGACCGGAACGATTGATCTCAACGTCAAACAGCCCGGCACGTGGGGCGAGATGAACCCCACCGGCCGCCTGATGCCCCGTTTCACGTTTTTCCTGTCCGTACCGGCGACCGGAAACGCGTCCTACCAGATAGATAGTTGGACCACTTTGTCGCGCACTGCGACTGTCCGGACAATTCCCGAAAATGCGCCTGACCTGCCCAGCATCGAGTTGGGGGACATCGGCATTTTCGGCGGCGTTCGCCTCTTGCCGGTCACGATTCGTCCGATTGACTACACCAACGGTCAGAACGTCTGTCAGGTGCTGCAGGACGCGACCATCAGTATTCATTTTGACAGCCAGCCGGGTGATAATCCGCTCAGCTCGGTGAGACCCGCATTCTCAGAAACGTGGCGATCGGTGTTGCAAGCTGTCGTGATGAACTGGCAACAGATTCCCAATATCCTCGTGCGCGAACCGTCGCACATGCTGGTCGTTGTCCCCAATTCGTTCATCACTCCGCTCGAAGATTATTTCAATGCCAAACGGCAACTGGGAATTGAGCTGACCATCGTTCCGACGTCCGAGATTGCCGACGGCGACGGCACCGCCCTGCGCAATCGGCTGCTGACGGAGATTGGAAACAGCTCGCCGCGAATTGACCACGTTGAGCTGATCGGCGACGAGACGCAGATTCCCGTACACTATCAGTTCACGGACGATCCGGTGTCGCGCTTCAGTGACGCGACCTTCCCCGGCAACTTCACGAACGAAGGCTTCTTCACGCAGCTTGAAGGGTCGGACTTCTTCCCGGACATCTTCCTTGGCCGCTGGCCCGTGAACAATCAGCTCGAAGCGCGCAACGTTGCCGCGCGCACGATGAACCACGAACTGGATCTTTTTCACAGCGATTCCACGCGCTTCGAGCGCTGCGTCGTCTCCGCTGACAACTCCGAGGATTCGCAGCAGCAGACGATTGCCCACGCCCGCGAAATGATGCTGGCCGAAGGCTTTGAGACCGTGGACACCGTCTATGCCAACGACAATCCCGGCCCTCAGCTCATGATTCAGCTCGTCAACAGCGGCGTCACATTTGTGAACCATCGCGGTTCCGGCTGGAATCAAGGTTGGGCGGGGATCAACTTCTACGTCTCGTCTGTTGACCTCGTGCAAAATCCCGGAGAGTTGGCAGTCGTCACCGGAATCGGCTGCGGCGTCGGCAAATTCGACGCCCCCGACGACCAGTGTTTCGGCGAAAAATGGATGACCATCGGTACGGTCAACTCGCCGCGCGGCGCCGTTGGCTTCATTGGCCCGTGCTGGAACACGCATACGGTCTACAACGACGTGCTCGATACGTCTTTGTACCGCGCCATCCTCGACTACAACATTGACCAACTGGCCGCCGCGCTGGTTACCGGAAAGATGTTCGCCTGGGCTACCTTCGCCGATTTTCATGAAGAACAAGCCGTCGAAGAGATCAGCGGCGTCATGATGCGCCAGTACCTTGTGCTGAGCGATCCCAGTTTGCAGCTCTATACGGATTTGCCGCACCGCCTGCCGATTACCATGCCATCCGCCGTGCCTGCCGGACCGTACAACTTCCCGGTCACGATTACCGACGGATTTTCGACCGATGCGGACAGCCTGATGGTGTCGTTTTGGTCAGCGAATGGCGAACTTTCATCGCACATGATCCCGGCCTTGGCAGGCGAGTGGAGCGTTCCGGTCAATTTCGATTTCGGTGCCGACGTTTTGGCAACGGTTTCCGGACACAATGTACTAACCCGTCAGTGGCCAATTACGGTCGCGCCGAACGGACCGTATCTCGTGCATGACGGCTTGGCTTTTTCAGATGCGCAAGGCAACGGCGACGGCCGGATCCAGCCGGGCGAGACGATTACGCTGGTTGACACGGTCCGCAATATCGGCTCCGAAATGGCCTTGTCCGTGGTCGGGACGCTGACCGCTCCGCAGGAATTCATCGGCATCTCACAGGACCTCGGCATGTACGGCAATGTCGCGCAAAACGCGGCAGCCGTGGGCACTCCTGCCTATGTCTTAAGCGTCGAGCCGGAGTATCGCGGCAACAACTTTCTGCTGGACTTGACCTATGCCGGGGAAGGTCTGCCGTCCCGCTCCGATCAGCTTTTCCTGACGCTCTATTCACCTGAACTCGAACGGATCGGGCTGACGGTCGTAGACGGTGACAACGGACTGCTCGAACGTAATGAAGTCGCCGGACTCGTGTTCACGCTGCAGAACACGGGCAACGAGACTCTGGCCGCCGGGACACTCCAACTGGAGTCCGTCAGCGAGTACATCCTGATTCCTGATGGCAGTGCGGACATTCCAGCAATCGCGCCCGGCCAATCCTATACGCTGCCCGCCAATGCTGTGCAAGTCGGTGCGGCCTGGAATGCCCCAACCGCAACGCAGGTCACCATTGACGCCACGATCACGGCCGCGATGGGCACCTATACTTTCGAGCGCACCATGAGCCTGCCGCTGGTCCTCGGGCAAGTGGGACAGAATGATCCGATGGCCGGAATGGACGGGCTCTACTACCTGTATGATGACCTGGACACCGACTACGATCACGCGGCGGTCTATGACTGGTACGAAATCTCGCCGCAGGCCGGTGGCGCGGGTGTCGCGCTGCCCTTCAACACGAGTCACCAGACGTTCTCCGTGCCCGTGCCGTTCGATTACAATTATTTCGGAATGTCCTTCAATTCGCTCTCTGTTTCCACGGACGGCTGGGTCGCGCCGGGACTAACGGAAGCGGTAAGCTATGTGAACACTCCGCTGCCGTGGCAACAGGATTTTGTCAACGGCATGATCGGCGTGCTCTGGCAAGACCTCTGGTACTATTTCGGCGACGATGGCGACATCAGCTACTTCTATGATACCGCCGGTGATCGCTTCATCGTTGAGTGGTACGATATTGCCGATTGGGGTTCGGGCACTCACGACAATACGTTCCAGCTTCAGCTCCTGAATCCTGCGACGCACGGGACGCCGACCGGCGATGCGGAGTGGGTGTTCCTTTATCAGGCACTGGACATGCATACATCATCGGCCGGCGGTGCTACAATTGGCTACGAGTCGCTGGACGAATCCACCGGCGCTACGTATTATCATAACACGGCGTCCCCCGCGACCTCCGCACCGCTTGAGAACGGCCGCGCCCTCCGCCTCACGACCGCGCCGCCGTCGCTGCTCGATGCACCCGAAGCGCCCGGCGCTGTCCCGAGTGCTTTCGCGCTGCGGCAGAACTACCCGAATCCGTTCAACCCGGAGACGACCATTGAGTTCAGCCTGCCTGCTCAATCCGAGGTATCGCTCGATATCTTCGATGTGCTGGGCCGCAATGTGACTACCCTCGTCCATGCGTCCGTCTCCGCCGGAGTGCATCATATCGTGTGGGCGGGCCAAAGCCGCACCGGTGTGAGTGTCCCAAGCGGCATCTATTTTTACCGGCTGGCAACGCCTGATTTTGTCGAAACGCGGCGCATGCTGCTGCTGCGCTAATCACTCTCGGCCTGCCGCCCTTATCTGATCGTCATTTTCATCTTAACATAGGAACGCACCTGTAATGGCTAAGAAGTGGACCCCTTCTGAAGAAAAGTACCTGCTGGAGAATTACGGCAAGGTGCCCATGGCCGAGCTTGCCGACCGCTTTGGCGTGACGCGTAAGGCGATCAGCGCCAAGCTCGACAAACTGCGCCAAACCCACGGCATTGATCCCGTCGGAGCGCGCGAGCGTGCTACGGCGCGCCAACGCCGACAAGCACAGCTCAATGAAAAAGTCCCGCAGACCGGCGGTGCGATTCCGCGCAAGATTCCGCCCGTCGGCGTGATTGCGCACCCGCAAGTTGATAACCTGCCGTCCCTCGAACCCGCCGGTTTCGCCGCGACCAGCAATGTTGTGAAAACGGCCCAGGGTTGGCAGCCGTTGATGGTCAGCAAAAAGAAGATTACCCGCTAAGCACCTTCTCCCGTGGATCTTTCTATTGACGGCCATTCACTGACGCTCGAAGCCATTGAGCGCGTCAGTCGTGGCGCAACTGTCGGTCTGGCCGGACATGCCCGGCCGCAAATTGAAGCCGCCCGCGTGTGGATCGCACGGCTGGAACAGGCCGGACCGGATGCGCGCGTCGTGTACGGTATCAACACCGGCTTCGGCAGTCTGAAGAGCGAGCGCTTCTCCGTGCATGATGCACGCCGAGTGTCGCGTAACTTGATTATCTCGCATTGCAGCGGCACGGGCGTCCCGTTTTCAGAACAGGTTGTGCGTGCCGCGACTGTTTTGCGGGCCAACGCGCTCGCGCAAGGACGCTCGGGAGTACGCCCCATCGTCATTGAAACGCTGCTGGAACTGCTGAATCGCGGCGTCGTTCCCGTCGTGCCGTCACAAGGTTCGCTCGGTGCGTCAGGTGATCTGGCGCCGCTGTCCCACTTGGCCGCGGTGATTTCGCGCGATCCGGATATTGCCAGTGACGAGTCCAGCGGCGAAGCGTGGTATCAAGGTGAGCGTGTGAGTGGGGCGGAGGCCATGCGCCGCGCTGGACTCGAACGCTTAGTTCTCGAGGCCAAGGAAGGGCTGGCGCTCAATAATGGTGTGCAGTTCATGTGCGCCGTCTCGGTGCTGACTCTGCTCGAAGCCGAGCGCCTGCTCAAACTGCATGATGTTTCCTTGGCGATGCACCTCGATGCGGCCTGTTGCGTGCGCACAGCGTTCGATCCGCGCATCGCCGGGTTGCGCAAGTACGCGGGGCAGCGCACGGTGGCCGGCAATGTTCTCAGCCTACTCGAAGGCAGCACCTCGACCGATAGCGATCCGCAGCGCATCCAGGACGCCTACTCCCTGCGCTGTTCGCCGCAAATCGCCGGAGCCGTCCGCGATGGACTAAAACATGTACGCGCCGGGTTGGAAATCGAAGTTAACTCGGTGACGGATAATCCGCTTGTCTTCGCCGAGGATGATCAGGTGATCTCCGGCGGCAATTTCCACGGTGATCCCGTGGGATTGCCTGTGGACTACATGAAGATCGTGCTCACGGAACTGGGCAATCTGGTCGAGCGCAGAGTATCACGCTTGATGGATCGCCATTTGAACCACGGCCTACCGCCCTATCTGGCTGCCCGGCCCGGCATTGATTCGGGCTTGATGATGGCAAGCTACACGGCGGCCGCCTTGGCCAGCGAAAACAAAGTGCTGGCACACCCCGCTTCGATTGATACAATCCCGACCTCCGAGAATCAGGAAGACATCGTCTCGATGGGCACGCACGGCGCCCGGCAGGCCGCGGAGATTCTTGGTAACGTGCAGAAGATTGTTGCCATAGAATTCCTTTGCGCCACGCAGGCGCTCCACGTCCGGCACAAACTTTCGCCGCATCTGCATTATGGCAAAGGCACGCAGGCGGCCTGGGAGTGCATGCGCACCCAGATTCAGCCACTGATCCGTGATCGCTATGTCGCTGATGACATCGCCAAGTCCATTGAGCTGGTTAAGTCCGGTGAATTGCTGAGTGCGGTCACATCCGTGGTTAACCTGGCCTGATCCCTTTGCGCTGGGCGGGGACTTCGTGCAGCAATTCCCGCCGGTGCCTGAGCAATGCAAAACCACCCATTCTGGACCCTTATCGAAACACACGCCGAGCAGGAGCAGCTACTCCTGCTCGCCGCGCTCTCGGTGCTCTGGTTGAAACCGCAGGATCCGTTGGCCCGCGCAATTGTCGTCCGCTATCGCGAACGTCAGTACTCGATTGAGGCGTTGCGTGAGGCGGCCCTGCAATTATTCCTGTTGGCGGGTTTTCAGGCGTCGCTCGAAGCCGCCTTCATGATTCACGATGTCTATGGCAACGGCCTGCCCGCGCATTCGGATGAGCTGATTGATCTGCCGCCGATGGGGACGTTCGAACGCGGCTGGTCCCTGCAAGCCGAAGTCTATCGCGGCAATGTTGAGAAATTGCGCCTCAATCTCGAGGGGATCAGCCCGGAGTTGTCGCGCTGGACGGTCTGGATCGGCTATGGTCTGGTGATGTCCAGACCGGGTATTCCGGCAGCGTGGCGCGAGTTATTGGAGATCGCGGTCTTGTCGGTCATGGGTTTTCCCCGGCAGCTCTTTTCTCACCTGAAAGGAGCGCTAAACCTCGGTGCCACGGCCACGGAAGTCGAGTTATCTCTGAGTGTTGCTGAGCTGGTAACCTCGCCCGAGGCTCTCCGGCCCGCCTGGCAGATGTGGCGCCGGATTGACAAGTAGACTCTGACAAATTGGCAGAAATTTCTGGCAGACTCAAAACTGAGTCTGCCGTTTTCTATTTGTAAATTATTACTTTAGATAACTGGTATGCCCCTTGCCTTAATAGATGATGCATTACTCGAAGTTTGAAGCTACTCATACAAGGACTCCGCACATGTCGAAAATCATTGGAATTGACCTCGGTACCACCAACTCCTGCGTCTCTGTCATCGAGGGCGGCGAGCCGGTGGTCATCCCCAACAGCGAAGGCGCGCGCACCACGCCGTCCATTGTCGCGTTCTCGAAAACCGGCGAGCGACTCGTCGGCGCGGCGGCCAAACGTCAGGCCGTCACCAATCCCAAGAAAACCATTTACTCCATCAAGCGCTTCATGGGCCGCCGTCGTGACGAGGTCGAGCACGAAATGAAGCTCGTGCCCTACGAACTCGTCGGCGGGTCGGGGCTGGCGCGTGTCAAAATCGAAGACAAGGAATATACGCCCGCCGAAATCTCGGCCATGATTCTGCAAAAGATGAAGCAGACGGCCGAAGATTATTTGGGCGAAAAGGTGCACAAGGCCGTGATTACCGTGCCCGCGTATTTCAACGACGCGCAGCGCCAGGCGACCAAGGACGCCGGCGAGGTAGCGGGTCTGGAAGTCGTGCGCATTATCAACGAGCCGACCGCGGCGGCGTTGGCTTATGGTCTTGACAAAGAACACAAGGACGAAAAAATCGCCGTCTATGACTTGGGTGGCGGCACGTTTGATATATCGATTCTCGAACTCGGTGACGGCGTCTTTGAAGTGAAATCCACGAACGGCGACACCCACTTGGGTGGCGACGACTGGGATCAGCGCCTGATTGATTTTCTCGCCGATGAATTCAAGAAGCTGGAAGGCATTGACCTGCGCAAGGACCCAATGGCGCTGCAGCGCTTGAAAGAAGCCGCTGAGAAGGCCAAAATCGAGGTCTCGGGCTCCTCGCAGACGCAGGTGAATCTGCCATTTATCACAGCGACCGCCGACGGCCCGAAGCACTTGGACATTGTGGTTACGCGCGCGAAATTCCAAGAGCTGACCGAAGACCTCGTGCAGCGTTCGATCACGCCGGTGCGCAAAGCCCTGGCCGATGCGGGTATGCGTCCGTCGGATATTGACGAGGTGATCCTGGTCGGCGGTTCAACGCGCATGCCGCGCATTATCGAAGTCGTCAAAGAGTTCTTCGGCAAGGAGCCGCATCGCGGTGTGAACCCGGATGAAGTCGTGGCGGTCGGTGCCGCGATTCAGGGCGGTATTCTGGCCGGCGATGTCAAGGATGTCTTGCTGCTCGACGTAACGCCGCTGTCGCTCGGTATCGAGACGATGGGTGGCGTGATGACCAAGCTCATCGAGTCGAACACCACGATTCCCACGCGCAAAACGGAAGTCTTCTCAACGGCCAGCGATTCACAGCCGTCAGTCGAGATTCACGTCTTGCAGGGCGAGCGCCCGATGGCCGTGGACAACAAGACGATTGGCCGCTTCACGCTCGACGGGATTCCACCCGCGCCGCGCGGCATTCCGCAGATTGAAGTGACGTTCGACATTGACGCCAACGGCATTCTGTCGGTGCACGCCAAGGACAAGGCCACCAACAAGGAGCAGTCCATCAAGATCACGCACTCGAGCGGTCTGTCGAAGGAAGAGATCGAGCGCATGAAGAGCGATGCCAAGTCGCATGCCGACGAGGACAAGAAGCGCCGCGAAGAGGTGGACATTCGCAATGCCGCCGACGCGCTGGTGTTCCAGACCGAGCGGCAAATGAAGGAACTCGAAGAAAAACTCGGCGCCGACAACAAGGCCAAGCTCGAAGCGGCCGTCGGTCGCGTGAAGGAAGCGCTCAAGGGTTCGAGCATCAACGAAGTCAAGAGCGCGACCGAAGACCTGTCGAGCGTCTGGCAGCAGATCGCGCCGTCGCTCTATCAGGACGCACAGCAAGGCCAGCCCACCGGCGCGCCCGAAGAATCCACCACCACCGAAGAGCCGCGCACCGAAAGCGCCGACTACGAAGTCGTGGATGATAAGAAGAAGTAAACATCCCCTGGCGGGCCGAAAGGCCCGCGGGTTGGCGCCCAGCTTGCTGGGCAAAATCCCAGCCGCGCTTCCAATACGATTTCACAAACTTAGAGGTAAAATCGGTTCGCACATTTCGTTACAATTGCCGAAACAGGGCAAGTCATGAGGGGACTGATGTCAGAGATAGGTGATCTGCCATGTTGGTGGAAGTTCACAGTATGATTTGTCGAAGGGGGATTGTAATCATGCCGTCGGGACGGTTAGGCCGAAATGTCTAGCACAGCTGCCCTTGGGCGAATGCATTCAAGGCGAAATCAACCGTAGAGATAATCAAGTTCCAAAATACACCCGGAACAAAATTCTGGCAAGACGACTTTCATGATCGAATCATTCGCAACGAAGAAGAACGAAACAGAATTGCTGAGTATATTCGTTTGAATCCAATCCGCTGGGGAGAAGATTCAGAAAACCCAGCCATGTCAAGCTGACCGCAGCTCGAATGTAGCGCCCAGCTTGCTGGGCAAAAACCCCCGTAACAGTCGGTAATTTCAAGGTGCGTTGAGGATGTTTGGGGTATTTTGCCCGCGAACGCGGGCGCTACAGGAGGCAAAACGGCGCTCTAACTTCTTCGCACCCCATTTCACAACCCTAAAACCAACTTCACTAAACACAACTACTCCCGTTCCGCCAATTGTTAGGATTGAACGCAAAAACAGCAGCTTGGGGGACACCACATGAACATAGATCAATGGACCATTAAGGCGCAGGAAGCGCTGCAAGCGGCGCAGGCGATTGCGCGGGATCAGAGTCATCAGGCGCTGACGCCGCTGCATTTGCTCGGCGGCATGCTGCGCGACAGCGAAGGGATTGCCGCCGAAATTCTGGGCAAGCTCGGCAAGAATGCCGACGACGTGCGCCGCTTGGTGGATGTTGAAATCGCCACGATGCCGCGCGTCACGGGCTCCGTGGGTTCCACGTATCTTGCGCCGGAAACGTCGCAGCTGTTCGAGCGCGCACTGAAAGAAATGAGCGACCTCGGCGATGAGTTCCTGTCCGTCGAGCATCTGCTGCTCGCGCTCACGTCCGGTGAGGACGACGCCGCGAAGTTCCTGAAGGAGTCGCGGATTTCGCATGCGGACGTCTTGAAAGCGATGAAGGACCTGCGCGGCGGTCAGCGTGTCAAGGATCAAACTCCCGAGGACAAATACCGCGCGCTGGACAAGTACGGCCGCGACTTGACGGAACTTGCACGGCGAGGCAAGCTCGATCCGGTCATCGGCCGCGACGAAGAGATCCGCCGCGTGCTGCAGGTGCTCACGCGCCGCACGAAGAACAACCCCGTGCTGATCGGCGAGCCCGGAGTGGGGAAGACCGCCATCGCGGAAGGCCTCGCACAGCGCATCGTGGCGGGCGACGTGCCCGAATCGCTCAAGAACAAACGCGTCGTCACGCTCGATTTGGGCAGCCTCGTGGCCGGTGCGAAGTATCGCGGTGAATTCGAAGAGCGGCTCAAGGCCGTGCTCAAGGAAGTCACGAGCGCGGAAGGCGCAATCATCCTGTTCATCGACGAAATGCACCAGTTGGTCGGCGCAGGCAAAACCGACGGCGCGATGGACGCGTCGAATCTGCTCAAGCCCGCCTTGGCGCGCGGTGAGCTGCACTGCGTTGGTGCGACCACGATTGACGAATACCGCAAGCACATCGAGAAGGATGCCGCACTCGAACGCCGCTTTCAGCCGATTATGGTTCTGGAGCCGTCGGTCGAGGACATGATCTCGATTCTGCGCGGTCTGAAAGAGAAGTACGAAGTGCACCACGGTGTGCGCATCACCGATGCCGCGCTGATTGCGGCCGCGCAATTGGCCGACCGCTACATCACCGACCGCTTCATGCCCGATAAGGCCATTGACCTGATTGACGAAGCGGCATCGAAGCTGCGTCTGGAAATTGACTCAATGCCCGATGAGATTGACGCGCTCGTACGCAAAATCCGCCAGCTCGAAATCGAGAAGGTGGCCGTCGCCCGCGAGAAAGACGCAGCCTCGCAGGAGCGCCTGACCGCAATTGACGATGAGTTAGGCAAGCTCAAAAGCGCCGAGAAGACGCTGCGCCGCCAATGGGAGCAGGAGAAGCAGGTCATTCAGCAAAGCCGCCAGATCAAGGAGCAGATCGAGCAGGCAAAACTCGACGAGCAGAAGGCCGAACGGATGGGCGATCTGGGTAAGGTCTCCGAGATTCGCTATGGGCTGTTGCGCGAACTGGAACGCAAACTCGAACGCGCGCAGGAGGATTTGGCGCGTTTGCAAACGTCGCAAGCGCTGCTGAAGGAAGAGGTCAGCGAGGATGACATCGCCGAAGTGGTTGCGAAGTGGACCGGGATACCGGTCTCGCGCATGCTGGAAGGCGAGCGCGAGAAACTGCTGCACATTGAAGAACGGCTGCACGGCCGAATTGTCGGGCAAGACGTGGCAGTACATGCCGTCGCGGCAGCGATTCGTCGAGGCCGCGCCGGGCTATCCGAAGAGAACAAGCCGATCGGCAGCTTCCTGTTCCTCGGGCCAACCGGAGTCGGGAAGACCGAACTGGCACGAGCGCTGAGTGAGTTCTTGTTTAATGACGAGCATGCCATGATTCGCATTGACATGTCGGAGTACCAGGAGCGGCATACTGTATCGCGCTTGATCGGTGCGCCGCCCGGCTACGTCGGTCATGAGGAGGGCGGACAGCTCACCGAGGCCGTGCGTCGCCGTCCGTACAGCGTGCTGCTGCTCGACGAGATCGAAAAGGCGCATCCCGATGTGTGGAACATCCTGCTGCAAGTGCTTGACGACGGTCGCCTGACGGACTCGAAAGGGCGCACCGTGGATTTCAAGAACACGATTGTGATCATGACCTCAAACATCGGTTCAGACATCATCAGCGCCCGCGCCGAAGTGCTGGAGAGCAAGCGCGGTTATGAAGAGGTGCGGACCGAAGTGCTGGAATTGCTGAAGCGCTCGGTGCGGCCCGAGTTCCTGAATCGAATTGACGAGGTCCTGGTCTTCGGTGCGCTGACGCAGGCCGATCTGACGCGCATCCTCGACCTGCAATTGGCCGGGGCCACGCAGCGTCTCGCCAAGCAGCAGATCACACTGACCCTGTCGGCCGACGCTAAGGCGCTGATTCTCGCTCACGGCTACGACCCGGTCTTCGGGGCCCGCCCCATGAAGCGTGCGCTCCAGACCCTGCTGCTGAACCCACTGGCCGAGGAAATCCTGGCCGGAAAAGCGGTTTCGGGAGGTTTTTTTTGTATATTAGTCGCTTAGCTGGATAATTATATGCAATTTGCAATTACAACTGCCCCCCAGCCTCACTAATTCGTTAATCCCTTGTTATGGATCGAAAAATCAGAGTGTTAGTGGCCAAGCCCGGATTGGACGGCCACGACCGCGGCGCCAAAGTTATGGCAGCCGCTCTACGCGACGCCGGCATGGAGGTGATCTACACAGGCCTCCGCCAGACTCCCGACATGATCGTTACCGCCGCTATGCAGGAAGACGTGGACGTGGTGGCCCTGTCCATCCTGTCTGGCGCACACATGACATTTTTCCCCGCCGTGCTGAAGCTGATGCAGGAAAAAGGCATCGGCGATGTGCTGCTGACCGGCGGCGGCATCATCCCCAAATCGGATATGGAGACGCTTGAAGCACAAGGCGTCGGCAAACTGTTCGGGCCGGGTACGCCGACAACTGAACCCATCGAGTATATCCGCAACTGGGTGAGCCAGCACCGCGCCGCCTAATCATCGTTCCTTCACAACTTCAACCCATAGCGCATGTCCGGTCATAGTAAATGGGCGACGATCCGTCGCAAGAAAGAGAAGATAGACGCCGCCCGTGGCAAGGTCTTTACCAAGCTCATCCGGGAAATTCAAATCGCCGCGCGCATGGGCGGAGGTGATCCCAACTCCAACCCGCGACTGCGCACGGCCATTGACGCCGCCAAGGCCGCGAATATGCCCGCCGCGAATCTCGACCGCGCCGTTAAGAAAGGCGCAGGAGAACTCGACGGACAGGCTATGGAAGAGGTGGTGTACGAGGGCTACGGTCCGTCGGGTGTTGCCATTTTGATCGAGTGCGCGACCGACAACCGCAATCGCACGGTCGGCGAAATCCGCGCCGTCTTCAACAAACGCGGCGGCAGCATGGCCGAAGCCGGGTCCGTCGGCTGGATGTTTGAACGGCTGGGCTATCTGTCGCTCGACTTGTCGCAAGGCGATGAGGACGAGATGATGGAAATTGCCCTCGATGCCGGAGCGTCCGATGTCAAAAGCGACGGCGAGATGTGGGAGGTCTTCTGCGCGACCAGCGACCTGTACATCGTCAAAGGCGGAATCGAAGCCAAAGGCAAGAAAGTGGACTCGGCGGAACTCTCGTTCATTGCCAAAACCACCACGCGCGTGGAAGAGGCAGGTGCCGCGAAGTCGGTCTTGGGTCTCATCGAAGCGCTTGAAGAGCTTGACGACGTGCAAAACGTCTATTCAAACTATGACATGGACGACGAGCTGATCGAGAGCATTGTCTGATGGCTGAATCAGTCGAGACCATTCTCGGCATTGATCCCGGGCTAACCTGCACGGGGTGGGGGATCATTCGGAAGTCGGCAAGCAAGTTGATCTACGTCGCCAGCGGCCGCCTGCGCACGAAACCTGCCCAGCCGATGCCGGAACGGTTGAGTTTCCTTTACGGTGAGATATCCTCGCTGTGCCAGTCGCATCAGGTGACGCGCGGCGCGGTGGAAGCAGGCTACGTGGGAACGGGCGCGCTATCGGCGCTGAAACTCGGCCAAGCGCGCGCCTGTGCCGTGCTGGCAATTCAACAGGCGACGGGCCGTGTCCAGGACATAGCCCCGCGCGAAGTGAAGTTGGCCGTGACGGGCAGCGGCGGCAGCTCCAAACAGCAGGTCGGCTATATGGTCGGTCAAATGCTGGGACTCGAGTTTGACCGCGGCGAAGAAGACATCTCGGACGCGCTGGCCATTGCCATTGCCGCGGCCGCGGTGCGAAGCAATAAATTGCTGGCGGCGTTGGCGCGATGATCGAATTTGTGCGCGGCAAACTGGCCGCAAAGGCGCCGGCCGAGGCCGTCGTGGATGTTCACGGAGTCGCCTTCGGCCTGCGGATTTCGCTGACCACGTTTGATCAACTGCCGTCGGTGGGCAGCGAGGTTACGTTGTGGACGCGGTTGCACGTGCGCGAAGAGCAGTTTGAACTCTACGGATTTGCGGCGCGGGAAGAGCGCTGGGTGTTTGAAGAGCTGATCGGCGTGAACGGCGTCGGACCGAAGCTCGCCTTAACGCTCTTGTCGGGCCTGCCTGCGGATAAACTGCGTGAGACAATAGGCGGCGGAGACGCGGCTCGACTCAAGACCGTGCGCGGTATCGGCGCAAAGATCGCCGACCGCATCGTGCTCGAATTGGGCAAGAAGTTTTCCGGCGCCACGGCCGACTTTGTGCCGTCAGTCACCAGCGGCGGATCGGTCCTGCTGCAAGTGCGGCAGGCGCTGCAAGCCCTCGGCTTGACGCCCGCCGAAATTGACAAAAGCCTCGATGCGGCGCGTGCGCAGAATATCGAGTCGGTCGAAGAGATTATCAAATTTTCCCTGCGCAAGGCCTAAATGCCGCGACTGATCGAACCCGTGTTGCAGGAAGAAGAGCAGCTTGTTGAACTGGGGCTTAGGCCGACCAGTTTCAGCGAGTTCGTCGGTCAGCAGCGCGTCAAGGAACAGTTGGAGATTTTCCTGCAGGCGGCCCGGGAACGCGGCGAAGCGCTCGACCATGTGCTGCTGTATGGACCGCCGGGTCTGGGCAAGACGACGCTGGCGCATTTGATCGCGCGGGAAATGAAATCGCAAATCCGTGTGACGACCGGCCCGGTGCTCGACCGTCCCGCCGATCTGGCCGGACTGCTGACGAATTTGCAGCACAGCGACGTTCTTTTCATAGACGAGATTCACCGCGTCAATGCAACGGTTGAAGAGTATCTATATCCCGCGCTGGAAGATTTCCGGCTGGATATTCTGATTGACAAAGGTCCGGCGGCGCGTACGCTGCAGCTCAATCTTAACAAATTCACGCTTGTCGGCGCGACGACTCGCGCGGGGCTGCTCACGTCGCCGTTGCGTTCACGCTTCGGTGTCACACTTCGGCTCGACTACTACTCCGCCGAGGAGTTGGTGGACATTCTGCGGCGTACGGCCCATTTGATGAGCGTCGCTTGCACGGAAGACGGTCTGCGCGAGATCGCGGGCCGCTCGCGCGGCACACCGCGCGTTGCCAATCGGCTGCTGCGGCGCGTGCGCGACGTGGCACAGGTTCGCGGCGCCGAGCGCGTGACGCCGGAATTGGCGAACGAAGCGCTGCGGCTTCTGGAAATCGACGACTATGGCCTCGACGATCTGGACAAACGGTTGATGCTCGCCCTGCTGGAGAAATTCCGCGGCGGGCCCGTCGGACTCGGGACGCTGGCTGTTACCGTCGGCGAAGATGAAGGCACGCTCGAAGAGCTGTGCGAGCCATATTTGATTCGACAAGGCTTTCTCGAACGAACGTCGCGCGGGCGGCAAGCCACTGCGCGCGCGTTCGAGCACTTCGGCATCCGCAACGCGCGGTCCGCCGATCAAACCAGATTATTGTAATAACACACCTGCATCTCACTGCACTGCTGCAATAGCACAAAGGACCAACTCTATGCCCGTTACTTCCGCAGTCTATGAGCCCCGGGGCGTCCAGACGATCCCTCGTCTCTCGGACTTCAAGTACAACTTGCCCGACAAACTGATCGCACAGACTCCTTTGGACAAGCGCGACCAGTCGCGCATGCTTGTCGTGGACCGGGAGACGAAGGAGATCCGCGATGAGATGTTTTCAGACATCGTCAACTACCTGAACAAGGGTGATGTGGTCGTGGTTAACTCGACGCGCGTATTCCCGGCGCGGTTGTTTGGCTACAAAGAGAAGACCGAAGCGGAAATTGAAGTGTTTTTGCTGCGCAAGCTGACCGAAGAACTGTGGGAAGTCCTGGTCAAGCCTGCCCGCAAGGTGCGAACCGGCAACAACATCATTATCGGCGATGAGATCGTCTGCGAAGTGATTGACAACACCACCAGCGGCGGGCGAGTGGTGCGTTTTCACTATGAAGGTGATTTTGCGTCGTTGGTCGAGAAGTACGGCAAGCCGCCGTTGCCGCCCTACATTCGCCGCGAACCGACGCCCGACGACAAGGATCGCTATCAGACAATCTTCGCTGAAGAGTCCGGAGCCGTGGCCGCGCCGACGGCCGGTCTGCATTTCACCAAAGAGACTGTCGCAAAACTCAAGAAAAAAGGCGTCGAGTTCACGTCCGTGCTCCTGCACGTCGGGTTGGGGACGTTCCGCCCTGTGCAGGTGGAGGATCTGTCGCGGCATCGCATGGATTCCGAATACTACGACGTTACGCAGACAACGGTGGATAAGGTCAATGGCGCAATCGAACGCGGCAACCGCGTGATTGCCATTGGTACCTCAGTGACACGCACGTTGGAAACCGTCGCCAATTTCAGCGGCGGCATTAAGCCGCAGGCCGGGTGGACCGACAAGTTCATCTATCCGCCCTACCACTTCAAAGTCGTGGACCGGCTGTTGACGAACTTCCACCTGCCGGGCTCGACGCTGCTCATGCTCGTTTCGGCTTTCAGCGACCGTGAATTTGTCATGAAGGCCTACCGACATGCCGTCAAGGAGAAGTACCGCTTCTACAGCTACGGCGACTGCATGCTGATCGTGTGAGTTACGCGCTTCTGATTCCTGCGGCGGGGAAAGGCGAACGGCTCGGCAGCAAGACGCCCAAGGCGCTGGTGCCGTTGCACGGAAGGCCGCTGATCTGGTGGGTGTTGGAGGCCTTTGCGCATGACGAGCGGCTCGCGGAAATCGTGATTGCGAGCTCGAGCGAATTGGAGCGCGAATTCCAGGCGCATCTCGCGAGTCATCCGCTCCATGAGCGACTGTTCATCACCAACGGCGGGCGCACGCGGCAGGATTCGGTGGGCAATGCGCTGGCTGTCTTGATGTCGGATGTGGATCACGTTCTTGTTCACGATGCGGCCCGGCCCTTGGTATCGCGTGACGTCATCAACAATGTTCTGACCGCGCTGGACGACTATGTAGCCGCAGTGCCGGGCGTTCCCGTGACCGATACGATCAAGCGCGTGACGCGGGAGCGGCGAGTGGCGCAGACGCTCGAACGATCAGAGTTGTGCGCTGTGCAGACTCCGCAGGGAATTCGCACGGAGGCGTTTCGCGCGGCGCATGATCAGGCCCGCCGGACGGGCGTCCAGTGCACCGATGACGTCGCACTGATAGAACACTTTCAATTGGGCGACGTGATTGTGGTAGACGGTGATCCGCACAATTTCAAAGTCACTCTTCCGCATGATCTGTCGCGCGCCGCGGCCATGCTGGGCGACCGCGACCAAGCTTAGTCGCACCTTTCCTCGCAGGGTTGGCGGATATTCCGCGAGCCCGTTTTTCTTTTCTTAGCACACCATATGTCCACTCCATTTCGTGTCGGCGTCGGCGTTGACGCTCACCGCTTCGTGTCGGGCCGTCCGCTGGTGCTCGGCGGAGTCGAGATTGCGTTTCCGTTTGGACTTGAGGCGCATTCCGATGGCGATGTTATCTGCCATGCAATTCTGGACGCATTGCTCGGCGCGGCCAACGTCGGGGACAAGGGCAAGCTGTTTCCGCCGACGGATCCGAAATTCAAGGACGCCCGTTCGACGGATTTGCTGCACGAAGCGATGCGCGCCGTCAATCGGCGCGGCTATAACGTGGTGAACCTCGATGTCAGCGTGATGTGTGAAGAGCCGCGCATCGCTCCGTATCGCGAAGAAATGCGGGACGCCATTGCAACGGCGCTTGCGATGGATATCGAGTGTGTTTCAATCAAGGGCACAACGCTTGAAGGCATGGGTTTCACGGGAAGAAAAGAGGGCATCGCCGCGGTTGCGACGGTGTTGTTGTCACGAGAATAATGGCTAACGAAGTCCGCACTCGCTACGCACCCAGTCCGACCGGCTACCTGCATGTCGGCGGCTTGCGTACCGCACTCTATAACTATCTGTTCGCGCGCGCGCAGGGCGGAAAGCTGCTGCTGCGCGTCGAGGATACCGATCGCACACGGCTTGTGGAAGGCGCCGTTGAGAATTTCCTCGATGTCTTTGACTGGCTGGGCATCCATTTTGACGAAAGCCCCAAGGTCGGCGGGCCGTGCGCGCCCTATGTGCAGTCGGAACGGCTCGCTATGTATCGGGAGGCCACGCAGCATTTGGCCGCGGCGGGACACGCTTACGTTTGCTTCTGTACCGCGGAACGGTTGGATCAGGTGCGAAGCGACCAGCAGGCGCGTTCGCTTCCGCCGATGTATGACCGCCACTGCAGAAGTTTATCAACCGCCGAAGTCGCCCGCCGCGTTGCGGCCGGAGAACCGCACGTTTGGCGCATGGCCGTGCCGGATCATCAGACCGTCGAGATCCATGACTTGATACGAGGCGACGTCAACTTCGAGACCGCGACGATTGACGATCAGGTCCTGATGAAAAGTGATGGTTTCCCGACGTATCACCTGGCCAACGTCGTGGACGATCACCACATGAGAATCAGCCATGTCATTCGCGGCGAAGAGTGGCTGCCCTCGACGCCGAAGCATGTATTGCTCTATCGCTTCTTCGGCTGGGAGCCGCCGCAGTTCGCGCATCTGCCGCTGCTGCTTAATCCGGACCGCTCGAAAATGTCCAAGCGTTCGGGTGACGTCGCGGTCGAAGCCTATCGCGACAAGGGAATTCTGCCCGCTGCCCTGCTGAATTTTGTCGCGCTGTTGGGATGGCATCCGCAGGATGAACGCGAGTTCTTTTCGCTCGACGAACTGGTGCACGAGTTTACGCTCGAGCGCGTCAACAAAGCGGGTGCTGTGTTTGATCAGGCCAAACTCAAGTGGATGAACACCGAGTACCTGTCGAAGTTGGACGACGAGCAGATGTGGAATGGCGTCGCGCCGCTGCTGCCCGAACCCTTGCTGGAGCAGGATGCCGCGCGGGTACGGTATGCCGTGACAAGCCTGCGGCCCGGCGCGGAGTCTTTTGCCGATCTCGCCGCCAAAGTCGGCGAAGCGTTTGCACCGGCGCTGGCGATGGTGGAAAGTTGGGACGAAGCGCATGTGAATTTTGTCGCCGGCGTGGCCGACGGCCTGTCGGCGCTTCCCGCGGCACAATGGAATGAGTTTGAGTCGCTCATGCAGCAGTTCAAGGCCGTGGCGAATGCCCAGGGGGCGCAGCATGGATTGAAAGGCAAGGCCATCTGGATGACGCTGCGACTGGCCTGCACGGGCCGCGAGCACGGTCCGGAGCTTGGCCGGCTTGTGGGCATGTGGGGACGTGAAGCGACGCTGAATCGTCTACATGAAGCCATGGCGCGGCAGCTCTCGGCGGAGACGCGTGCATGAGAGTGCTGGTGCTGTGCGGTGGTGCTTCGTCCGAGCGCAATGTGTCCTATGCATCCGGTGACTCGGTCGCGACTTGGGTCGCGGCGCTTGGGCATGAGGTTTGGAAGTACGATCCCGAGCAGATCGGCCACCTGTTTACACCGGACCATAAACTGAGCAGCGGCGTGATTGGTACGGACGCACCCGAGCCCGGTGGGCTGGGCGGTTTTGATGCGCGAGTCGTGCGCGGCCTGCTTGATACGATTGAGCGCCAGCGAATAGAATTCGTGTTTCCCATTCTGCACGGCGGATACGGCGAAGACGGCACCGTGCAAAGTCTCCTCGAGTGGGTCGCCGTGCCGTACGCGGGCAGCGGACCGCGCAGTTGTGCAGTGGCCATGCATAAGCCGACAGCGAAGCACCTGATGAGCGCCGCGAACGTGCCGGTTCCGCAGGGGTTTGCCGTCGAGTATCCCGAGTTAGCTGACACGGAGCGGATTACACAGCGGATCGCGCGCGAGTTCGGTTTTCCGGCGATCATCAAACCGCAAAGCGGCGGCTCGACGATCGGTTTGACCATCGCCAAGGCAGAGGCCGATGTGCCCGGGGCGCTGGAACAGATTCGCGCACAGCGCGACGGCGCCTTGATCGAAAAACTCTTCGCAGGTTCTGAAATCGCCGCGACCGTGATTGACGGCCAAGCGTTTCCGTTAGTCGAGATCCGCCCCAAAGAGGGATTCTACGACTACGCCAATAAGTACACGGCGGGACGGACAGAATATATCTGCCCGGCGGAACTGCCCGCTGAGGTGACCAACGGCATTCAGCGAGCGGCCGAGCGAGCCTTTCAGGCACTCGACGCGCGCGGTTTTGCGCGAGTGGATTTTCTTGTTCATGAACGGGACTTCGTTTGTCTCGAACTGAACTCACTGCCTGGGATGACGGCAACGTCACTCGTGCCGAAGGCGGCGCGCGCGCATGGCTGGAGCGCCGAAGAACTGATCGGCAGAATAATGGATCGTGCGCTAAACGCTGTCGCTGACCGGCGGGCTTAGACCCGCGAGCGACGCATTACGTATGGCGGCCCGCAGCATCAAAGTTGATCCCGACCAGCGCTACATGCGCATGGCCTTAGCCGAGGCCGAAAAGGGCGCAGGTCGCGTCAGTCCAAATCCGCTGGTTGGCGCCGTGGCGGTCAAAGCCGGTCGGGTGATTGCCAAAGCCTATCATCGGCGCTTCGGTGATTTGCATGCCGAGACGGCGTTGTTGCGCAAACTGTCGCTCGAAGCTGCGCAGGGCGCGACCATATATGTGAATCTCGAACCGTGCTGCCATCAGGGCAAGACGCCGCCGTGCACTTCGGCGCTGATCGCCGCGGGTATTGCACGAGTCGTGGTGGCGATGGAAGACCCGAACCCGCTGGTCAACGGCCAGGGCATTGCGCAACTGCGCGAGGCCGGCATTGAAGTGGTTGTGGGTGTGTGCGACGCGGAAGCGCGGCGCGTGAATGCACCGTTCCTGACGTACATGACCGGTGGCCGTCCCTGGCTTTTGCTGAAAGTGGCGCAGAGCCTCGACGGGCGGATCGCCTTGGGAAACGGCAAGTCGCGCTGGATCACGGGCGAAGCGTCGCGCACGGAAGTGCATCGCATTCGCGCGCGCCTGGATGCTGTCATGGTCGGAGTGCAGACCATTCTTGACGACGACCCGGAACTGAATGTGCGGCACGTCAAAGGGCGCGATCCGGTCCGCATCATTGCCGACTCGAAGCTCAGAATTCCTGATTCAGCACGCGTGCTGCGACACCGTGACCAATCCAAGACTTGGATTCTGACGACCGACGCAGCCCCGTCCGACCGCGCGGACGATTTGCGCAAGCGGGGTGTACAGATAATTTATTGCCCGCCTGCGCGCGACGGGCGGGTGGATTTTCGACAGGCCATGCCCGAACTTGCACGACGGGACATTGCTTCGATATTGGTGGAAGGCGGCGGCACCGTGCATGCGGCGCTGCTGGGCGAGGGATTGTGCGATGAGTTGATCGTGGCGGTGGCGCCGCTCGTGATTGGTGCGGATGGCCGCGCCAGTGTCGGCGAGCTTATGTTGTCAGAGCTTGACAACGCTCCGCGCTTCACGACTTATCGCCGGGAGACCTTTGAACAAGATTACTGGTTTTACTTGGAGCGAGATGTTCACAGGAATCGTTGAAACCGTCGGTGTCGTCGCGGAGATTCGCGACCGCGCCGACTTTCGAACATTGAGAATTACCGGACCGGCCTGGCTTGACGAGCTGCCGCTCGGCGCGAGTCTGGCGATAAACGGCTGCTGCACGACGTCAATGGCCGCGGATGGCCGCGGATTCACCTGCGAGTTGATGCGCATTACGCTTGAGAAAACAGCGCTCGGTCAACTCGAATTGAATAGCGAAGTCAATCTGGAACGGCCGCTGAAATTCGGGGCCGAATTAGGCGGACATTTGATGCAAGGTCACGTAGACGGGCAGGCCACGGTGACGCGTGTCGAGCAGGACGGCGACAACCGCGTGTATGAATTTGCCTTGCCCGCCGAACTGATGCGCTATGTCATTCATACAGGTTCGATCGCCGTGGACGGAGTCTCGCTGACGGCGGCGGAGGTGCGCGAACGATCAGTCGTCATTGGGATCATTCCGCACACCTATCAGAGGACCGTCTTTCATAACTATCGCGTGGGGGACCGCGTGAACATCGAAGTAGATATGGTAGGGAAATACATTGAGAAGCTCATGCCCGAACGGTTGCGCATGACCATGACGGAGGTGTCATGAGGCACGACCACACCCGCAACGGCATGCTGGATCCATTGGAAGAGGGACTGCGTGACGTGGCCGCCGGTAAGCTCGTGATCGTCGTGGACGACGAAAATCGCGAGAACGAAGGCGATCTCGTCTGCTCGGCGCAGCATGCCACGCCGGAGTTGATCAACTTCATGGCGGCGCATGGCCGCGGCATGATTTGCGCCTGTATAACGCCCGAGCGCTGTTCCGAATTGCATTTGCGCATGCAAGTGGCGGACAATACGGCCAAACTTGGTACCGCCTTCACGGAATCGGTGGATTATCTGCACGGAACCACGACAGGTATTTCGGCATACGACCGGGCGCGCACCATCGCTGCGCTGGTTGATCCGAACACGAAAGCTGAAGATCTGGGCCGTCCGGGACACATCCACCCGCTGCGGGCGCATCCGCACGGCGTGTTGGGCCGGCAAGGCCAGACGGAGGCGACGGTGGATCTGGCGCGCTTGACCGGACAATATCCGGCAGGCGTGTTATGTGAGATTATGGGAGATGACGGACGTATGCTGCGCGGCGACGGCCTGCGGGCGTATGCAAACCACCACGGCCTGAAGATCATCTCCGTCGAGCAGATCGCGATGTACCGCGCGGAGCACGAACGATTCGTCGAAGAAAAAGTGCGTGTGCCGTTTCCGACGAAGTTCGGCAAGTTCACGCTCGTGCATTTCGTGGACCTGACCAAGAATGAAGATCATCTGGCACTGGTAAAAGAGCCGCTTGATGTGTCGAAACCCGTCTTGGTGCGCGCGCATTCGGAATGCTTGACCGGCGACGTGTTCGGCAGCGGCCGCTGCGATTGCGGAGCGCAGTTGGAAGCGGCCCTCGAGCGCATCGAATCCGAAGGCGCCGGCGTCCTCGTCTACCTGCGGCAGGAAGGCCGCGGTATTGGCTTGGCGGCCAAGCTGCAAGCGTACAAGCTGCAAGACAACGGGTTGGACACGGTTGACGCCAACCTTAAACTGGGTTTTAAGGCTGACCTCCGCGGTTACGCGGCCTGCGCACAGATGCTGAAGCAGCTTGGGGTTCAGCAGGTGCGATTGATGACTAACAATCCGGCGAAAGTCGCCGACTTGGAGAAATACGGCATCAAGGTGACCGAGCGCGTGCCGGCGGCAAGTGAGCCAACCCAAACGAATCGCAAGTATCTGACTGCAAAACGGGACAAACTGGGTCATCTGATCGAACTGAAATAGGAGGGAATACGTTGGCGTACTGGAGGAAGCTAACGTGGTTCGCGCTGTGCCTATTTGTCGCAGGTTGTCGAGACAAAGGGGACAGTTGCGAGGATTGCAGCCAACTGGCTCGTCCGTTTCTCGCCGTGGCGAGCGCGGTCGGAGGCGAGTTGGCTTTTTTCAATCCCATTACCGGCGTCTATTTGGGCGGCGGTGAGTTGGCCGGATGGGCGACGGCGTGTGAACTGACTCAAATCGGCGACCGGTTAATTGTGACGGACAACGTCGTCGGGGCCATGTCCATCTACGCTTTGCCGGATGTGGACCGATTGGAACAGCTGAGCATCGCGGGGACGCCTATTGATCTGCGGGTGTCTGCCAATTCGGGGAGTGCGCATCTGATCACGCACAATGGCCGTTACTATCGGGTCTCGCTGTCTACGTTGGATACGGACACCAACGCCACCGGATTTGATCCGCGACGGCTGCGATTACGTCCGCCGACGGACTTCCAAACGTGGATCGCCTGTCGCGGTGACAGCACGATCCGAGTAGTGCAAGCGCAGGGACTGCAAGAGATTCGGCGGATTGAACTGCCCGCCTACTGCTCTGATATCGAGTTTTCGCCGGACGGAGCGCGCGCGTATTGTGCTTTGCCGGAGCGTGACGAGCTCTGGGTTGTGGATGCCGAAACTGGCGCAGTCGTGGACACAATCGCAGTGGTCGGCGCGGCGATTGATCTGGCGATGTCCCTTGACGGGCGGTACTTGATGGCCGCCGATTCGGGTCACGGCGATGTCGGAGTATTCGACTTGGTGGCGGGAACAACATCGGCAATCCGCTGCGGGACGCGGGCCATTCGGCCACGGTATTCGCATGCCAGCGAGGCGTTCTTTGTCATCTGTCCCGGCCAGAGCTACGTGCTGCGGGTAGATCCCCACACGACTCCACCGACTGTCACGGACACCTTGCAGGTCGAGGCAATTCCGCAGTGTATGGCGATTTTGGAGTAGCGAATGAAGCTGGTGCTGCAGCGCGTAACGCGCGCCCGAGTTGTTGTGGCTGGCCGTGTCGTGGGTGAGATCGGGCACGGACTGCTGATCCTGCTGGGTGTCGCGCAGGGCGATACGCGCACCGAAATGGAGTGGGGAGCCAACAAGATTGCTGAACTGCGGATTTTCAGTGATGCCGATGGCAAATTCAATCTGAGCCTCGATGATGTGGCTGGTGCTGTGCTGGTGGTCAGTCAGTTCACGCTGCTGGGCGATTCCCAGAAAGGGCGGAGGCCGAGCTTTGTCAAGGCGGCGGCACCAGAGCTTGCCGTACCGCTCTACGAGTACTTTGTCACGGTGTTGCGGAATCGCGGGATAACGGTCGCGACGGGGAGCTTCGGGGCAATGATGGAGGTCGAATTGATCAACGACGGCCCGGTTACCCTCGTTCTGGAGCGGAGCGCAACGGACGCGGATTAGAAAATGATCGAAGGCCCTTGACAGATGAACAGATGTTTTGTATATTTGTTCAACCTCAACTGCAAGGGACCATTATGTCAGAGCAACTTACTGAAAAACAACAGCGCGCGCTGCAGTTTATCCAGGCGGAGATCACCGACCGGGGTAGGCCGCCGACGTTGCGCGAAATCGGCGGACATATTGGTGTGTCCTCGACGAACGGTGTACGCTATGTGCTGGACGCGCTGGTCCGAAAGGGGTTTCTGGAGCGTAGCCCCATGCTTTCGCGGGGTATCGAGCTGACCGACCGGTCATCCGTGGGCTCTACCCGCTCGACGGTGCGGGAGGTCCCGATTTTGGGCCGGATTGCGGCAGGTATTCCGATTACGGCCACTGAGAACCACGAAGGGCGTGTGACGGTGGATCGGTCGCTGGCTCCGACGGACGACACTTTTGCCTTGCGCGTCAGGGGTGAATCCATGATTGAAGCCGGCATCCGGGAGGGCGATGTCATCTTTGCCCGCCCGCAGCGAACCGCCGATTCCGGGGATATTGTCGTGGCCATGATTGGCGATGAGGCGACCGTTAAGTTCTACAAGCCTGTCGGCGCACGGATTCTGCTCGAACCCGCCAATAGCCGGTTCAAACCGATTGTGGTTGAAGCCGGAACCCCCGGTTTTCAGATATTGGGCAAGGTTGTCGGGCTAATGCGCAAGTTTTAGCGGCGGCGCCAGCCCATGGCTTGCCTAACAGAAAATCCGGCTCGAAGAGCCGGATTCTGTTTAAGATAGCGTTAGGAAGTGGCTTGACAAACCGATGCGGTTTGTCTATATTCCTAAGGAGTCTCGGGGGTGGCAAATATCTGGTCGTAGGCGTCCTTGTGGGCCGGATCCATGCGCCGCAACGCCTCAATCCCCTTGTCATAGGCGCAGTTCTTCAGGGCCGTGGCCATGTAGGTGTGTTCGTTTTCGAGAATCCCCGCGCGCTGGTCGGGAGACAGTCCGTCCAGCTTCAACAGCGCGTAGTGCATATACGCCTTCGTATCTTCCGCCTGCCTCAGTTCGTCGTAGTACAGTGCCGTATGATAGAAGAACTCAAACTCACGATAGAGCTTGTTCTTCTCTTCGGTCAAGCCCCGCAGCAACACATCGCGCTTATCCCATCCCTCATAGTAGATTGACGACGCCGCCGAAAGCTGAATCTGGCGCGCGCGGTCGAAGTAGGGATTCCCGCCCAACTTCTCATACTTGTCTTCTTCGTTCGCAATAACAATCCACAGGTAGAATTCGATTACGCTGAAGAACGAATCGTATCCTGCCTGACCGGGCTGATAGGGGGTGCGAAGGCCGAATTCGTAGCGCTTGTCTTCGTAGCGCGCGTCGCCCTTATTGGTGACGATGACGTTGGCCTTGTACTTATCTTCCGTCGGATTCGGGCTGTAGTCCGTGAAGTAAATGCTGACCTGCACCGGCAGGTCATAGGCGCCGTCATCGCGATTCCACGGGTGCCGCTGCTCGGCAATATAGCGCGTCAGCGTGGAATCAATGCCGCGTAGTTTGATCTGCGCTTCTTCGGGCAGCGCCCGCAGGTCCACAGTGACTTCGGGATGCAGCAACTGCGCGGATGCCGCGGCGGACACCAGGGACAGTGCGAACACCAAGCTTAAGATGATGTGTTTCATAGCTGCCAGAGTATAACGATTGGGGCGGGGAATGTCAAGGCGGCGTGGATCGCCCTCTTGTTCTGCGCGGCGCTGACCCACGCTGCATTTGAACGGGATGCGGTGGATCCGGTCAGCCGCAGCCTGTCCGGGGCGGGCCTGGCGCTCGACCGAATGGGTGGATTTGCCCAAAACCCGGCGCTCGCTAGTCCGCGCATGCTGGGAATTCGCTGGGAACAGCCGTACGGAGCACGCGAATTGACCAGCGAAATGGCGGCCGTCGCGTTCCCGATTCGTGGGTGGTGCGGAGCTGCCACCTTCGAGCAGACGGGGGATGAGGTGTACCGGGAGCAGCGAGCGGTCGCACTTGCAAACTATGCGGTCCAGCCGGACCTGCGGGTCGGCCTAGCCGCCCAATGGAGCGCGTTAGCAATTCAGGGTTTGCCCGACGGCAGCGCTGCCACGCTGACGGTGGGGCTGCAAGGTCGTCTAAGTCAGGACCTGGCGGGCGCGGTGGTTTGGCGCAACCCACTAAGGGCCAAGCTATCTCGCTACGAAGACCGCCTGCCGACCCTGCTCGCTGCCGGATTGGCTTTCGCTGCCGACGATAACACGACGTTTGTTCTGGATGCGGCGCAGGAGCCCGGGTGGCCCGTTGAGTTGCGGGGTGGAGTGCAAATGCGCATCCTCAAGCCGCTGACATTGCGTGCCGGGGCCCGCTTTGACCCCGCAGAGTACAGTACCGGCTTTTCGCTCAAGCACCGCAGCTTGAATTTCCACTACGCGCTGAGCTGGCATCGTGAGCTTGGAGCAACGCACGGATTGGGACTCGATTTCCAATGGCGGTAGTCTGGTGTCTCATGTTACTAGTCAGCGCGGCCTGGTGCGATGTGCCAACCGAAGAGAGTGCATCCGAGGACATCCTGAATTCGGCAGACGGTGAGGCGGGCGACTCGCTATTGATACTGCCTGCCGATGATGCAGGTTCCGACGAGCCTGCGCGACTGCGCCGGCGTGTGCGCTTCGTCACGGCCTTGGAATGGCGTACTCCACAGTCCGGCCAGTGGGCGGCCAATGATCTATGGACCCGGACGCGACTGCGGTCAACGGTTGGTCGGTCGTCAAGCTATGAATTATTGGCCGTGCGTCGCAGCAGTGATCCGCAAACGCTCGATGAACTGCATATCACGGCCACGGGCCGCTACGAACCTGCACGAATTCAGTATATCGCCGGTTCGTATCAGTTGGACTGGGGACTCGGATTAATCAGCAGTGCCGGCTTCGGGGCAATCCGTGAGTTTGCCGCATTCCGAGTGACCGATCCCGGCCCAGCGCGCGGCTTCATTGCGCGCCCGACGGCGCGGGAGGCGGCGTGGTGGCGCGGGGCAGTCGTAGAACGCGTGGTCGGACGGTGGCAGATGAATGCGTCCGGGAGCCTGCGTGAATGGAATGCCCGGACAGAGGCTGGCCGGGCGACTCTTAGCGGAGTGCTGGCGAGCGGAACACCGGCTATGCTGGCGCAGCGGGATGTGGTCGAAGAGCGGGCCTTCAGCGGGACGCTCGTTTATGCGTCGCAGCACGTTTCGGCGGGTGCCTTGGGCACACACAGCCGCTTCAGTCCGGAACTCGCAACATCCGGCGCGGCGCTGACGGGCATGTCACTGTTTGCGCGCGGCCAATGGTCGGCGCGTAGCGTTCAGCTTGAGGCCGCGCGGTCTGGCGACAGGAGTGCCGCCGCAATGATCCTTGCACAGGGAACGGAATACTGGCGTGGCGCGTTCTACGCCATGTATGCTTCCCCGAAGTACTTTGCGCCGCGCAGTCAAGGCGCGTTCACCTTCGGTGAACCGGTCGAAGGGGCGCGGACGATCGGGATGCGGGCGGGAGTGGTTCGCGGGCAGCATGACTTCAGCGCGGAAGTGCGGAGCACGGTCTTTGTTAACGCGGACCAATTGGAACGGACAACAAGCGATTTTATCGGCGGGTGGATTGGCCAGGTGCGTGATGACGTGAGCGTGGCCGCGCGTATCGCGGCGACGGTGCGCGATGATTCACAGGATCTGAGCAACGTCGCGCGCTCCATGACCTACCGATTGGAATCGGTGTGGTCCACTCGCTGCAATTGGTCGGTTCGATTCGAGAGCCGTTCACAGCTTGCTGCTCACGAAACGATTAGTCGGCGCGGACACTACCTGCATGTGCAAGTTGTACGACCGAGCGGCAGAGTGAGACCGGGTGCGCGTGTGGCGAGTTTCTCTTTGGATGATCTGTCTGCGCCGCTGTCGGTCTACGAGCCGAATATGCCGGGAGTGTATCCCCTGGAGGTGTTTTCTGGCGACGGTATTCGCGCAGCAGGTTGGCTGACGGCGATACTTGGTGACTGGCGCATACAGGCGAAGGCCGCGATTGTCGAACGCGACACATTGAAGACGGTGCGCGAGTTTTCGCTCGCCGTGAGCTACTGGCACTAGACCGATGAAACTGGCCGTTCTCATTCTAAACTGGAATGGACTCGCGGACACGCGCGAATGTCTTCTTTCGCTTTTGCCCGCGCCGGAGTGGGCGACGGTTTATGTCATTGACAACGGCTCCAGTGACGACAGCGTGCGGGTGCTTTCGAAGGAATTCCAAGATCGCATTCGCTTGATTGAGACGGGAGAGAATCTGCTCTTTGCGGGCGGCAATAACGTGGGCATTCGCACGGCGCTTAGCGAGGGGTGTGACGCGGTGCTGCTGCTTAACAACGACACGCAGGTGGAGCCCGGGACCCTCGCCGCGCTCGCGGACGCGGCGGAGCGGCATCCCGCAACGTTATTGTGTCCCAAGATACTGTATTCGGCGTCGCGCGAAGTGCTGTGGTACGCCGGAGGTATTTGGAGCGGCGGACGGGTCGCCCATCGCGGCATTCGTGAGCAGGATCGCGGCCAATTTGACCGTGAGGAGAGCACGGCCTGGGGCACCGGCTGCGCGCTGTGGATTCCGCGCGACGTGATCGAGACGATTGGTGTGCTCGACAGGGACTTCAGGCTCTACAGCGAAGACGTTGAGTACTGTTTACGCGCGCGCAAGGCGGGCGTGACCACCGTATATGTTCCGGCGGCGCGAGTGTGGCACAAGGTGTCGGCAGCCTTGGGGGGACACGGCACGTGGAAAAAACAGAAACGCAAATTAGCGAGCCTTCGGCTTCTGCTAAGGAAGTTGGATGCGGACCTGCCGCTGCGCTTGGCGGCCTACGCGCACTTTTTCGTCGGTGATCCCGTTCGCGCACTTCTGCAAAAGCTCCGCTGAAATGCCACGATGCGCCCCATACCCTTGCATAGTTTGATTGGCTGTCTGGCTGCGCTGGCGGTGTCGCTGGTGCTGTGCGGCAGCGCCTTTGGCGTTACCGCTGTGCCCTTGACGGACCTTGCGGGGACGACGCTGGCTCGCTTGCCGGTGATGCAGCGCGGCGATGTACGTATCGTACCGCTTTCTTCGATGGCGAATTGGGGCGGTTTCGAGAGCGAAATTGACCGGGGGAAATACCGCATCAGCTCGACGGGCTGCTTAACGATTCTCGAACCGCGCAACAGTTTTGCCGAGGTGAATGGCGCCTTCGTGCAGATGCACAGCGCCGCGGAAGTCTGGGACGGCTCACTGTGGCTGCCGCTGGTAGACCTAGACGAACTTTTTCCAACGACCATAGAATTGAGCGATTCGGCGGACAGCGTACGACTGCTTGGCATATTGGATTCGACAAGCGGCATTGTTAAGCCGCTCACTGATTTGCAGGTCGCAACGCCATGGAGCTTCGGCAAGGTGATTCTCGATCCTGGACACGGAGGCCGGGACCCGGGCGGACACGGGCCGGGTGACTTAATCGAGAAGGACCTCGTGCTGGACATCGCTCGACGGGCTGAACTCGCCCTGAAGAAAGAGGGCATCGCTGTGGCCTTGACCCGACGCGATGACAGCTTCTTGTCGCTTGCCGAGCGCACGCGGCAGGCCAACGCCGAGGCTGGCGATCTGTTTTTGTCCATCCACTGTAACAGTAACAGTGACGCCCGAGTGAACGGCGCCGAGTGCTATATCCTGCAATCAGCGCGCAGCGAACGAGCCGAGAAAGTGGCACAGGATGAAAATCGCGTCGTGGAACTCGAACGCGACGGTGAACGGACAAAGTACGTTGAAATGAGTGAAGCCAACTTCATTCTGATGACGATGGCGACCAGTCAGTACCTGCTGGATAGTGAACGGTGGGCGGGAATTCTCCTCAGCGAAGTAAGTGATCGCGCGGGGATCATGGGGCGAGCGGTTGATCAGGCGGGATTTTATGTGTTGATGGGAGCGGCAATGCCGGCGGTCCTCTTGGAGTGTGGATATTTGAGCAATGCCGAAGATGCGCGATTGCTGGCATCGGATCGCGGAAGGCAGATGTTGGCTGAAGCGATTGCCGGTTCGGTGGTGAAGATGAAGGTGGAGATGGAGGCAGCCGCGCGATGAATGCCCGGCCGATTGTCGTGTTTGATTCGGGACTGGGTGGGTTAACCGTTGTGGCGGCGCTGCACCGGCTGTTGCCGCACGAGCATTTCGTGTTCATGGCGGACCGAGCGCGTGTGCCGTATGCGTCGCTGAGTCCGGCGCTGATCTCGCGCTACGCCTGCGAATGCGCGAGTTTCTTGACGACGCATCAGCCAAAGGCAGCTGTGATTGCGTGCAACACCGTATCTGCCGTCGCGCTGCGCGACGTGGAAAGCGTCTTGAACGTGCCGGTGATCAACGTCCTGCATCCGACCGCCGCGGCGGCCGCGCGCGCAACCCGCAGCCGCAGGATCGGTGTACTGGCTACTTCCGCAACGGTCAAACGAAATACCTATTCAACCGTTCTGAACGAGCTATTGCCCGGGGTGAATGTGTTCTCCCAGGGTTGCCCGTTGCTTGTGCCGCTCGTAGAAGAAGGGTGGACCGAGGGCGATATTCCGCGCGCGATTGTCGAGCACTATGTCGAGTCAATTCGGGCCGCCAATGTAGACACGGTGGTCTTAGGTTGTACGCACTACGAGTACTTTCGCGAGCATATTCAGCATGCCATGGGCAACGGCGTGACGCTGGTGGATACGCCTGCCGCTGCAGCCGGGGAACTTGAGCATTGGCTGGACGAGCACCATGATACCGCCGAGCGCGGCGCCGGCAGTGTAACGATCTTCAGTAGTGACGTGACGGACGCCCTCCACCGAGTGGTTGAGTCGTTGTTTCCACAAGAATCGAGTATTTCCATTCACTCCGTGGCCGTTGAGCGTTTGAGCAAGGCGGCTCTCCTTCCCAGTTAGCCCTACATCCGGCGTTGACACAGTGTTTGCTATGATCTCCGCCGGATCAAATCCCACCGATTGTTCAACCTGCCGGATTCCCTCCAAGTTATGGATATTTCAACACTTCAAGCGATGACCGTTCCTGACCTGATCACCCTGGGCCGCCAGCTTGAGGTGCAGGAAACGTCCGGTCTGCCCAAGCACGAACTCATTTTCAAGATTCTGGCGCGTCAATCTCAGCTCGACGAAGTGCTGACGGCGGGCGGCGTGCTTGAAATATTGCCGGATGGTTACGGCTTCCTGCGCAGCGCGCAGGCATCGTACCTGCCCAGTCCGGACGACGTGTATGTTTCGCCGTCTCAGATCAAACGATTTGGTCTGCGGACCGGACATCTTGTTACCGGACAGGTGCGGCCGCCGAAGGAGGGGGAGCGTTTCTTTGCGCTCTTGAAAGTGCATGATGTAAACGGCGCCAATCCCGACATCGCCAAGGAGATCGTGCACTTCGACGACTTGACGCCTGTCTATCCGGACAACAAGTTCCGTATGGAGCTCGACAGCAAAGACTTGACGCTGCGGGTGATGGACGTGTTCGCTCCGGTCGGCATGGGCCAACGCGGCCTGATTGTCGCTCCGCCGCGCACGGGCAAGACAATCATTCTGCAGAAGATCGCCAACGCGATCACGATGAATCATCCCGATGTGCAGTTGCTCGTTCTTCTGATTGATGAACGTCCGGAAGAAGTCACTGATATGGAACGCTCGGTGCGGGGCGAAGTCGTCTCGTCTACGTTTGACGAGAAGGCCGAACGGCACGTGCAGGTGGCGGGTATGGTTCTGGAGCGAGCCAAACGCATGGTTGAGATGGGCAAGAACGTCGTAATTCTGCTGGACTCGATTACGCGACTGGCACGCGCTCATAACGCCGTGATGCCGCATTCGGGCCGCGTGTTGTCGGGCGGTATTGACGCCAGCGCGCTGTATGAACCCAAACGGTTCTTCGGCGCGGCACGTAACATTGAAGAGGGCGGCAGCCTGACGATTCTGGCGACCGCGCTGATTGAAACCGGATCGAGAGCGGACGAAGTCATCTTCGAAGAATTCAAAGGCACGGGCAACCTTGAACTCGTGCTGGATCGCCGATTGGCCGAGTTCCGCATCTTCCCGGCGATTGACGTCCTGCGCTCAGGCACGCGCCGTGAGGAAAATCTGTTGTCGCCGATGGTGCTGCAGAAGATGTACGCGCTACGCAGCGTTTTGGATCACAATAACTCGGTCGAGACCATGAAGTTCATTCTCGACAAGATGCGTGACACGCGCTCGAATGCCGAGTTCTTCGAAATGATGACGAAGTCTTAGCGCATGACACTCCCGCTGCTGGGTGAAATCAAGGTAGATGCATGGACATTGGTCGGCCTGGCCGGACAGGTGCTGTTCTTCATGCGGTTTATCATTCAGTGGCTGGCGACGGAACGAGCGCGGCGGACCGTGATTCCCACCTCGTTCTGGTATTTTTCAATCCTCGGCTCCCTGGTGCTGCTGACCTATTCTTTTGTTCGTAAAGACCCTGTCTTCATCGCCGGTTACCTACTGGCAATGTTCATCTACGCGCGCAACCTTCGCTTCGCCCTGAAGCCTGATCCGCGCGCGCCCTTGCCGGAGTGACGACTCCGCGCTTGTTCGCACACCCTACCCCTTCGCTCTTGCAAACTCAAAAACTACTCCTACTCATCACCGTGCTGGCGACATTTCTGTTGCTGGGCGGATGCGCACAACGTGAATCGGACGCGGGCGATTCAGCGATTCCGGTGGCACCGGACGGCCATGAGGGCCGCACGCTGATTCCGGCGTCGCGGTCCGCGGAATGGGATGCTGACTTCTCCACGGGACGCGGCCAGTACTTGCAGATCGGTCACACAGCGAGCTACACGGCGGTGTCCGCGCTGCGCTTCCAACCGTCGGACATTCTTCCGGACAGCTTTACGCTGGATACGGCCCGCATCCGTTTTCGCGTGGACCGCGTCTATCCGAATCCGCAAGACGCGCCGGACCTGCGGATGCTGATCCGCAGCATCACTTCACCATGGGATGAAGACTCGCTCAATGAAGGCGTGTTTGCGGACCGCGCAAGCTACCCGGTGATTGACACGCTGCTGCTGCCGACGGAGGCCGCAACCGACACGGCTAACATCCCCACGGCCTATTGGATGGTACCCGACTCGATCTGGCGCAATTGGCTCCTGGACGATTCGCTCAATTACGGCATTCTGCTTGAACCCGAGAATGACGGCATGATCGTGGGCGTGCAGACGGCGGAAGGTGCGACGAATTACGCCGTGCAGCTTGAGATCATAGGCAAACAATATCCCGAGTCGCTGGAATTCGCCGCGACGGAGTGGAGTGATACGCTGTTTGCGCAGGACGATGGCTATGTGGCCGTGGACTCGAGCGATTCGTTGTCTGGGCGGCTGCGCGTCGCGCAGGGCGTCTACCGCCGGGCGCTGCTCTACTTTCCATTGGACAGCGTGACGGCAAATCCGCTCCGGACGGTGGTGCGCGCATGGCTGCACTTCTACGCGGACGTGAACGCGAGCAATAGCGTGGTTTACGAAGGATCGAACTTTGTTTACAAAGACGCGACGCTGCAGGATACAACGTGGTTCGCGGCAAGCGATAGCGCGAAGCTGAATCTGATTGCCGCAAGCTCTACGATATTCTCGGCCGATAACCGCGAACTGGCCTTCGAGGTGACCAACAGCTTGGCGGGCATCGTCGGTGTTCCGTCCACGAACGGCGGATTTGCGGTAGAGGCGACGTTTGAAAGCGACGTGTTGTCGCGGCAATACTTCCATGGGCATGACAGCGAAGTGGATTCTTTGCGCCCGGTGCTTGAGATTTGGTGGGTGGAGCCGTGATGAGACTTCTCTTTGTACTAATTTTTGTGGCCCGCTGCGCATGGGCCGGCGGATCCGTCTTTGGTCCGCAGCCTATGGGCGACCCGATGGTCCGCGGCGGCGTGCGCGCCGTTGGATTGGGCGGCGCCGGACTTGCCATGTGGGATAGTCTGGGGATGCATACCGATAACGCCGCTGCGATGTCCGGTATCACCGGAGCAGTACTGCGGGCTGGCATCTTCAGCGGACTCTACAGTGTGGATGACGGTGAGCTGACCGACACCGACAGCGAATTCGGCTGGCAGGCGTTTCGTTTGATGCTGAACGTGCACCGACGCTATAAAATGAGTATCGGCATTGATCCCGTTTCGCATACCGATTTCCGCACGTTCGGTCAGGACAGCTTGGCCTTCAACAGTGACAGCGGCACGGTCTACGAAAATTTCGAAAGCCGCAAAGTGTGGTTAGGGAGCGCCACCGACATTCGCTGGGACCATGCCGTCACGCTGTCCAAGAAGCTGTCCCTCGGAGCGACGATTGCCTTTGCGAGCTCTTATTTGGAAGCGAATCACGCGTTGGATTTTCCGACGACCGGGTCGTCCGGCGGCGCCCGCGACGTGCTTTATCATGATGTTCAGCGCTTCAGAGGTTTCTGGGGCGGGCTGTCTTTCCTGGCCAAGCCAACTCCAAGACTAACGGTCGGCGGGTTCTGGCAGTCAGAAGCCGATGGGACATGGAATCTCGAACGCGCCGTCAATCATGGAGGGCGGAATACTTTCGCTGAACCGTCCGGCAAACGGCCCGGAGCATTCGGCGTCGGAGTCGGCTACGCCTGGCATCGCACGTGGGCCGCATACCTTGATACGCGCATGCAGCAGTGGCAGAGTGAGCATTACGGACCAATGTTTGCCCCGGCGAACGTGGATGATCGGAACGCGACCTCAGTCATGTTTGGCGTTGAGAAAATGGGCGGGACAAGAAACACCGACGAAGGCTTTGACCGTTGGGATTTTCGCGCGGGGGCGGCCTATCGGCTCCAGCCATGGTTGACGCGTGACGCCAGCGGCGCCGTTGGAGACGTCAATGAAACGGCATTGTCTTTGGGTGTTTCAATTCCGCTGACTCAGCAGGCCGGTAAGCTGCACGCCGCGCTTGAGCTGGGACAGCGTGTGGCTTCCGATGCGGACGTTACCGAGACTTTCACACGGTTCTATTTGCAACTTGATATGCACGAGCGCTGGTTTAAGCGCGAGCGCCGCACATTGCGGGACTAAATCATCATGAGTTCACATTTACAAAATTCCTTGTCGCATTCAGATCCGGCGATCGCCGCGATCATTGACCGCGAACGCACGCGGCAGAACGAAGGGTTAGAGCTGATCGCGTCCGAGAACTTCGTGTCGCCCGCCGTCATGGAGGCGATGGGCAACGTGATGACGAATAAGTATGCCGAGGGTCTGCCGGGCAAGCGCTATTATGGTGGCTGTCACGTCGTGGATGAGGCCGAGACTCTGGCCATTGACCGCGTCAAAGAACTGTTCGGCGTGAAATGGGCCAACGTGCAGCCGCATTCGGGTGCGCAGGCGAACATGGCTGTCTACATGACGCTGCTCAAACCGGGTGACCGGATTCTCGGAATGAACCTGGCGCACGGCGGACATCTGACGCATGGTTCTCCCGTGAATTTCTCGGGTCGCTGGTTTGAAGTGGTAAGCTATGGCGTCACGCAGGATACGAACCTGATTGACATGGACGATGTTGCCGCCAAAGCGCGAGAGTTTCGTCCGAAGCTGATCATGACCGGGTCATCGGCCTACCCGCGGAAGTGGGAGCTTGCGAAGTTCCGGGAGATCGCCAATGAAGTCGGCGCGTACCTGATTTGCGATATGTCGCATTTCGCCGGGCTTGTGGCGGGTAAGGTGCATCCCGATGTTATGCCCTTTGCCCACGCTGTGACCTCGACAACGCATAAGACGCTGCGCGCTCCGCGCGGCGGTGTGATTCTCTCCAATGAAGAGGGCGGCGAACTGCTGTTGTCTGGCATGCCTAAGCCGAAGACCTATTGGGATGCGTTTGATTCGTGGGTGTTCCCCGGTGTGCAGGGCGGTCCGCTAATGCATGTCATCGCCGCCAAAGCCGTGGCCTTTGGCGAAGCGCTTACGCCGGCGTTCCGCGACTATGCGCGCAAAGTGGTCGAGAATGCCAAAACAATGGCCGACGAACTTATGAAGCGCGACTACAAAGTGGTCTCGGGCGGGACCGATACGCATTTGGTGTTGATTGACTTGTCGCCGTTGGGCAAGACGGGCAAGGCTGCCGAGAAGGCGCTTGAGGCCGCCGATATTACGGTAAATAAGAACATGGTGCCGTACGACCCGCAGAAGCCGCTGGTGACTTCGGGCGTTCGGATCGGTTCACCGGCCTTGACCTCGCGCGGCATGGGTGCCGACGAAATGCGAAAAGTCGTCGCGCTGATTGATCAGGTTATTCAGAATTTGGACAATACCGATGTACAGGCCAGGGTTAAGACCGACGTGCACGAATTAACACGGCAATTCCCGCTCTATCCGCAGCCGCTGCGCTACCACGTGTAGGAGAACAAGTTGCGCTGTCCGATATGCGCCAATCAGGATGATCGTGTCATTGACTCGCGCGCGGCCAAGGAAGGCCGGGCGATTCGCCGGCGCCGCGAGTGCGGTCAGTGCGGGCACCGCTTCACGACCTACGAAGCGATTGAAGATCATCAGGTGCAGGTCATCAAGAACAATGGAGCCCGCGAACCCTTCGATCGCGAGAAGGTCTATCGCGGGCTTTCGATTGCCTGCATAAAACGGCCTGTGACCGCCGAGCAGATCGGTGACATGACCGATGCCGTCGAGGGCCGGGTCCTGGCCGAGACCAGTCGTGAAGTGACTGCCCAGAACATTGGCCATTGGATTCTTGAAGAACTTATCGCGGTGGATGAGGTCGCGTATGTGCGCTTTGCCAGCGTCTATAAGCGCTATGCGTCGGTGGATGGCTTCCTGGCCGAGTTGAAAGAGCTGCAAGCTCAGGAGCCGCGCGAGCCGGTGCGCGAGAGCTAAGTGCTCGGAAGATTGGCCGAATCGCTCTACGGGCTGGCGGCGACAGCCTATCATCGGCGGTGGGACCGCCGTGGTGGGACGCGCGTGGCAGTGCCGGTGATTTCGGTCGGCAATCTGACGGTCGGTGGAAACGGTAAAACGCCGTTCGTCATTGAACTGGTGCGGGTGCTGCGAGAGCATTTCCCCGACCTGTGCGAACGGCACCGCATCGCGGTGCTGAGCAGGGGCTATGGTCGTCACTCGGGGGAGCTGTGTGTTGTTGAAGCGGAGAGCCATTGGACCGACAGTGGCGACGAGCCGCTCCTGATCAAGCGGAGCTGTCCGGATACGTTGGTGATCGCGCATGCCCGGCGCCTTGAGTCGGCGCGCATGGCCATTGACCGATTTGACAGCAAGCTGATTATCCTGGACGACGGGTTTCAGCATCGGGCGTTGGCACGGGACCTTGACCTGGTTTTACTCGACGCACACAAGCCGTTGGGCAATGGCCGATTGCTTCCGGTAGGCCCCTTGCGCGAACCTGTTACGGCGCTGGAGCGGGCGACGCATTTGGTTAGTGTGGGGACGGGCGGTGAGGTCGCATCGCTGGCCGAGCGGTTTGACCGACCCATGTTTGCGGTCGAGCCGCGCCCGCTCAGTGATATTTGGCCTGATCGGCCGGTCGGTCCGGTTTTCTTGCTGACGGGGGTCGCCCGGCCGGAACGAGTTAGGAGTTTCTTAGAGTTCGCAGGATTCACAGTGGTTGGCCATCGAGCATTTCGGGACCACCATGCCTTCACGGAGGCGGAGTTGCATTCTGTGGCTGAAACGGCGGGTCGCTCCGGGGCAGCAACGGTGCTGACCACTGCCAAGGATGCAGTTCGTATCCCAGCATGGGACGGTAGTTTACCGTTAGAGGTCTGCCCCTATGAGCTGCGCTTGTCCGCGCCGGAAGCTCTTGTAGAATGCGTTGCCTGTCTCTTTTCACACGACGTAGTATAACGGCAGAATATTTAGCGAGTTAATCCGCAAGCACCTTGCGAAAACCTTCACAATAGCGTTGACTTTTGTGGAGGATATGGCTATATTCAGCAATCTGTAGATGTTATAGAGTTCCCGCGCAGACGCCGACTGTACATGGGTTTGGAGACTATTCTGTTCCTCTTGCTGGCGATCGGTGCCGTACTTTCGGCACTGCTTGTCGTCACGTCTCCGTCCCCCATCGGTTCGGCCTTGTACCTCGTGGGAACAATGTTTTGTCTGTCTGGTTTGTACGTCCTGCTCGCCGCGCCGTTTTTGGCCGCGATTCAGGTCATTGTCTATGCAGGAGCCATTATTGTGCTCCTGCTTTTTGTTATTATGCTTTTGAACCTGCGGCGGATCGAAGAGACGTTACCGCGCGCGTGGCGCGTGGCCGGTCTAGTCGTCGCCGGGCTCACCCTGTTCGCGTTGTTCATGGCGATCGTGCGCGGTAGTTCGGTTTTGCCGGGGATGCCCTCGGTGCCGGAAGGCTTTGGAAAAGTGGCCGAACTGGGCAAGATCCTCTTCACCAAGTACCTGTATGCGTTTGAGGCTACATCGGTGCTGCTGCTTGCGGCGATGATCGGTGCGGTGGCGCTCGTGCGTAAAGAGGGCGGGGAAGGAGGCAAGGATGCAAATTGAACTTGCCCATTACCTCCTGCTCGCGGCGGTTCTGTTCGGGATCGGGACGCTTGGCGTCCTGACGCGTAAGAATCTGATCATTATCTTGATGTCCGTTGAGCTGATGCTCAATTCGGTTAACCTGAGCTTCATTGCACTGGCGCGGCATGCCGCAGACCAGGAGGCGCAGGTCATTGTCTTTTTTGTCCTGTGTGTGGCCGCCGCCGAAGTTGCGGTCGGGTTGGCCATTCTCATCTCGGTGTGGCGGAAACGCGGCACCATGAACATTGACGCGCTGTCCGCGCTCAAAGGCTGATGCTCGAACTTCTCTATCTGATTCCGCTGTTCCCGCTGTTGGGCGTTGTGCTCAACTCGTTTGTGCTGCGCGGTCAAGCTGAGAAGGTCGTGGGTTGGACTGCGGCGCTGATGATCGGCGCGAGCTTTGTGGTCGCGCTCAGTTGCTTTTTCCAACTGCTCGGGATGCCGGCCGATGCGCGGCACTTTGAACTGGAGATGTTCCGGTGGATCGTCGTCGGGAATTTTGCCGCGCAAGCTGGATTCC